>JAURJZ010000011.1 GCA_030831965.1 Verrucomicrobiota bacterium
CAGGGGGAGGTCGATCGGCTTCCCGCCGCGCGGCCCGCCCAGGCCGAAGTGTCGCGCTCCGGGCGCGGCGAGGTCGACCTGCACGAGGGCCGAGGCCGGCGTCCAGTTGCCTTCCTGGAGGCTCGAGGTGAGGAAGCGGCCGTCGGGCGAGAGACCGATGCCGTTGGGATTGCGCAGGCCCGTGGCGAGCACCTCGGCGCCGGGCTTGCCGGGCGTCAGCCGGACCAACCCCTGGTTGCCGGAGGCGGTGTAAAGGCGGCCCTCGGCGTCGCGCTCCAGCCCGACGATGAAGTCGTGGCCGCCGCCCGACGTCGCCATGCCGTCCGCGACGCACTCGTGGAAGTCCGCCTCGTCGTCGCCGTTGAGGTCGTGCAGGCGCGTCACCTGGTCGCGGCCGACCACGAGCAGCCGTCCCTCCTCCGCGCGAATCCCGAGCGGCTGGTGCAGCCCGGTCGCGAACCGCTTCCAGCGCGCCTGGGAAAGGTCGCCGTCGGCCCCCTTGATCAGCCAGACCTCGCCCGTCATCGTGCAGACGGCGAGGGTGCCGTCGGGCAGGAAGTCGAGGCCCGTTAGGAAGAACAGGGTGCCGTGGGGGTTCTTGAAGGGAATGTTCAGCGTGTCCGTCGCAATCGGGCTTCCCTGGCCGAGCTTGCCGCCCGCCGTCACCCACTGCGGCCACCTGGCCGGCCCCCCTCGGGTGAGGTGGGCAAGACTGGCCGCGTCGCGCTCGCCGTCCTCCGGCGTCGCAAGAAAATCCCGCCCGCCCTTGCGGTAGCTGAAGATCACCCTTGAGCCATGACGGTAGAAGCCGCGGTAGACGTCGTCCGGTCCCCGCGCGGCGGTCGCGGCCGGCTCCGCCGCGGCCGTTCCGCCCGGCGAGGCGCCGATGTTGAAGCCGTGGCGAAGGTCGCCGAGCTTGACGAAGCCGCCGGTCCAGCGCGCCCGGAAGGCCAGCGCGGAGGGGTCGAAGACGGCGTGGCGGGTCCCGTCGCTCACCCAGACGGCCTTGGGGAGGGTCAGCCCGGCGCCGCGGAAGACGCCCGAGAAGAGGTGGCCGAAATCCGAGGCGCCCCAGCGTCCGTCCTTCCAGGTGTCGCGGTCGTTCTGGTTCCCTTGGTGCCCATGCTTGCCCTGGTCGAGCCCGGGGAAGGGCGGCAGCAGGGCGGGGAGGGGGTCCTTGCCGCCGAAGGCGAGGGCCTGCTTGGCGTAGAAGTCGTAGACCCGGTCGCGGTTGACGAAATGGGCCGCGTGCGGCTCCTCCTCGGGCCGCAGGGGCGCCTGGCCCGGGGCGAAGGGAGCGGGGGTCGGCGGGGTCGCCGCCAGCAGGCCGGCCAATGCCAGCAACGGGGTCATGGCGTTGAGACAGGTCTCGCCGCCGGCTGTTGCGATGAAAAAAGACTGCAACCGGGAGTCCTTGCCCGTGTAAACAACCCCGTCCCATGAAGCACCCCCTTGACTTGTCCGGCCTGGCCCTCGCCCTGTCGCTGCTCGCGGCCCCGGCCCTGCTCGCCGCCCAGTCGGCCAAGCCCGTCGCCGAGTCGCCCCTGGTGACCGCCGACCCCAAGGCCCGCCTCGCCGAGGTCAGCGCCGACCTGCGCGGCGCCAAGGAGCTCCACCTCGTGGCCCACGACGGCGGCAACCAGAGCTGCGACTGGGCCAACTGGATCGAGCCCGTCCTGGTGATGGCCGACGGCTCCGCCCGCCCGCTCACCTCCCTGGCCTGGAAGTCCGCCCAGGCCGCCCACGGCAAGGTCGTCGTCGGCCGGAACAACCAGGGCGGCCCCCTCGCCGTCGCCGGCAAGGTCTACGCCGACGGCATCGGCACGCACGCCGAGTCCCTCATCTCGTACGACCTGCCCGCGGGCGTGGTCGGCTTCCGGTCCAAGGTGGCGATCGACGACGGGGGCGCCGTGCGCGGCGGCCAGCCCAGCGAGGCCGGCGTGCGCTTCCGCGTCCACACCCAGCGCCCGCGCCAGTCCGGCCAGCTCGCCGACACCGGCGAGACGCTGGTGCCGCCCGGGCTCTTCACCGTGCCCGAGGGCCTCGAGGTCACCGTCTGGGCCACCACCCCGATGCTCGAGAACCCGACCAACATCGACTTCGACGAGCGCGGGCGCCTCTTCGTCGCCGAGGGCGTCAACTACCGCTCCAAGGGCAACCGCCGGCCCGAGGGCGACCGCATCGTCGTCCTCGAGGACACCGACGGCGACGGCAAGGCCGACAAATCCTCCGTCTTCGTCCAGGAGCCCTTCCTCGCCTCGCCCCTCGGCGTGGCCGCGATCGACGGCAAGGTCGTCGTCGCCCAGCCGCCCGAGCTCCTCGTCTACCACGACGCCAACCGCGACGGGCGCTTCGACCCCGCCTCCGAGCGCCGCGAGGTCCTGCTCAGCGGCTTCTCCGGCCGCCAGCACGACCACAGCCTGCACAGCGTGACGGTCGGGCCCGACGGCCGGTGGGTCTTCAACTTCGGCAACTGCGGCGCCGAGTTCAAGGACCGCGACGGCAAGGTCTTCCGCGTCGGCAGCCCCTACATGACCCAGAAGGCGGCCGGCCAGCGCAGCGACGACGGCAATGTCTGGATCGGCGGCGCCACCGTGAGCATGAACCCCGACGGCACCGGCGCGCGCATCCTCGGCCACAACTACCGCAACAGCTACGAGCAGGCCGTCACCTCGCTCGGCGACGTCTTCCAGTCCGACAACGACGACCCTCCCGCCTGCCGCGTCTCGCACGTCCTCGAGGGCGGCAACGCCGGCTTCGCCTCGGCCGACGGCAAGCGCACCTGGGAGGCCGACCGCCGGCCCGGCCAGGACGTGCCCACCGCCGAGTGGCGCCAGGAGGACCCGGGCACCATGCCCGCGGGCGACGTCTACGGCGGCGGCTCCCCCACCGGCGTCGCCTTCTACGAGAACGGCGCCCTCGGCGACAAGTGGTCCGGCCTCCTCCTCGCCTGCGAGGCTGGCAAGAACGTCATCTTCGGCTACTTCCCCAAGCCCGACGGCGCCGGCTTCCGGCTCGAGCGCCTCGACTTCGTCACCTCCAACAAGGAGCGCGAGTGGGCCGGCTCCGACTTCCTCGGCGGCCGTCCCACCGGCGAGCTCAAGACCCTCTTCCGCCCGGCCGATGTCACCGTGGGTCCCGACGGCGCCCTCTACTTCGCCGACTGGTTCGACCCCGGCGTGGGCGGGCACGGCACGCGCGACAACCGCCTCGCCGGCACCATCTACCGCCTCGCCCCCAAGGGCTTCAGGCCGGTCGTCCCCAAGCTCGACCTCGACACGCCCGAGGGCCAGCTGCTCGCTCTCCGCAGCCCCGCCCCCAACGTGCGCGGCGCCGGCTTCCACCGCCTGAAGGCCCGCGGCGAGGCCGCCGTGCCCGCCGTCGCCGCCCTCCTGCGCGACGCCAACCCCTACGTCGCCGCCCGCGCGACCTTCCTCCTCGCCCAGCTCGGCGACAAGGGCGTGGCCCTCGTCCGCGAGGAGCTCGGCAAGGCCGACGACGCCCGCCGCCTCGTCGCCTTCCGCGCCCTGCGCGCCGCCGGCGTCGACGTCCTGCCCACCGCCGCGCGCCTCGCCAAGGATCCCTCGCCCGCCGTCCGCCGCGAGGTCGCCCTCGCCCTCCGTGCCTTCCCTGCCACCGACGCGTTGCCGATCCTCGCCGAGGTCGCCCGTCGCCACGACGGCAAGGACCGCGCCTACCTCGAGGCCGTCGGCCTCGGCGCCACCGGCCGCGAGGCCGAGCTCTGGTCGCTCCTCGCCAAGGACGCCGGCCCCGAACCCGCCGCGTGGTCGCCCGCCTTCGTCGACCTCACCTGGCGCCTCCATCCCCCGCAGTCCGTGTCCGGCGTGCTCGCCCGCATCCGCTCGGGCCAGCTCGACGCCGCCGCCGTCCGCCGCGCCCTGACCGGCCTCGCCTTCACCCGCAGCGCCTCCGCCGCCCACGCCATGGTGGAGCTGGCCTCCGACGCCGCCTTCGCCCAGCGCGACCTCGCCAAGTGGTGGCTGATGAACCGCAAGGGCAACGACTGGGGGGAGTTCAAGGTCGACGACCTCCTGCGCCAGCGCGGCCTGTTCGACCCCGCCAAGGCCACCTTCAGCGCGGCCGAGCTCCCGCCCGTCGCGCCCGACGCGCCCCGGCTCGGTCCCGTCGAGTCCATCGCCCGCCTCGCCGGCGACCCCGCCCGCGGCAAGGTCCTCGCCGGCGCCTGCCTCGCCTGCCACAAGCTGGGCGACCAGGGCATCGAGTACGGCCCCGACCTCACCGCCTACGGCCGCAACCAGTCGCGCGAGAACGTCATCCTCGGCATCTCCCAGCCCGACGCCGAGATCTCCCACGGCTACGAGGGCTGGCGCCTCGTCACCACCGAGGGTGTCGTCATCAACGGCGTCGTCCTCTCCTCGGCCGACCCCGTCATCGTCAAGTCCATGGGCGGGCTCGTCCAGACCGTCCCCCGATCGCGGATCAAGGAGCTCGCGCCCCTGCGCCGCTCGCTGATGTTCCACCCCTCCCAGATGGGGCTCGACAACCAGGCCGTGGCCGACCTCGCCGCCTACCTGAAGACCCTCTGAGCCTCCCCCTGGGGGAGGCTTTCCCGGGTTGACCCAGGCGCCCTCGCGCCTAGGATGGATTTTAGGTCAATCCCCGGCCTTCCCCATGCGGTATTCGCTCGGACATCGCTCCGTCGGCGCCCGATTCCTCATCGCGGCCGCCCTCGCCTTGGGGTGCGCGTCAACCGCTCCCATCCTCCGGGCCGACCCCATCGTCTGGGGCGCCGGCGTCAATGTGAGCGCGCCCGCCGATGTCCTCTCCGCCGGCATCCAGCTTTACGGTTACAGCCTATCCAACACCAACCGGACCATGAACGGGGTCACGCTGGCGGGGGCCAACGTCAACTCCACCAGCCTTGGCGCGGGCAATGTCACGATGTCCGGCTTCACCGGCGGGATCAACACGACGGCCTTCACGAGCAGCACCGGGGCCTTCAGCTCGCTCGACGCCACCTACAAGGCCGCCCTGGTCGGCGGCGTCTACACCTCCGCCAACACCCTCGCCACCGTCAACCTCAACAACCTGACGGTCGGCAGGACCTATGTCGCCCAGTACTGGGTGGGCGATCCCCGCAGCGGTTCGACCACCCGCACCCTGAGCATCTACGGCGCCAACAGCCAGACGCTCGACTACAACGTCGGCAACACCACCGGCGGGGTCGGGCAGTTCGCGCTCGGCTGGTTCACGGCGGGCGCGACCTCCCAGTCGTTCACGGTCAGGGGCGACGCCTCCACCCAGATGAACGCCATCCAGGTGAGGGATGTGACCAACATCGGCCGCTGGACGGGTTCCGCCGGCTCGACCTGGGACGCCGCCGCCTCGGCCAATTTCGCCACCAATCACGCGGACTTCGCGCTGGCCCAGGCGACGTTCGACACCGCGAAGGCCGCCCTGGGCGGCGTCGTCTTCGCCGACACCTACCTCAGCTCCGGAGTCGCCACGGCGGTGACCAACTCGGCCCTGACCCTGGGCTCGGCGGTCAGCACCGGCACGGTCTTCTTCGACAACTCAACCGTGGCTTACTCGGTCGCCGCCAGCGGCGCCAACGCCCTGACCGGCTCCACCCTCGTGGCGAAGTCCGGGACCGGCACCGCCACCCTCACCGGGACCAACACCCACAGCGGGGGGACGGTCGTCGCCGGGGGCACCCTGGTCGGCTCGCTCACCGGCGTCGACAGCTCCCTTGGCACCGGTGCGATTGTCGTCAACTCGGGCGCGACGCTGCAGCTCCAGGTGGCCGGTTCCAACAACGCGACCATGGGGGAGACGTTCACGGGCGCCGGGACCGTCAACCTCCGTTTTGCGGGCGGAGCCTCGGGCAACACCATCCTCACCCATCTCTCGGGTTTCGGAGGCACCCTCCACCTCGCCGCGGAGGGCACCCAGTCGAACAAGCTGCGCGTGGAGGCCGCCCTCACCACCTCCGCCTCCCTCGTCATCGACACCGGCGCCCAGCTCTACGTCTACGTTCCCTCCGCGACCGCGACCTTCAGCAATGGCATCACGCTGTCCGGCACGGGCAACAGCGAGGACCGCGGAGCCATCCGGCTCGGCGGCGGCACCTTGTCGGCCAACCTTAGGCTCGCCGGCGACGCCACCCTCAGCGCCGAGGGCGGCTCCCTGAGCGGCAACATCAGCAGCGCCGCCGCCGGGACCCAGCTGCTCACCTTCGGCACCCCCAACACCAACCAGAACCTGACCATCGGCGGGGTCATCGGCGGCGGCACCGGCACGCTCGCCCTTAGGATGGCCGCTCCCGCGGCCCGGGTCCTCCTTCTCTCCGGGGCCAACACCTACACCGGCGACACCACCGTCGCCTCCGGCACGCTGAGCGTCACGGGCACGCTGGGCTCGGGCAGCTACGCGGGCGCCGTCTCGATCGCCTCCGGGGCGTTCCTCAACCTCTCGTCGGCGTCCGACCAGGCGCTCTCCGGCG
>JAURJZ010000012.1 GCA_030831965.1 Verrucomicrobiota bacterium
CTGGGAGAATTTGGCGGGCTTGGCCAGATCCACGCCGTCGACCCGGATGCGGAGGGCGCCGAGCTTCCGCAGGACCTCGTCGGCGTCATAGGCGCCGTTGTGGGCGAGGTAGAGGCCCAGCTCGCCCTGGGAAAACCAGGCGTTCGCCCCGGCGCCGGACATGCCCGGCAGCGGCATGCCTCCCTCCGGAACCTCGGAGGGCGAGGACCACTCGATATTGCAGGAGGCGAGGAGCCTCTGGGTGTCCTGCCCGGGGAGGAACGCCGGCAGGAGCCCTCCCAGGAGGATCAGGAGCCGGGGCAGGGTCCTCATGCGATGCTCCGACCCCATGGAGCGACGGGATGTTCCCTCAGGGGATTTTCCACTCCGAACGGCCGCGATCGACGGCGCGGGCCGCCCAGGGATAGGCGGCTCTCAGGCGGCGCACGGCCTCGTCGGCGATCGGCGCCGGAACGCCCCAGAGGGCCTCGCCCACGCCGCCCGCGATGGCGGCGAGCGTGTCGGCGTCGCCCCCGATGGAGCAGGCGGCCCTGACGCAGGCCTCGAATCCCCCCGTCTCCGTGGCGATGGCCATCGCGGCGGGCACGCAGACGGGACAGGTCTCGTCGTAGCGATGCTCGCGGCGCAGCCGGTCGAGGGAGGGCAGGGCGCCGTAGAAGCCCTCCGCCACCTGCCGAACCCGGGCTGGGTCGCGGGTTGTCCGGGCGACATGCGTGGCCAGCGCCGCGCACTGCGCGCCACGGACGCCCTCGGGGTGCGCGTGCGACGGAAGGGCGCTCAGGCGCGCCTGGCGAAGCACCTCCTTCGCGTCGTCGTGGGCCCAGGCGATGGCCGAGACGCGCATGGCGGCCCCGTTGCCGAGCGAATCCCCCCGGCGCGAGCCGCCCTCGCTCGCCCAGTGCCGGAAGCCGTCTCCCCACGAGGGACCGAGGGGTGCGCCGCCGGGCTTGGACTCGGCGAGCCGATAGGCCTCCACGAGGCGCCCGGCATAGCCGACGGAGGTGTCGAGGCAGGCGAGCGCGACCGCGCAGGTGAGCAGGGAGTCGTCCGTCGGCGAGCTGAGCTCGACGAAGAGGGGGAAGTCGTCGCGCCGGTTGCGCGTGAACTCATGGACCGAGCCGATGATGTCACCCGCGATGGCGCCGAGCATGGGCCATGATGCTAGCATGGCCGGCAAGCCGACGCGGCACCCCGGCGCGCCGCGCCCTTTTTGCTTTTCGGGCGCGCCGGCGCGCCTAGGTTGGCGGGATGGACATCGACGAGGTCATCCGCGGGTGCGTCGCCAAGGACCCGCGCTACCGCCCCCAGGCGTACCATGCGGTCCGCCTCGGGCTGGACCAGGCCCAGCGGTCCGTCCATGGCGAGCCGCGGAAGGGCGCCAAGGCAAGCGCCCGCAGCCGCCACGTGAGCGGCCCCCAGATGCTCGAGGGGTTTCGCCAGCACTGTCTCGAGGCCTACGGACCCATGGCCTACCCGTTGCTGGCCAACTGGGGCGTGCGCAAGACCGCCGACGTCGGCAACATCGTCTTCAACCTGATCGAGGGCGGCTTCTTCGGCAAATCCGAGGAGGACAGCCCGGCCGACTTCAGCAACGTCTACGACTTCAAGCAGGCCTTCGCTCAGCCCTTCCTGCCCGGAAGGAACTGACGCTCAGGCCAGCCATCCGCGCGCGGACCAGGCAAGGAGCAGTCCCCCGCCGACGGCGATGCGGTACCAGGCGAACAGCGCGAATCCCCGCCGCTGGAGGTGGCGCACCAGCCACCCGGCCGTCGCGTAGGCGACGGCGAAGCTGACCGCAAGGCCAAGGAGGGCGGGCGGGGCGGGATAGACCGCGACCAGGGCCGGCCCCAGCTGCCAGGCCTTGTAGGCCGAGGCGGCGGTCAGGGTGACGAATCCGACGAGGAAGGAGAACTCCGCCGCCGCCGCGTGCGACAGGCCGCTTGCCCGCCCGCCGAGCAGCGTGGCGAGCGAGCGGCTGGTTCCCGGGATGAGGGCCAGGCACTGGAAGCAGCCGATGCGGAGGGCCTGGGGCAGCGACAGCGTCTCGAGCTCATCGTGCCCTGGCTGCTCGCCGCGGGGATACAGGCGGTCAAAGGCCAGCATGGCCACGCCGCCGAGCAGCAGGGCCCAGGCGACGACCATGCGGTCGAAGAGAAACGCCTCGATCCAGTCCTTGGCGAGCAGCCCGAGCGCGGCGGCTGGGAGAAAGGCGACCAGGGTCGAGAGGACGACGCGGGGGCTCGGGTCGCGGAAGCGCCGCCAGAAGGCCGCGACCACCGCGAGGATGGCCCCGACCTGGATGATGACGAGGTAATCGTCGGCCGCGCGCTTGAGGCTGACGGGGTTTCCCCTGCGGTCCGACACGCCCGCCACCGTGACATTCGGGTCGTCGTTCACGTCCAGCACCAGCTTGTTGGCGAGGATCAGGTGACCGGTCGAGGAGACGGGGAGGAACTCGGTGGCGCCCTCGACCACCCCGGTGACCGCGGCCCGCGTCAGGGTGAACTCCCCGCGGGTCGCCTCGGCGGACACCTCCTCGCCAGCCCCCCTTGCGAGGGCCGCCAGCGCGGTCAGGAGGCAGCAGAGCGGTCGCATGGGGACTCGCTAGCCTGCGGCCGCGCGGGAGTCGACACCAGACCAGGCGCCCTCTCGCTTGCCTTATCGCCGCGTCCGCCTACCCATGGGGCCTTCCCTCCCGTGGCGACCTCCTCCCTGATTCCCGGCCCCGAGCCTCGCTTCCGCCTTCCCGACCCCCGCGGCCGTTTCGGCGCCTACGGCGGCATGTTCGTCCCCGAGACGCTGATGACACCCCTGCTCGAGCTCGGGCGAGCCTACGACGAGGCTCGCCGCGACCCCGTCTTCCAGTCCGAGTTCGCCAAGTTGCTCAGGATCTACGCGGGAAGGCCCACCGGCCTCTACCTCGCGGAATCGCTGACCCGCCACCTCGGCGGCGCCAAGGTCTACCTGAAGCGCGAGGACATGCTCCACACGGGCGCCCACAAGATCAACAACGTCATCGGGCAGGCGCTCCTTGCCCGCAGGATGGGCAAGACGCGCATCATCGCCGAGACGGGCGCGGGCCAGCACGGCACGGCGACCGCCGCCGTCTGCGCCCGGTTCGGGCTGAAGGCCGTCATCTACATGGGCGAGGCCGACATGGAGCGCCAGGCCCTGAATGTCTACCGCATGCGGCTGATGGGCGCCGAGGTGCGCGGCGTCGGCGCCGGCCAGCGCACGCTGAAGGAGGCCGTCAACGAGGCGATGCGCGATTGGGTGACCAACGTGAGGGACACCCATTACATCCTCGGCACGGCCTACGGCTCGCACCCCTATCCCATGATGGTCCGGGATTTCCACCGCATCATCTCGATCGAGTCCAAGGCCCAGATGCTCGAGGCCGAGGGCCGGCTTCCCGACGAGGTGGTCGCCTGCGTCGGCGGCGGCTCGAACGCGATCGGCTCGTTCTTCGAGTATCTCGACGAGCCCTCGGTGCGGCTGACCGGGGTCGAGGCGGGCGGCCGGGGCATCCGCCGCGGCGAGCATGCCGCCCGCTTCGCCGGCGGGCGGGTCGGCGTCCTCCAGGGCTGCATGACCTACCTGCTGCAGGACGCCGAGGGCCAGATCGAGGGAACCCATTCCGTCTCCGCGGGGCTGGACTACGCCGCCGTCGGGCCGGAGCACGCCCACTACCACGACGCGGGGCGGATCGGGTTCGGCTACGCGACGGACGCCGAGACGCTGGACGCCTTCCAGCTGCTGTCCCGATCCGAGGGCATCATCCCGGCGCTCGAGTCGAGCCACGCCCTTGCGTGGGGCTTTCGCCGGGCGGCCGAGCTTCCGGCGGACAAGGTGGTTCTCATCAACCTTTCCGGGCGCGGCGACAAGGATGTCTGGTCCGCCGCGAGGGCGATGGGCGTCGAGATCAAGCTCTGATGCCGGGCCTCCGTTCCATGACGGGGTTCGGGCGCGCCACCGCCCCCCTGGGCAAGTCCGTCCTCGTCGCCGAGGCCTCGTCCGTCAACCAGCGCGGCCTGGCCGTCGCCGTCCACGCGCCGCCGGAATGGGCGGCGATGGAGCCCGACCTGACCGCGCTCGCCCGCGGGATGTTCCAGCGCGGCAAGCTGACCCTGCGACTCTCCCTGGAAACCCCGGGCGGCGTCCCCGACCTCGCCGAGCCCCTCGCCGAGCTTCGCCGCCTGGCCCATGCCCACGGGATACCGGGCGAGCCCGACTGGGAGGTTCTGCTCCGGCTGAGCGAGCGGCAGTCCCGGACCGCGCCGCCTCCCGACGACATCGTCCGCCAGGCCTCGGTTGCCTGCTGCAAGGCAGCCCTGGAGTCCCTCGATGCCTCCCGCGCCCGGGAGGGCGAGGCCTTGGCGGCGGACCTCGCTCGGCGGTTGGACGTCCTCGGCGAGCTGGTCTCCCGCATGGAGTCCTCCGCCGCGCAGGGTCCCGCCCGCCGCCGTGACCGGCTGCTCCGCCGTCTCGCCGAGCTGGGGCTCGAGCTCGACCCTTCGGACGAGCGCGTTCTCAAGGAACTCGCGCTCCACGCGGACCGTTCCGACATCTCGGAGGAGATCACCCGCCTGCGGAGCCATCTCGCCCAGGGGCGCGGCCTCCTGGGATCGGCCGCCCCGGGTCGCCCCCTCGACTTCCTGACCCAGGAGCTCCTGCGGGAGGCCAACACCGTTGGCAGCAAGGCCTCCGAGATCCCCACCACGCAGGCCGTCCTCGAGGCCAAGGCGGAGATCGAGCGCATGCGGGAGCAGGTTCAAAACGTCGAATAAGGCGGTCAGGCGACGTGGGTTGCCCGCAAGATTCGTCCCAGCAAGCATTTAGGAGACTTGCCAATCCCGCCTTCCGCGCTTCGATGGCGGCACCCACCCGATTCCTCCATGCCGCAAAAGCCCGCCAATCTCACCAAGCGCGAAATCGTGCTGCGCATCTTCGAGGAGTCGAACCACCCGCAGAAGGCCATTCGCGACGCGGTTCAGCGCACGCTGGAGATCATCCAGCAGGCGTTGCTCGAGGGTCGCGATGTCGAGCTCCGCAACTTCGGCGTCTTCGAGGTCCAGGTCCGCGAGAGCCGCATCGGCCGCAACCCGAACCGCCCCGAGACGGACGTGGTCATTCCCCGCCGTGCGGTCGTGAAGTTCAAGGCGGGCAAGGAGTTCAAGAAGGCCCTGAGGGAGAACGACCTCGCCCGCTACCAGCACCCCGGCGGCGAGGACGCGCCCCGCGGCCCCGCCTCGGATTCCGCTTCCGGCACCCCTCCCACCGCCTGAGCGAGCGGGCCAAGGCATGTCCAAGTTCGAGTCCCTCCCCGGCTTCCGCGCCTTCTATCCGGAGGACCGCGCCCGGCTCGGCCATATCCTCGATGTCTGGCGCCGCGCCTGCCGCCGCCACGGCTTCCGCGAGTGGGAGGGCCCGGTGCTCGAGCCGCTCGAGCTGCTGACGGCCAAGTCCGGCGACGAGATCGTCCGCCAGCTCTTCAACTTCACCGACAAGGGCGAGCGCGCCGTGGCGCTCCGCCCCGAGATGACGCCGACCCTCGCGCGCCTGGTCGCGGCCCGGGCCAACGCGCTCCCCAAGCCCATCCGCTGGTTCGCCATCGGCGAGTGCTACCGCTACGAGAAGCAGCAGAAGGGCCGCCTCCGGGCCTTCCACCAGCTCAACGCCGACCTGCTCGGCGAGGCCGGCCCCGGCGCCGACGCCGAGGTCATCGCGCTCTGCGCCGAGTGCCTGCTCGGGTTCGGGCTCAGCCGCGACAGCTTCGCCCTCCGCCTCTCCGACCGCACGCTGTGGTTCCGCGTGCTCGCCTCGCTCGGCGTGCCGGACGAGGCGGCCCCCGCGGTGCTGGGCGCGGTCGACAAGCTTGGGCGCTCCACCGACGCCGAGCTCCTCGCGCAGGTGACGTCGGCCCTCTCGGGCGCGTCCGCCGACCCGGCCCGCGTGCTCGCCGAGTCGCGCCGGCTCGCCGCGGTCCGCTCCTTCGCCGAGCTGGAGGCCGCCGCGGGCGCCGACCCCGCCGTCGCCGCCCGGCTCGCCGAGTGGCGCGAGCTCCTCAGCCTGCTCGCCGGCCTCGGGGTCGGGGACCTGGTGCGGGTCGACCTGGGCATCGTGCGCGGGCTCGCCTATTACACCGGGTTCGTCTTCGAGGCCTTCGACGCCGAGGGCGAGCAGCGCGCCCTCGCGGGGGGTGGCCGCTACGACGGCCTCGTCGAGCGGATGGGCGGACCCGCCATGCCCGCGGTCGGCTTCGGCATGGGGGATGTGACGGTGGCCAACCTGCTTGAGTCGCGCGGCCTGATGCCCTCCTACGCGGAGGGGCCCGACTTCTTCGTCGCCATCCTGGGCGCCGACGCCCGCGACGCGGCGCTGCGCGACGTGGCCGCGCTGCGGTCGGCGGGCATGCGCGTCGAGTACAACCTGCGCGACGGCCGGTTCCCCAAGCTGATGCAGGCCGCCGAGTCGGCCGGCGCCCGCTTCGCCCTGGTCTACGGCGGGGAGGAGGTCGCGCGCGGCGTGGCCAAGGTGCGCGAGCTCGCCAGCCGGTCCGAGGCCGAGGTGCCGAGGGTCGACCTGGTCCCGGCGATGCGCGCCGTCCTGGAGGAGGGCTTCGGGGCCGTCCAGCCCTGACCCATCGCGATGTCGGAGCAGTCGCGGCAGTACCGGTCGATGGCCGTCACGGCGTCCTGGACCCTGGTGTCCCGCGTGCTCGGGCTGGTCCGCGACCAGCTGATGGCCGCGACCTTCGGGGCGGGCGCGGTGGCCTCGGCCTTCCTCCTGGCGTTCCAGATTCCCAACCTTTTCCGCCGCCTGCTGGGCGAGGGAGCCCTCTCGTCCGCGCTCGTCCCTCCGTTGGCGGGAAAGCTGGAGCGGGAGGGAAGGCCGGCCGCGCTCGGCTTTCTCAACCACGTGCTCGGCCGGGTCCTGCCCTGGCTGACCGGGATCGCCCTGCTCGGCATGGGGGTGGCGCTCGCCGCCTCCCTTCTGCTCGAGGAGCGCGCCGCCCTGGCGGCGGAGCTGACGGTTTGGACGATGCCCTACCTGCCGCTGGTCTGCGCCGCCGCGCTGGTCACGGCCTCGGTGCAGCTGCTGGGACGATTCGGCCTGGCGGAGATCGCCGCCGGCTGCCTCAACCTTTGCCTCATCGCCTCGATGGCGTGGATCGGCCCCGCCGTCTCCCCGGGCGACATGCTCGGGCAGGCCCGCGTGCTGTGCGCGGCCACCGTGGTCGGCGGCGCCCTGCAGCTCCTGATCCCGCTGCTCGGCCTGCGCCGCCTCGGCTGGCGTCCGGCGCGCGGCGCCCCGGATGCGGTCGCCTGGTCCGAGCTGAGGGCGACCTTCCTGCCGGCGCTGCTCGGGGCCGGCGTGCTCCAGCTCAACCTTCTGGTCTCCCGGCTCCTGGCTTTCGGCTTGGACGACGCCGCGCTGACCTATTACCACGTCGCCAACCGGGTGACCGAGCTGCCGGTCGGCCTCTTCTCGGTGTCGATCGCCACCGTGATCTTCCCGGCCCTCGCCCTGGCCAAGGCCCAGGGGGACCGGGAGGCCCTCGGTCGGAACTACGCGCGCGGCGTCCGCCTGGTCATGGCGGTCAACATCGCCGCGGCGCTCGGCCTCGCGGTGTTCGCCCAGCCGGTCCTCGAGGTGCTCTTCCAGTACGGCCGCTTCTCGCCCGTCGATGTCGAGAACTCGGCCGGCCTGCTCGTGCTCTTCTCCGCCGCCATGCCCCTGTACGCGCTCTCGGCGCTGGCCGCGCGGGCCCTGACCGTGGCGGGGCGCGCCGACCTCACGCTGCGCGCGGCGGTGCACGCGCTGGCGGTCAACGCCGCGCTCTCCGCCGCGCTCGCCCAGCCTTTGGGCGTGGAGGGCCTCGCCTGGGCCAACCTGGCCTCGGCCGCCTGGCAGCACGCCGTGCTCCGCCGCGGCCTTGTCCGGGCCGAGCCCGCCTACGGCGCGGAGAATCTCGTCAAGCCGCTCCTGCAGGTCCTGGTCGCCGCGCTCGTGATGGCGGCGGTCGCCTACCAGAGCCAGCGCTGGTTCGCCGACCATCTCTACGGGATGATGGCGCCCAAGCCGCTCCTGCTCCTCACGATGTCCCTCGGCGCGCTCCTCGGCGGCGGTCTCTACGCCTGGCTGCTCGCCCAGTTCGGCTATCCGGAGAGGGATGCGCTCACCTCGCTGCTTCGCCGGGCCAAGCCGGGCAGCTAGGGGCCGGGAGCGCGCGGGCGGCCCTCGTCGCGGTCGATGAGGTCGAAGAAGGTGGCGATGCTCCCGTCGCGCGGATAGCCGGCCTCGGCGATCGCACGGCCGAGCTTGTCCGACGCCTCGTCCCTCCAGCCGCGCTTGCGGAGGAAGTCGCTCAGCACCTCGATGTCGCCCTCCGAGGCGGGCCGCCCGCGGCTCTCGGCCCACGCGAGCAGGGACTCGTCGCCCAGCCCGGGATGGGCGACCGCGTGATCGGCCAGCTCCCGGTAGTCCACGCGCAGGAGCTCGCAGACCCTTCGGTCGAAGCCGCGCCCCAGCGCGCCGACGTAGTCCGGCGGCAGGAGCCCGCGGGCGTGCAGCCGCGCCTTGTCGATCATCCTCGGAAAATGCGCGAGTCCGCGGACGGTCTCGCGCGGGCTTCGCAGACCGGGCAGGGGGCGTGGTGTCATGGGGTGTCGGGATAGGCGGCCAGAAGGACCCTGAGGATCGCCGCCGTCTCCGGGTCGGGGACGCCGTCGACCCGGGAGGGGCGGTATCTCCGCTGGAAGGCGGCGAGCGCGTCGCGGTCGGCCGTGTCCCATCCCGGCCCGACGCCCACGCGATAACCCCATCGTCCCAGGAGGCTCCGCATCTCGGAGGGGGAGGGCAGGGCGGCTCCGGACCCATGCTCCGCGCGAAGCCGGTCGGCGGGCGGCCATGGGCCGATGCCGCGCTCGCGATGCAGCCGTTCCCACGGGAAGAGCGCGCCGGGGTCGACCTTGCGGCCGGGGGAGATGTCGGAGTGGGCCACGATGTCGCGCGGATCAATGGCGTGGCGCCGGATGACATCCTCGAGGAGCCCGCCAACCGCCGCGACCTGGCTGTCCGAGTAGGCGTGGGCGTTGCCGTCGGGGTTGACGATCTCGATCCCGATGGAGACCCCGTTCAGCCCCTCCCGCGCCCGCCAGCGACTGACACCCGCGTGAAACGCGACGCGATCCTCGGGAACGAGCGCGATGACCCTGGCGGGCGACTCGTCCGTGACCAGGTAGTGGGCGCTGACCCGCCGACCCGGTTCTCGGCCGGACAGGATGCGCAGCGATTCCCCAAGCCCGGCGACCGTGTGGTGCAGCACCACGTGCGTCACCTTCTCGGTGCGCGGCGAGCTGACCCAGCCGACACCTCCTCCCGGCTCGTCGCCATCGGTGGCGCACCCCGCCGTCAGCAGGGCGAGACCAGCCAGCGCGATCGGGACTCGGCCATTCACGGATGAACCCATTCTTCCGCCCCCTTGGATTGGGAGAAGCGCCAAGTTGCTTGGGCACCATTTGGCTTCCATAAACAGGTATTTGCTGGTGTTGTAGTGATTAGACATAATGTATATTGTGCGACATATCGATCCGCAAGTGGCAAGCATCTAATTGATTGAAACCGCTCATATCCATGTCAAAGGTTCGTCCCCTCGATGAAGGTCCCCAGGCACATTGTCGAAGCGCGTCGCGAGTCCATCGCGCAGCTCATCGGCGAGCGCGGTTACCTTCCCGTCCACGACATCTCCAGCCGATTCGGCATCTCCGAGGCCACTGTCCGGCGGGACCTCGTCCACCTCGCCTCCCAGCGCCGCCTCACCCGGACCCGCGGCGGCGCGCTCAACGAGTTCAACCGTCGCCTCGCCTCCGTCGACGAGCGGCGGTCGAGCGAGGCCCTCGCCAAGCGCGCCATCGGTCGGGCCGGAGCCGGGATGGCAAGGCCGGGCATGACCGTCTACATCGACGCCGGCTCCACGCCCCTGGCCGTCGCCGAGGCCCTGCTCGCGCTCGGCGTCCCCGGCCTGCGCGTGGTGACGCCCAGCCTTGCGGCGGCCGAGATCCTCGTCGGCCTCCCCGACGCCTCGGTCCACGTGCCGGGCGGCCTTTACCTCGGGCGCCAGCGCATGGTGGCGGGAGCCTCCTCCGCGAAGGCGCTTCGCGCCTGGTCGTTCGACCTCGCCTTCGTCGGCTCCGAGGGCGTCGACCGCCGGGGGCTGCACAACTCCCAGGAGGACATCATCGCCGTGACCCACGCGCTCCTGGAGGTCAGCGAGCGCGTCGTCCTCTGCCTGACCCGATCGAAGATCGGCGCCTCGGGACCCGTTCGGGTCGTCCCGACCCTGGACGGCTTCACCCTGCTGACCAACGCCACCCCGGCGGAGATCCGCGCCGCGCGCCTTCCGCTGGGCGGTTGCCGCCTGGTGCACGTGGCCGCCGCATCCCCATGAGCGCCGATCGCGACCGCCGACTCGCCGGCCTGCTCGACCTCTCCCGCGAGCTCGGCTCACCCGGCCTGCGCATGGCCATCCTCGGCGAGGGCAACACGTCGGTCCGGCTCGGCCCCGAGACCTTCGCGGTGAAGGCGTCGGGCTGCAGCCTCGGCTCGCTGCAGGCCGACGGCCTGACGGAGTGCCGCTTCGACCGCCTGCTTCCCCTGCTCGACCGCGACGGCCTCGCCGACGCGGAGGTCGACCAGGCCCTGCTCGACGCCCGCGTCGACCCCGCGGCGCGGAAGCCCTCGGTCGAGGCCCTCTTCCACGCCTGGCTGCTCGGCCTGCCGGGCGTCGAGGCGGTCGGGCACTGCCACGCCATCGCCGTCAACCAGCTGCTGTGCTCGCCCCGGGCGGAGGAGTTCGCCCGCCGGCGGACCTTCCCCGACGAGATTGTCTGCTGCGGCTCGGAGTCGGTGCTGGTCCCCTACGTCGACCCGGGCCTTGCCCTCGCCCGGGCCATCCGCCGCGAGACCCTCGCGCTCATCGGGCGGACCGGCCGCCCGCCGCGCCTCATCCTGCTCGCCAACCACGGCGTCATCGCGGTCGGCCCCAGCCCCGGCGCCGTCCTCGCGTCCCTGCAGATGGCGGAGAAGGCCGCGGCCATCTTCGCGGGAGCCGCCGCGCTCGGCGGACCCGCCTTCCTCAGCCCCGACCAGGTCGAGCGGATCGCCGGCCGCCCCGACGAGCATCACCGGCAGCGGGTGCTGAACCTCTGACCCTTCCCGCCATGTCACGCCACATCGCCATCGACCTCGGAGCCGAGTCCGGACGCGTCATCCTTGGCACCCTCCAACGGGGCCGGCTGCGCATGAGGGAGATCCACCGATTCCCCAACGGCGCGGTCACCGCCGACGGCACGCTTCGCTGGGATATCCTGCGGCTTTTCCGCGAGGTGCGCATCGGTCTGGCCAAGGCCGCGCGGGGCGGCCCGGTCGACTCCGTCGCCTGCGACTCCTGGGGCGTCGACTACGTCCTGCTGCGCGGCGAGGGCCCGCCCCTCTCCCTGCCCTACACCTACCGGGACGAGCGGACCTTCCGTTCCTTCGCCGAGACCGGGCGGACCGTGTCTCCCCGGGCCGCCTTCGCCGCCACCGGCATCGCCTCGCTGAGCATCAACACGCTCTACCAGCTGGCCGACGACGCCCGCCGCCGCCCCCAGGTGCTCCGCCTCGCCGACCGATTCCTCCTTATCGGCGACGCCGTCAGCTGGCTCCTCTCGGGCGTCTCCCGGGCCGAGGAGACGCTGGTCTCCGGCAGCCAGCTCTGGGACACGCGGAGGCGCCGCTGGGCCTGGCCCCTCATCGCCAAGGCCGGCATCCCGCGCGCGATCTTCCCCCGGGTCGTGGCTCCCGGCACCCGCCTCGGCAAGCTTCGGCCCGATCTCGCCCGCGAGACCGGCCTGCGCCGCGCCGCCGTGCTGACGACCTGCGCCCACGACACCGCCGCGGCCGTGGCCGCCGTGCCCGCCGAAAAAGGCGACGGCTGGGCCTATCTCTCGTCCGGAACCTGGTCCCTCCTCGGCGTCGAGCTGCCCCGGCCCAAGGTCGACGAGGCCGCCCGGCGCGCGGGGTTCACCAACGAGACCGGCTACGCCGGCACGACCCGCTTCCTCAAGAACCTCGTCGGGCTCTGGGTCCTCCAGGAGTGTCGCCGCGAATGGCGCGAGAAGGGGCAGGTCTCCGACTACGGCGAGATCACCCGTCTGGCCGCCTCGGCGCCGCCCCTTCGCTCCCTGCTCCGCCTCGACGACCCCCGGTTCCTCCGGCGCGGCGACATGGTCGCGAAGGTGCGCGCCTATTGCCGCGAGACCGGACAGCCCGCCCCCCGCACCCACGGGGAGGTCGCCCGCTGCGTCCTCGAGTCGCTGGCCCTGCTCTACCGGCTCGAGGTCGACGCGCTCGAGAAGCTGACCGGCCGCAAGCTCGCCACCCTGCACATCGTCGGCGGCGGCTCGCGCAACGCCCTGCTCAACCAGGCGGCGGCCGACGCCACCGGCCGCGTCGTCGTGGCCGGCCCCGTCGAGGCCACCGCCGCCGGCAACATCCTCGTCCAGGCCGCCGCGCTCCACAAGCTGCGGGGGCTCGCCGGCATCCGCGCGGCCGTCCGCGCCTCCTTCCCCGTCGCGACGTTCCGCCCCCGGGCCACGCCCGCCTGGGAATCGGCCTTGCGTCGGTTCCGCCAACTTCCCAACAAGCCCACCCAACGATGAAAACGTTCAAGCACGTCTCCCGTCTCTGGTCCGACAGCGAGGCCGCCAAGCTCGACCCTGTCGCCCGCCTCGTCTACCGCTCGAACAAGCTGGGCGAGGACCAGCGCATCACCAACACCGGCGGGGGCAACACCTCCTCCAAGCTGACCGAGACCGACCCGCTGACGGGGCGCCCCGTCGAGGTCCTCTGGGTCAAGGGCTCGGGAGGCGACCTGCGCACAAGCACCCGGGAGAACTTCTCCTCGCTCTACCAGGACAAGCTGGTCGGCCTCCAGGCCGCCTACGGCGCGCGCAAGGACAACGGCCTGAAGTCGAGGGCGGAGGACGACATGGTCGGGATGTACGCCCACGCGACCTTCAACCTCAACCCGAGGGCCTCGTCGATCGACACCCCGCTGCACAGCTTCCTGCCCGGCCGGCACGTCGACCACATGCACCCCAACGCCATCATCTCCGTGGCCGCCTCGCGCAACTGCGAGCGCCTGACCCGGGAGATCTTCGGCGGCCGCATGGCCTACGTCCCCTGGATGCGCCCCGGTTTCGAGCTCGGCCTCGCCATGCAGGCGATCGCCCGCGCGAACCCGGCGGTCCGCGCGATCATGATGGGCCAGCACGGCTTCATCTCCTGGGACGACGACGACAAGGCCTGCTATGAGCTGACCCTGTCGCTCATCGAGGAGGCGGCGGAGTTCATCGAGACCCGCTACCAGGCCAAGGGCGGCCATGCCAAGGCCTTCGGCGGCGCCCGTTACCAGACCCTCGAGGCCGGGAGGCGCCGCGCGGTCCTCGCCTCCGTCCTCCCTTGGCTGCGCGGGCGAATCTCCCAGGAGCGCCGCTTCATCGGCACCGTCCAGGACGACGAGGCGATCCTCCGCTTCGTCAACTCCCACGACGCCCCGAGGCTCGCCGCCCTCGGCACCTCGTGCCCCGACCACTTCCTTCGGACCAAGATCCAGCCCCTCTACGTCGACTGGAACCCGCAGGCCGAGGACGAGGCCGCCCTCCGCCGCAAGCTGGCCGAGGGTCTCGACCGCTACCGCGCCAACTACAAGGCCTACTACGACGCCTGCCGCCGGCCCGACTCGCCGGCCATGCGCGACCCCAACCCCACCGTCGTGCTGATCCCCGGCCTGGGCATGGTGGCCTGGGGCAAGGACAAGTCCGAGTCGCGCGTGACCGCCGAGTTCTACAACTGCGCGGTCGAGGTCATGCGCGGCGCCGAGGCCATCGACGAGTACGTGGCCCTGCCCCTCCAGGAGGCCTTCGACATCGAGTACTGGCAGCTGGAGGAGGCCAAGCTGCGCCGCATGCCCCCGGAGAAGGAGCTCGCCCGCCAGGTGGTCCTGGTGGTCGGGGCCGGCTCGGGCATCGGTCGCGAGACCGCCCTGCGCCTGTCCAAGGAGGGGGCCCACCTGGTCTGCGTCGACAAGAACGCCGAGGCCGCCGCGGCGACCGCCCGCGAGATCACCGACCGGCTCGGCCAGGGCATCGGGGTCGCGGGGACCGGCATCTCCGGCTGCGGCCCCGCCATCGGGCTGGGCGGCGACATCCTGGACCGCGCGTCCATCCGGGCGATGCTCGACCAGGTCGCCCTCGCCTACGGCGGCTTCGACTCGATCTGCGTGACCGCCGGCATCTTCGTCCCGCCCGACACCTCCGGCCGGATTCCCGACGACAAGTGGGCGCTGACCTTCTCCCTCAACGTCACGGGTAGCTATCTCGTGGCCGACGAGGCATTCCGGACCTGGAAGGACCAGGGCCTGCGCGGGAACCTCGTGCTCACGACCAGCGCCAACGCCGTCGTGGCCAAGAAGGGCTCGGTCGCCTACGACACCTCCAAGGCCGCGGCCAACCACCTCGTCCGCGAGCTCGCGATGGAGCTCGCCCCGCTGGTGCGCGTCAACGGCGTCGCGCCCGCGACGGTGGTCCAGGGCTCGGCCATGTTCCCGCGCGACCGCGTCATCGCCTCGCTGGCCAAGTATGGCATCCCTTACGCGGACGACGAGGCCACGGAATCGCTCACGTCCAAGCTGTCGCGCTTCTACGCCGACCGCACGCTGACCAAGAACCCCATCACCCCCGCCGACCAGGCCGAGGCCTACTTCCTCCTCGCGGGGAACCGCCTCGCCAAGACGACCGGACAGGTCCTGACGGTCGACGGCGGCCTGCACGAGGCCTTCCTCCGCTGACCCCGCCTCCCTTGCGCGTCTCGCTCTTCATCCCTTGCTTCGTCGACCAGCTGGCCCCGCGGGTCGGCCTGGCTGCCGCGCAGGTCATCCGCGGCCTGGGCCACGAGGTGGAGTTCCGGGAGGCTCAGACCTGCTGCGGGCAGCCCTCGTTCAACGCCGGCCACTGGCAGGTGGCGAGGGAATCGGCCCTGCGGGCCCTCGATGTCTTCCGCGGCGCGGAGGCCGTGGTCGGGCCCTCCGCCTCCTGCGTGGCCATGATGCGCAAGTTCTACCCCGAGGTCCTGGCCGGCCATCCCCGGCTGGAGGAGGCGCGCGAGCTGGGCGCCCGGACCTTCGAGTTCGGCGAGTTCCTCGTCCGGAGGCTCGGCGTGACCGACGTCGGGGCGCGCCTCGAGGGGGTCGCCACCTATCATGACGGCTGCCACGGCCTGAGGGAGCTCGGCCTGCGCGCCGAGGCCCGCGCCCTCCTCGGCGCGGTGCGCGGCCTGCGGCTCGTCGAGGCGGCGGAGGGCGAGACGTGCTGCGGCTTCGGCGGCCTGTTCTCGGTCAAGTACCCCATGATCTCCACCGCCATGGCCCAGGTGAAGTGCGAGGCGCTGGCCCGCACCGGGGCCGACCTGGTCGTCTCCTCCGACCCCTCCTGCCTGCTCCAGATCGGCGGCTACCTCAGCCGCGAGGGCAAGGCGGTCCGCACCGTCCACCTGGCCGAGGTCCTCGCCGCCCGCTGATGTCCCGCCCCCTCCGCCGTTTCCTCCACGACGCCACCGTCGCCTCCGCGGACGCGCCCCAGCGCGACTTCCTCCGCAAGGCGCTGGGAGGCTACTACGCCAGCCGCGACACCCAGAAGGCCCGCTACCGGGACTGGGAGCACGCGCGCGACGCCGCCGCCCTGGCCAAGTGGGAGGCGGTGGGCGACCTCGGGCGGCACCTCGCCGACTTCACGGCGCGCTTCGAGAGCAACGGGGGCAAGGTGCACTGGGCCCGCGACGCCGCCGAGGCCCGGTCCATCATCCTCGGCATCTGCCGCGAGGCCGGCGCCCGCGCCATCATCAAGTCGAAGTGCATGACGACGGAGGAGATCCACCTCAACGACGCGCTCGAGGCGGAGGGCTACGGGGTGGTGGAGAGCGACCTTGGCGAGTTCATCCAGCAGCTGCGCAAGGAGCCCCCCTTCCACTTCGTCTTCCCCTGCATGCACCTGCGGCGCGAGGTCATCAGCGACCTCTTCACCCGGCACCTCGGCAGCGCGGCCACCGACAGCCCCGAGGAGCTCACGATGATCGCGCGCCGGCACCTCCGCCAGCTCTATGTCGACGCCGACGTCGGCATCTCCGGCGCCAACTTCCTGGTCGCCGAGACCGGCCAGGTGTCCATCACCGAGAACGAGGGCAACGCCCGCCTGACCTGCGCCCTGCCCCGCGTCCACATCGCGCTCGCGGGCATCGAGAAGGTCGTGGCCCGCCTCGACGACCTCTCCGTCCTGCTGCCGATGCTGGCCACCGCCGGCGCCGGCCAGCCGATGACCTGCTACAACACCCTCTACGCCGGCCCGCGCGCGCCGGGCGAGGCCGACGGACCCGAGGCCTTCCACGTCGTCCTGCTCGACAACCGCCGGACCGCCCTGCTCGCCGACCCCGAGCAGAGGGATTCCCTGCACTGCATCCGCTGCGGGGCCTGCCTCAATGTCTGCCCGATCTTCAAGAACATCGGCGGGCTCGCCTACGGCACCACCTACCAGGGGCCCATCGGCTCGGTCCTCACGCCCCATCTCCGCGGCCTGAAGAACTGGAACCACCTCTCGGGCGCCTCGTCCCTCTGCGGCGCCTGCACCGAGGCCTGCCCGGTGCGCATCGACCTCCACCACCACCTGCTGCGCAACCGCCGCAACGCCGTCCGGGCCCACGGCGGGGCCGTCGACCGCGTCTTCCACCGGCTGCTCGGCTGGGTCTTCGCCCATCCCCGCGTCTTCGCGCTGGGGGGGTCCCTTTTCCGCCGGACGCTCCCCTTGCTGCGCCGGCTCCCCCTGCCCTACCTCAGGCCCTGGCTGCGGAGCCGCGACCTGCCCGCCCCGCCCGCGAGATCGTTCCGGGAGCAATGGAAGGACGTTCAGCCATGAGCGACGCGCGCGACGACATCATGGCCCGGATCCGCGAGGCGCTCCGCACCCCGGCCCCGCGTCCCCACCTCCGGTCCGAGTCGGCCGCGGGGCGGCCCTCCGCCCTGGCCCGCCCTTGGCTGCCGGATCCCGGCGAGACCTTGGAATCCCGGCTGGCCCTGCTCGCGCAGAACCTCGCCAAGCTCAAGGCCCAGCTGGTGCGCGCGCCCGACATGGCCGCCGCCCGCTCGGCCCTGGCCGCGCTCGCCGCCGAGCGCGGCTGGCGCAGCGTCGCCACCCACGCCCACCCCGACACCCGGGAGCTGGCCGCCGCCCTGCCCTGCCCCAGCTGGGAGGTCGACGCCGCCTTCGACAAGCAGCGCCTGGAGGCCTCCGACGCGGGGCTCACCTCCTGCCTGGCCATCGTGGCCCAGACCGGCTCCATCCTCGTCACCTCCGCCGGGGATGGCGGGCGTTCCCTGTCCATCCTCCCCCACGTGCACGTGGTGGTCGCCCGCGTCGACCAGGTCACCGGCGACCTCGCCGACGCCTTCGAGTTGGTCCGGAGCCGCCATGGCGGCCGCCTGCCCAGCATGCTTTCCTTCATCACCGGGCCGAGCCGCACGGGGGACATCGAGCGCATCCTGGTTCTCGGCGCCCACGGTCCGCGCGAGCTGGTCCTGATCCTCGTCGGCTGAGGGCTCAGCGCGGCTCGGGACGAGGGCCCCCGGGACGCCGTCCACCTCCCGGCGGGCCGCCTTGCTTGCGGAAGCTGGGGTCGGGCGTGCCGCGGAAGAGGCGGGGGATGTAGGGGAAGGTGTCGGTGATATGGTAGGCGTAGGTCCCGTTCGGATGCTCCGGCGTGACCTCGAACCGGCCGTTCGCCTCGTCGAGGTCACCCCCGGGCGCCCATTCCCAGTCCGCGGTGTAGGTCCCATCGGGCTTGCCGCCGGGCCCGTCCGGGCGAACCGCGGTCTTGAGGCGGTAGCCGGAGCGGAGGGCGACGACGGGGCTGCGCGGGTCCTTGGGGTCGCGGTGGCCGTTGGCGCTGTAGACAGGGAAGCCGTCGGCGGCGTAGCCGAGGAGGAGAAGGCGCCCCTTGTCGCCCCCGAGCGCGTCAACCAGGCCCTTGGGGGTGGCGTGGTAATGGTACGCGCCCGTGGGCTGGACGTGGGCGTGGCTGTCGTCGACTCCCATGCGGCCGGGCTGGGCCATCAGGTCGAGGTTCCACCCGTTGGAGCGGTCGTTGTTCCAATGCTCGGCGGTGTTGGGGTCGAACGGCACGCCGTTCAGCGCCACCCCCCAGGTCGTCGGCCCCGAGGGCCGGGTGAACTGCGCGCCGGGCTTGGGATTGGCGGGCATGCGGAAGACATGCCTCTGGGCGCCGATGGCATGGGGGTTGCCCCGCGCGGGGAAGGTGCCCGTGGGGTGGTTGGCCAGGCCGTTGGACTCGATGGTCCGGACATCGCCCTGGACCTTGATCGTGACCCGGGGCGCCTCGAGCGGGGCTGAGGTGGCGGCCAGGGCGGCGAGAAGGGGAAGCATGCAAGTCCCAACCCCGGGCGCCCGCGGGAGTTTCGCCTCAGCGCCCGCGGCGGGCCTTCGCCGTCGGCCTCGGGCGTGCCTCGCGCTCGGGAATGAGGTAGGTGCTGCCGCGGATGAGGCGCTCGTAGAGGTCGACCATGGCGACGCCCTCCCGCGGCTTGACGGAGTCGGCCCGGGTGGCCCGGTCGACCTGGCGCTTGAGCATGCGGCAGAGGTCCTCGGCGTTGTACTGGATCATCCCGAGGATGCGCTCGACGCTGTAGCCCGGGATGGCCTCCTCGATGTAGAAGCCGTCCGCCTCGTCGTCCTCCAGGAAGACGTGGGCCTCGTTGACGCGCCCGAAGAGGTTGTGCAGGTCGCCCATGATGTCCTGGTAGGCGCCGACCATGAACGCGCCGATGTAGTAGGGCTCGCCCTTGCGCAGGGGGTGGAGGGCGAGGGTGCGGCGCACGTCCTCGAGGTCGATGAAGTCGTCGACCTTGCCGTCGGAGTCGCAGGTGATGTCGGCCAGCGTGGCCTGCACCGTCGGCCGCTCGCCGAGGCGGTGGATGGGCGCGATGGGGAAGAGCTGGTCGAGGGCCCAGTGGTCGAGCAGCGACTGGAAGACCGAGAAGTTGCAGACGTACTGCTCGGCCAGCATGGAGTCGAGGCGGGCGAGCTCGTCGGGCACGTCGGCGTGGCTGGCCATCTGCGCCCGGAGGTCGCGGCAGATCTGCCAGTAAAGGCGGTCGACGTACGCCCGCTGCTCCAGGCTCAGGTAGCCCAGGGTGAACCGGCTGTGCGCCTCGTCGCGCTTCTCCTTCGCGTCGTGGAAGCGCTCGAGCGGGTCGTAGCCGCGCTTGTTGCGCAGGATGGCCTCGAGCTCGCGGATGACCTGGTGGGGCTTGCCCTTGGGGGGGCGGCCGGCGTTGCCGTCGCGCGCGATGCGGTCGACCGCCTCGAAGATCAGGATGGAGTGGGGGGCGACGAGGGCCCGGCCGGACTCGGACACGATGTCGGGCACGGGCACGCGGGCGGCCTCGCAGACCTGCTTGACGTGGGCGACCACGTCGCGGGCGTAGACCTCCATGCTGTAGTTCATGGAGGACTCGTAGGCGGAGCGGCTGCCGTCGTAGTCGATGCCGAGGCCGCCCCCGACGTCGAGCAGGCCCATCGGGAAGCCCATCTTGGCCAGCTCGCAGTAATAGCGGGCCGCCTCGACCACCGCCTTCTTGATGGTGGCGATATTGGGCACCTGGGAGCCGATGTGGAAATGGACGAGGCGGAGGGCGTCGGTCATCCGGGCGCGGCGGAGCTTCTCCACCGCGGCCATGATCTCGGAGGCGGTCAGGCCGAACTTGGCGTTCTCGCCGGTGCTCTCGGCCCACTTGCCCTCGCCCGCGGTCGCGAGCTTGACCCGGATGCCGATGTGGGGCGTGACGCCCATGCGGCGCGCCATGCGGATGATGGCGTCGACCTCCGAGACCTGCTCCACCACGAGGACCGTCTGCTTGCCCAGCTTGCGGCCCATCAGGGCGAGCTCGATGAACTCCTCGTCCTTGTAGCCGTTGCAGATGAGGAGCGAGTCGCGCGACTCGGTCAGCGCGAGGGCGATGAGCAGCTCGGGCTTGGAGCCCGCCTCGATGCCGAAGCCGAAGGGCTCGCCCGCGTCGAGGATCTCCTCGACCACCTCGCGCAGCTGGTTGACCTTGATCGGGAAGACCCCGCGGTACCGCCCCTTGTAGTCCTCGCTCTCGACCGCCTTGGCGAAGGCCTCGTTGAGCTGGATGACCCTTCGGCGGAGCAGGTCCTGCACGCGGATGGTGAGGGGCGGGCGGAGGCCCATCGACGCGGCCTCGCGGACCACGTCGAGGATGCGGATCTTCCGGTCGTCGCCCATGGGGTGGACGCAGAGGCAGCCCTTGGGGTCGACGGAGAAATGGGAGCCGCCCCAGCGCTTGAAGCCGTAGTAGTCCTCGGCGTCCTTGAGGGTCCAGGAAGTCTTCTTGCTCACGTTGGTGGAGGTGAACCCTTTGCCACCGGACGCGGCAACGCAAGAGGGGAAGTGCGGCGGTTCGGGCTTCCCAGCCGCCCCGGGGTGGGTTCGATGGGGTCATGCCCTCCCCCTTCGCCCTCGCCGAGGAAGCCACGCTGGCGGCCCGCGAGGCGTTGCGCCCGCTCCGCTTCGCCTCCCCGGCCGACCATGTCTACCAGCCCCTCGACTACGCATGGGAGCCCCACCGCGCCTACCTGGAGCGCCATGCGGCCGCGGGACCCCGCGACATCCTCCTGCTGGGCATGAATCCGGGCCCATTCGGGATGGCGCAGACCGGGGTGCCGTTCGGCGAGGTGGCCGCGGTCCGCGACTGGCTGGGCGTCGCGGGCAGGGTTCGCGTCCCGGCGGGCACGCACCCCGCCAAGCCCATCCTCGGATTCGACTGTCCCCGCTCGGAGGTGAGCGGCCGGCGGCTCTGGGGATTTTTCCGCGACCGTTTCGGCAAGCCCGAGGCCTTCTTCAGCCGGCGCACCGTGGTCAACTATTGCCCCCTGATGTTCATCGAGGCCACGCGCACCGGGCGCAACGTCACCCCGGACGCGCTCCCGGCCGCGACGCTCCGCCCCCTGACCGAGACCTGCGACCGGCTGCTGAGGGACCTGGTTCGCATCCTCGGCGTCCGCCAGGTGATCGGGGTGGGCGGGTTCGCCGAGGCCCAGGCCCGGCGCGCCCTGGAGGGCCGGGATGTCCGTTTCGGCAGGGTGCTTCACCCAAGCCCCGCCAGCCCCGCCGCCAACCGCGGCTGGGAGGTGGCCGCCGAGCGCGAGCTGGGCGAGCTCGGCGCGCTGGACTGAGCCACGCGGCCGTCGCCCCGCCGTCACGCAATCCTAACCGACCGCGATTTGACAGGGTTCGGCCGGGACCGATGATCCGGAGCATGGAGAACGTCCCACCTCGCGATGGCTCCCTCCCCCGCTTCCCCCGGGTAGCGGATTCCTCCCTGGCCGCCCAGGAGCGGCTCGACTCCGCGGTTCTCCAGAGCAGGCAGGGAGGCGCGATGGGGTTCGAGGCCCTCTGCCGCCACGTGGTCGGTGACCGCACCTACTCGGACTCGACCCGGGCGGTGTTCGCCGAGCTTCTCGAGCAGGTGCGCTCGACCCTCGGCCGGGGCTGACTCAGACCAGGATCAGCTTGCGCTCCTTCAGCTGGCTGAAGGTCAGGCTCTCCGCCTCGCGGAGATTCTCGTAGGCGTCGACATTCGCCAGCCAGGCCCAGTGGTCGCCCGCGTCGATGCGCTCGAGGAAGCGGAGGTGGAGCACGGCGAGGACGCCGCGGAGCCGGAAGAGCCCGCCGGCGACATGCTCGACGTCGGACCCCAGGGCGGTGATCTTGTCCACGGTGAAGCCGGTCTTCTTGCCCAGGAGCTTGACGTGCTCCCACTGGTCGGCCGCCATGTACTGGAGGATGCCGACCGGGTTCCGCTCGAGGTTTTCCAGCGTCTTGGTGCCCTTGTAGACGCCGATGATGAAGCGCTTCGGCTTCATCGACACCGGGGTGACGTAGGTGCAGAGGTTCAGGTTGCCCCTTGCGCCGTCGGACGACGCCAGGGTGTAGACCTGCGCGTCGACGCGGTTCCATGGCTTCACGCGGATTCCGGTGGTGGGCATGCCCAGATTCTTGGCAACTGCCGGCGCAAGGCAAGCGGAGGCGACGCTTTGTCGGAGTCGGCGCATCAAAGGTGATTTGCGCGCGCGGCGTTTTCGGCTATGGATGGGTCATGAGCCAGAAGCCGCCGAGGAGCAAGCCCTACCCCGTCCAGGTGCAGGCCGGCAACATCTACTACTGGTGCGCCTGCGGCGGGAGCCGCAACCTGCCCTTCTGCGACGGCTCCCATCACGGCACCGGCAAATCGCCGCTGCCGCACAAGGCGGTGGCCGACGGCATCGTCCATTTCTGCGGCTGCCGGAAAACCCGGAAACCTCCCTGCTGCGACGGCTCCCACGATCGTTGCAAGGAGAGTCCCGGGGCCAGCTGATTCCGCCCGATGGGGCCCACCCTTCTCCTCCACGGCTTCCTCGGGTCTCGCGACGACTTCGCCGACCTGTCCGCCCTCCTCCCCTCATCCGCACCCGTCACAGCCCCGGATTGGGCCGGACATGGCGCCAAGGGCGGCCTGCGCGAGCCGGCGGCCTACGCCCTGGAGGCGCAGGTTGCGGCGGTCGGGGATTGGATCGGGTCGCAGACCGGGCCGGCGACGCTGCTGGGTTACTCGATGGGCGGACGCCTGCTCCAGCACGCCCTGCGGGACCGGGAGCGACTCCCCGCGGGCTGGAGGGTGGTCCTGGTGAGCACCTCGCCCGGCATCTCCGACCCCGGCGAGGCGGACAACCGCCGTCGCGGCGACGCCGCCGCGGCGCGCCTGCTCCGGGAGGGCGGGATGGAGCCCTTCCTCCGATACTGGCACAACCAAACCTTCTTCCGGCCCTTGCTCGGGCTCCCTCCCGACCGGCTCGGCCCCATCCTTCGCCGACGCCGCACTGCCGATCCCGAGGGGCTCGCCCTCAGCCTCGAGCATGTCGGCCCGGGCTCGGTTCCGGGCACGGAGGATGTGCTCCGGCGGCTGGCCTGCCGGGTCGACATTGTCGCCGGCGAGGCCGATCCCCGCTATGTCGCGCTGGGGCGGCGGATGGCCGAGCTCATCCCGGGCTCGCGCCTCCATGTCATCCCCGGGGCGGGTCACGCCCTTCACCTCGAGCAGCCGGAGGCGTTGGCCCGGGTGCTGGCGAACTAGGCGGCCAGCGCCGCCAGCAGCCTGCGGTTCTGGGCCTCGGTGCCGACGGTGATCCTCAGCCAATCCCTCATCCCGTAGCCGCGGAGAGGGCGAACGATGATGCCCGCGCGCAGGAGGCGGTCGAAGGTGGCGGCGGCATCGGGCAGGCGAACGGCCAGGAAGTTGGCCTGACCCGGGATGTGCTCGAGGCCCAGGAGCCGGAACCCCTCGGCGAGCTGGGCGAGGCCCGCGGCGTTGGCGGCGCGGGCGCGCCGGAGGAAATCCCCGTCGTCAAGCGCCGCCTCCGCCGCGGCCAGCCCGGGGAGGCTGACGTTGAAGGGCTGCCGCACGCGGTTGAGGAGGCCGCAGACCTCCTCGGATCCGACGAGATACCCCACCCTGAGCCCGGCCAGCCCGTAGATCTTCGAGAAGGTCCGCGTCACCACGACCTTGCGTCCCGAGGCGATCAGGGGTCGGAGGTCGGCGCTGGCGTCGAGGTATTCCGCATAGGCCTCGTCGAGGCAGAAGATGACGTGCTCGGGCAGCGAGCCGGCCAGCTCGAGGATCCGGGCCGGCTCATCCGTGCCCCCCGTCGGGTTGTTCGGGCTCGCGAGGAACAGCAGCCGCGTGCGCTCGGTCACGGCCGCCCGCATCGCCGCGAGGTCGTGCCGGTAGCCGGGCATGGGCACCTCGACCGGCGTCGCCCCGCAGAGGAGCGTCGCCAGCCGGTAGACCACGAAGGCCTGGGAGCCGAACACCGCCTCGTCGCCGGGACGGAGAAAGGCCTGGGCGAGCAGGATCATCACCTCGTTGGAGCCGTTGCCGACGACGAAGTTGGCCGGCGAAAGCCCCCAGGCGCGGGCGAGGCGCTCCCGGAGGAAGGTGCACCCGGAATCGGGGTAGAGATGGCAGCTGGCGAGCGCGCGCGACGCGGCGGCCAGCCCGAGCGGCGAGGGCCCGAGGGGGTTCTCGTTCGAGGCGAGCTTGATCACGGTGGTCGGGTCGAGGCCGAACTCGCGCGCGACAACCTCGATGGGGCGCCCGGCCTCGTAGACGGGCTGGGTCAGCACGGGTCGGTTGGCGAGGTCGGTGTAGCTGCAGGCCATGCCCGCAAGTTGCCCGGGTGAGGGCTTGCTGGCAAACGCGAACCCGTCATCATTGCACGCCCATGCGACTCGTGGTCATCGGCGCCTCCGGACTCCTCGGTCGGGAGGTGGTGCGCGCGGCGGTGCGGCGGGGTCACGCGGTGCTCGCCCTCGGATGCACCCGCGCGCCCGCCGTTCCCCCGGGTGTGGAAACCGGCCGGCTCGCGGCCGGCGACCTCGCGGGCGCCGAGCGGATGGTGCTCGACCGCTTTCCCGACGCGGTGGTCAACGCGTCGGCCCTCTCGGATGTCGGCGCCTGCGAGCGCGACCCGGCGCTCGCCCGCCAGGCGAACACCGAGCTGCCGGGTCGGCTGGCCCAGCTGGCCCACCATGTCGGGGCCAGGTTCGTCCACCTCTCGACCGACATGGTCTTCGACGGAACCCGGGGGCCCTACCGGAGCACCGACGCGCCCGCGCCGCTCAATGTCTACGCGCGGACAAAGCTCGGCGGCGAGGAGGCCGTGATGGCCGCGGGCCGCCACGGCGCCTGCGTCGTGCGCTCGACCCCCATCCTCGGCAACACGCCGGGCGGCGACCGCACGCCGCACGAGAGGCTCTTCCTGGACTGGAAGGCGGGCAAGGTGACGCGCCTCTTCGCCGAGGAGGTCCGCCAGCCCGTCTCCGCGCCCAACCTGGCCGACGTCTGCGTCGAGCTGGCCGAGCGCGGCAACCTTTCCGGCATCTTTCACTGGGGCGGCCGCGACGCGGTCACCCGCCTCGAGCTCGGCCAGCGCATCGCCCGAAGGTTCGGCCTCGACCCCGCCGGCTTGGTGGAAGGCGTCTCCCATGCCGACATTCCCGGCCTGCCCGCCCGCCCCCGCGACCTGAGCGTCGAGCTCCATCCCCTGTCGGGCAAGCTGCGGGCCCGCCCCCAGGGCCTGGACGAGATCCTGGACGGGCTCGAGGTGCCCCGCGGCTGCGAGGATTGGTGGCGCGCCCGCACCGGGGGCGACGTGGTGAGGCGACTCGAGCAGGGGCTTGATTTCTGACCATGGACCTCCTTCCCCGCACCGAGGGCGCCGCGGCGGAGAACATGGCCCGCGACCTCCTCCTCCTGGAGGCCTACCCTCGGGCGGAGGTGCCTCGGCTTCGCCTTTACGGCTGGTCCGAGCCCGCGCACACCTTCGGCGTCTCCCAGCGCTGGGCGGAATGGCGTCCGCGGGTTCCGGCGACCTCGGCCCTGGTTCGCCGACCGACCGGAGGCGGCCTGGTCTCGCACCTCGACGACTGGACGTTCGCGCTCGCCCTCCCCGCGTCCCACCCCGCGTTCGGCCTGGAGGCCATCCGCAGCTACGCCCTGGTCCTCGGGGCGCTCGCCGAGGCGCTGCGGCTCCAGGGGAGGGATGTCCGGCAGGTGCCCATGCCCGCCGGGCCTCGCGCCTACCAGGCGCCGACCGTCTGCGGGCGGCGTCCGGAGCCGCACGACCTCGTGGCGGGTCCGGAGGGAGGCAAGGTCGCGGGCGCCGCGCAGAAGCGAACCCGCGAGGGGCTCCTGCTTCAGGGTTACGTGGAGCGCGCGGCGGTGCCCGGCTGCGACTGGGCGCGACTGGAGCGCGATTTTCCCGCGGCCCTCGCCGACGCGCTGGGCGCGGCCCCCAAGCCCGTCGGGATGCCGACGACCGACGCCGCGACGCTGGCCGCCGCGTGGTCGCGATTCGCCTCGGCCGCGTGGAACGAGCGGTCCTGACTCAGCCGAACAGCTCGCCCTGGCTCGTCGACTCCCCGGACGGCGGCCGGCCCTGCCTCGCGTCGCGGGGCGCCGACGGCCTCGCCTTGGCGGGGGCTGGCTCGGGCATCGCGGCGGCCGCCGGCAGCCCGCCGCCCCGCTCCATCGAGCCGAGGATCTCCCGGGCGCGCGCGACCACCTCCGGGGGCATGCCGGCCAGGCGCGCGACCTGGATGCCATAGGAGCGGTCGGCCGAGCCGGGCACGACCCGGCGGACGAAGACGATCTCGTCCTTCCACTCGCGGACGGCGACCGTCCAGTTGCGCAGGCGAGGCAGGGTGTCGGCGAGACGGGTCAGCTCGTGGTAATGGGTGGCGAAGAGGGTGCGGGGGCCGGCGCCGCCCTTGCCGTGGAGATGCTCGGCCACGGCCCAGGCGATCGAGATGCCGTCGTAGGTGCTGGTGCCCCGGCCGATCTCGTCGAGCACGATGAGCGAGCGCGCGGTCGCGTTGTTCAGGATGTTGGCCGTCTCGCTCATCTCGACCATGAAGGTCGAGTGGCCGCGGGCGAGCTCGTCGCTCGCCCCGACGCGGCAGAAGATGCGGTCGATCCGACCGACGCGCGCGCCGCGGGCCGGCACGAAGCAGCCGAGGTGGGCGAGCAGGGCGATGAGGGCCACCTGGCGGATGTAGGTCGACTTGCCGGCCATGTTCGGACCGGTGATGAGCGCGACCTGCTCGCCCGACCCGGAAAGGCGGGTGTCGTTCGGGACGAAGGATCCCGCGCCGGGGCGGTCGCGGAGCATGCGCTCGACCACCGGGTGCCGACCCTCCTCGATTTCCAGGACATCGGAGTCGTCGACCGTCGGCTGGCACCAGTCGGAATCGCGGGCGAGGTCGGCCCAGCCGCGGAGGACGTCGGCCTCCGCCAGGGCGGCGGCGGTCTCGCGCAGCGAGTCGGCCCGGGCGAGCACCTCGGCGACCAGGGACTGGAAGAGCTCCGCCTCGCGCGCGAGCGACTGCTCGTCGGCGCGGAGGACCTCCCGCTCCTTCGCCCGCAGCGCCTCGGTGGTGAACCGCTCGGCGCTCACCATCGTCTGCTTGCGGATGTAGTCGGCGGGGACGAGCGACAGGTTGGCCTTGGTGACCTCGATGGCGTAGCCGAAGGCCCCGTTGTAGCGGACCTTGAGCGACTTGATCCCCGTCCGCTCCTGCTCGCCCCTCTCGAAATCGGCGATCCAGGCCTTGCTGTCCGACGCCAGCGACCGCAGCCGGTCGAGCTCGGCGTCGTGTCCCGGGCGGAGCGCCCCGCCGTCCGCGAGGTCGGCCGGAAGCTCCTCCGCCAGCGCCCCGGCGAGGCGTCCGGCCAGGGCGGGCTCGGGCGAGACGCGCCCCGCGATCGCCGCCCAGGCCCCCCCGGGGACGGCGCCGAGCTCCTCCCTCAGCGCGGGCAGGGTCGCGAGCGTGTCGCGGATGCCGCCGAGCTCGCGGGGATTCCGGAGGCGGTTCTGGAGGCGGCCGAGGATCCTGGGGATGTCGCGCACCCGCGCCAGGGACTCGGCGAGGCGCGCCGCGGAGCCGGGATGGCGGACGAGCGCGGCCACGGCGGCGGAGCGGGCGGCGACCACGGCGAGGTCGGTCGATGGCTCGGCGAGCCAGCGGGCGAGGAGCCGGGCGCCCGCGGGCGTGACGCTGCGGTCGATGGCCTCGAGGAGGGAGCCCTCGCGTCGGCCCGAGGTGGTGGCGAAGAGCTCGAGGTTGCGGGCCGAGGCGGGGTCGAGCAGCACGGCCTCGCCGAGCCGGTGCTCGGCGATGCGCGACAGGTTGCGCGGCCGGTCGCAGAGCGAGTCGGTGACGTAGGCGACCGCGGCGCCGGCGGGTCCGAGCGCCGGATGGTCGTCGGCGAGTCCGAAGCCCGCCAGCCCGTGCACGCCGAGGGTCTCGGCGACAAGGCGGGCTCCGGTCGCGGGGTCGAAGTTCCATCCCGGGGTCCGGGAAAGCCGCGAGGCGCCGAGGAGCGGGCCGAGCTCGGCGGGCGCCTCGTGGTCCTCGGCGAGGAGGACCTCGGCGGGGGCGAGCGCGTGCAGGGTGGGCAGGAGCGCCTCCAGGTCGGGAGCGCTGGCCACGCGGAAGTCGGACGTGGAGACGTCGAGCCAGGCGGCGTGCCAGCCGGAGCGGTCGCGGGAGAGGGCGAGGAGGTAGTTGCCCCGCCGGGAGTCGAGCTGACCGTCCTCGAGCGCCGTGCCCGGAGTCAGGATCCGGGTGAGCTCACGCCGCACGAGCTTGCCCGGGACGGCGGCCTCGGCCTGGTCGGCCAGCGCCACCTTGTGTCCGGCGGCGAGGAGCTTCTGCACGTGGCCGGGCGCGGCGTGGTGGGGGATGCCCGCCATGGGCAGCTCGCCGCGCCGCGTCAGGGTGATGCCGAGGACGCGCGAGGCGACCTCGGCGTCGCGACCGAACATCTCGTAGAAGTCGCCGAGCCGGAACAGCAGGAGCGCGTCGGCGGGGATGCGGTCGCGGAACTCGCGATACTGACGCTGCATGGGGGTGTCGCTCGCCATCGACGCCGATGGAAGGGTTCCGCGACGGGCACGCAACGGCGAACCCGCCGACATCTCCTTGCCAACCCCCGCCTCCCCCCTAGGTTCCGTGGCGATGGCGGCCTCCCCCCTGCTCCGCGTGCGCGACCTCTCCGTTCGCTTCCTTTCCGGCGGCGAGGAAACGGTGGCCTCGAGCGGCGTCGCCTTCGACCTGGCGGCGGGCGAGATCCTCGCCGTGGTCGGCGAGTCCGGCTCGGGCAAGTCCGTCTCCTCCCTCGCCCTGACCCGGTTGCTCCCGCCCGAGCCCGCCTGCCGCGTCTCGGGCTCGGCCGTCCTCGAGGGTCGCGAGCTCATCGGCCTGCCGGACCGGGAGCTCACCCAGGTCCGCGGGGGACGCATCGCCTACATCTTCCAGGAGCCGGGCACCTCCATGAACCCCGTCTACACCGTGGGGTTCCAGATCGCCGAGGCCATCCGGACCCACCGCGCGCCGATGGCCAAGGCGGCGGTTCGCGCCGAGGTGGAGGCCTCGCTGGACGCCGTGGGCATCCGCGAGCCGGGGCGCGTGGCCGACTCCTACCCCCATGAGCTCTCGGGCGGCATGCTGCAGCGGGCGATGATCGCGATGGCCCTCGCCTGCCAGCCCCGGCTGCTGGTCGCCGACGAGCCCACCACCGCGCTGGACGTCACCATCCAGAAGCAGATCATGGAGCTGCTCGCGCGCATCCGGCGCGAGCGCGGCATGGCCATCCTTCTCATCACCCACAACTTCGGCATCGTCGCCAACCTCGCGGACAACGTGCTGGTCATGCACCGCGGCCAGGTGGTCGAGCAGGGTCCGGTCGCCCGGGTCATGGCCGAACCCCGCCACCCCTACACCCGCGGGCTGATCGGCTGCATCCCGCGCCTCGGCCAGCGCCGGCGCCGCCTGCCCACCCTCGAGGACAGCCTGCGCGAGTCCTCCCCCTCCGCATGAGCGACCAACCCCTGCTCGAGGTTCGCGACCTCCGCGTCCAGTATCCCCGGCCGGGCGCCGGCTGGTTCCGCAAGCTCGAGCCGGTTCGGGCGGTCGACGGCATCAGCTTCTCCATCCCCCGCGGAAAGACGGTCGGCCTGGTCGGCGAGTCCGGCTCGGGCAAGACGACCACCGGGCGCGCCATCGTCAAGCTCGCCCCCGTCACCTCGGGGCGCATCCTCTGGGAGGGGCTCGACATCGCCCCGCTGGGCAACCGCGAGTTCCTGCCCTGGAGGAAGAAGGTCCAGATGGTCTTCCAGGACCCCTACGGCTCCCTCAACCCCCGGGCCGACATCCTCGCCATCCTCTCGGAGCCGCTGGAGATCCACTTCCCGGCGATGGGTCGGGCCGACCGCGAGGCCCGCTGCGCCGAGCTCCTGCGCAAGGTCGGGCTGAGCCCCGACCAGATGCGGCGCCACCCGCACGAGTTCTCCGGCGGCCAGCGCCAGCGAATCGGCATCGCCCGCGCCCTCGCCGTCCAGCCCGAGCTCATCGTCTGCGACGAGCCCGTCTCGGCGCTCGACGTCTCGGTGCAGGCCTCGGTGGTCAACCTGCTCCAGGACCTCCAGGAGGAGCTTGGCGTCGCCTACCTCTTCATCGCCCACGACCTGGCGGTGGTGGAGCACATCAGCCACCACATCCTTGTCATGGAGCGCGGCGTGGTGGTCGAGCAAGGCTCGCCTGAGCGGATCCTCGGATCCCCCCTGCACCCCTACACCCGCACGCTCCTCGAGGCGGTGCCGAGGTTCTGACCATGGAGGAGGGAACCCCGGGCCAGGCCAAGGCGAGCGCGCTCCCCGCGGAGGTCCTCGGCCTCTGCGGGCTTGCGCTCGCGATGATGGCCTTCGCGACGTGGGACCAATGGGCCATCTGGAGCACCAAGGAGGACTACACGTTCGGCTACCTCGTCCCCGCCTTCTCCCTCTATGTCCTCTGGGACCGCTGGCCCCAGCTCGAGCCGCTGCTGTCGGCCCGGGCGCCCTCCGGCCCCGACGCGCCCGCCTGGCTCAGGCGGCTTGCGCTCGCCCTCACGCTGCTCTGCCTTGCGACCTTCGCGCTCGGCGCGGCCGGCCGCGCCGTCTTCGGCACCGGCGTCGTCGCCACGATGGCGGTGGCATTCGGTCTGATGGGCTCGATCCTTGGCTTCGGCTTCCTGGCCGTGGCCGCGCCCGGCGGGGCCGCCCCCTCGGGAACCGCCCGATGGAGGGCCCTGGGGCTGCTGCTCTTTCCCGCGGCCATCTGGATCGTCTCCGGCCCGTTCCTCTACCTGGTGGACAACCAGGTCAAGGGGCCCCTGCTGGCGTTCGTCACCGAGTTTGTCGCCGGCGTCCTACGGGTCTCGGGCCACGAGATCCTGGTCCGCGGCAACATCATCGTGTTCGCGAACGGGCAGCAGGTGGGCATCGCCGACGCCTGCTCGGGCATCCGGTCGCTCTCCGCCTGCGTCTTCGTCGGCGCCTTCCTCGGCTCGCTGTGGGTCGAGGGCGGCTTCCCCGGGGCCCTGCTCCGGCGCGCCCTCCTCATCGCCCTCGCCGGCCTGGCGGCGATCGCGCTGAACATCGGCCGCAACACCTACCTCTCGCTCCACGCCGGCGAGCACGGCGCGGCGGCCATCGACCGCGACTTCGCCGGCCTCGAGCCCGGCGCCGAGGGTTTCTCCGCCCTCGGCACGGTCCACGACCTGGCCGGCAATGTCGCCATGGCCGGCGCCTTCCTCATCCTGCTGGCCTTCGTGCCGCTGGTCAACCGGCTGGGCAAGCTGCGAGCCTGATGCGCGTCCTCCACCTGACGCCCGAGCTGGCCCCGTGGTCGAAGTCCGGAGGGTTGGGCGATGCCGCCGCCGCCCTGGCCAAGGCCCTCGCCCTCGGCGGTCACGATGTCCGGGTCGTCACGCCCCTGCACGGATCCATTCCCGGTCGCGAGGCCCTGCCCTGCCACCGCGAGCGGCTCGACGTCGGGGTGCGCCCCGCCGATGCCTGCCGGGTCCGCCGCGCCGCCGGCTCCCATGGGTTCGCGGCGCTCTTCATCGAGCACGACGCGTTCTTCGGCGGACGCGAGATTTACGGCGACCCGGGATCGGCCGGGCGTCGCGCCGCGTTCCTCGCGCGCGCGGGCCTGGATCTCTGCCTGGCCGACGGCTGGATTCCCGACGTGGTCCATTGCCACGACTGGACGGTCGCCCTGGCTCCGGTCCTGCTCAACACCGTCCTGCGGGAATCGCCGATCGGCGCGGCGGCCAGCGTGCTGACCATCCACAATCTCCAGCACCAGGGACTCCATGGGAAGGATATCGCGGCTTATCTGGGTCTTCCCGAATGGGTCGTCACCCCCGACAACCTGGAATGCCTCGGCGGCATCAACTTCCTCAAGGGCGGCCTCTACCACGCCACCCGCCTGACCACGGTCAGCCCCACCTACGCCCGGGAAATCGCCGGTCCCGCCCATGGGTTCGGCCTGGACCCGGTCATCCGTCACCGACAGGCGGACCTGGAGGGCATCCTCAACGGGGTCGATGCCGACGACTGGAATCCCGCCCGCGACGCCCATCTCGCCGCCCGCTACTCGGCATCCGACCTCTCGGGCAAGGCGTCCTGCAAGGCCGCGCTGCAAGGGGAGCTGGGTCTCGAGCGGGATCCCGGCATCCCGCTCATCGGCGTGGTGGCCCGCCTTTGGGAGCAGAAAGGTCTCGACCTGGCCCTGGAGCCGCTCCGAACCCGCATTCGGGCCGGCCAACTGCAGCTGGCCCTGCTCGGGAGCGGCGACTCCGCGCTCGAGCAGGCCTATCTCGCGCTCGCCTCAGCCCATCCCGGCGGCGCCGCGGTGCGGATCGGCTACGACAACCGTCTGGCGCACCGGATCGAGGCCGGGGCCGACTTCTTCCTCATGCCCAGCCGTTTCGAGCCCTGCGGGCTCAACCAGCTCTACTCCATGGCCTACGGCACCCTGCCCATTGTCCGCCGCACCGGCGGCCTGGCCGACACGGTCGATCCCTGGACGCCGGGGGCGCCCGACGCCACCGGCATCGTCTTCGAGCACGCCGACAGCGCCGCCATCGCCTGGGCGCTCGGCCAGGCCCTTGAGCTGCGCCATCGCCATCCCCGCGAGCTCGAGGCCATGCGAGCTCGCGCGATGCGCCGGGAATTCCCCTGGTCGCGGGCCGCCGATCGCTACGCCCTCTGCTACGCCGAGGCTGTGCGCCAGCGCCGAGGGGCTTTCGCCCCTGACAAGACGGACGCCCCGACCCCCGGCTCGCCGACCAATACTCGCAAGGCCCCCGCCAAGGCCGCTCGGAAGGCTTGATTCGGCGGCGAAGACCGTTTTTGAAACCCGCATCCGAGCATCCGACCATGGCCTCTGACTCCGATCGCTTCCTCCTGCCCCGCCCCTCCCCGCAACCCAGTCCGCTGCAGGACCTCGCCTACAAGGTCACCGGCTGCGCCATCACCGTTCTCAACGCCATCGGGCCCGGGCTCGACCTGTCCGTCTATCGCAAGGCGATGCTGATCGAGCTCAAGAAGCAGGGTCTGAAGGTCGAGGCCGGGCGCGAGCTTGAGTTCGCCTATGAGGGCAAGGTGGTCGGCAAGGCCGAGGTCGGGCCTGTGGTCGAGGGCCAGATTCTGGTCGACCTCCGGTCCCACGAGCGCTTCCTGGACACCGATTTCTCCGAGAACATCGCCTACCTCAAGTCCAGCAAGCTGGCCATGGCCCTGATGCTCAACTTCCGCTTCGGCAAGCTGCAGTGGAAGAAAATCGCCTTCGACCCCGCCCGCTGAGCCGATTTTTGGGCAGGACCAGGCCCGACCTTGGCGGATTGAGCGCAAGGACCCCCTCCGCCGCAGCTTGGCACAGGGGGTGTTATAGGTCAGGTGCCATGAAGCACACCATCCACACCCTCCCCATCCTCCTCGCCGCCTCGGCCCTTGCCCAGACGGCACCTGCGCCCGCTCCGGCCAAGTCGGCGTGGACGCAGACCCACAACCTGGCCCTCGCCACGGACTACATCTTCCGCGGCGTCACCCAGATCGGCGGCGATGGCATCGCCTTCTCCGGGGGCACCGATGTGAGCCACACCTCCGGGTTCTCCGCCGGCATCTGGGCGGCCAACCAGACCTGGACGCCCGACGTCGGCTCCGGTCTCGAGGTTGATGTCTACGCGGGCTACACCGCCAGCCTCGGCGACCTCGCCGTGTCCCTCGGCGTGATCAGCTACCACTACCAGGGATACAATGCGGCCAACACGACCGAGGCCAGCCTCGGGCTCGCGGCCCACGGCCTCTCGGTGAAGTATTCCAGCTCCCTGACCGACTACTTCGACTTCGTCGACTCCTCCGGCGTCGGGTACCTCGATGTCAGCTATTCGGTCACCGCCAGCGACCTCACCCTCGGCCTTCACTACGGGGCGACCTTCGGCGAGGGCTCCCAGGAATCCTACAACGACTACAAGGTCTCGCTCTCGTATCCCCTCGGCGGCTACACCGCGACGCTCGCCTACACCGACACCGACGGCTTCGACTCCATCGAGGAGTCGGACGAGCTGGTCTTCTCCCTGTCCCGCACCTTCTAAGGTCGGCAGGGGCTCATAGCACCGGGGGCGCGTCCGCGAGGGCGCGCCCCCTTTCGCTTGCGCTAGTCGCCCGAGAGTTCCGAAAGGCGGGCCCCGAGACGCTCGCAGGCGATGCCGGTCTCCTCGCTGACAAGCTGGCCGGCGGCCTCGAGGGTCAGGTCCACCCTCGAGAAGGGGACGGGAAGGGCGAAACGGTCCCAGCTTCGCAGCCTCCAGGCTGAATGGTAGCGGATGCCGAGAAGCATCAGCGGGCGACCCGTCAGCCGGGCCAGCTGCAAGGCCCCCGGCTTGAATTCCCGGCGAGGCCCCTTGGGGCCGTCCGGGGTTATGCCCGCATGGCCGCCCGACCGCACCGCCCTCGCCAGCGCGATGAGCGCCTCCGTGCCCCTGCCTGAGCTGGAACCCCGCGCGCAGCGGATGCCCATCAGGGAGTAGAAGGCGGTGAGCCAGCCGCCGTCCTTGCTCGCGCTGACCAGGGCGTAGCTTGGGCGTCGAAGAAAGCGCTGGGTCACCACGGGGACGAAGAACAACCGGTCATGCCACAGGACGAGGATCGAGGGCCCGCCGTGCAGCTCCTCGACCTCGCGGAAGCCCTTGGCGGCGGCGACCCTGAGGGTGGCCAGCCAAAGGCGGAGGACGAGGGCCAAGGGGGCGACCCATAGCCAGTGCCACCAGCGGACCGTCCGGGGGTGGCTGGTGGCTGACGGTTCCGTCATGGGAGGAGAGACGCAGAAGACGCGGGCTTTTTCAAGCCCGCGACGGGAGCCCCAGGGCGGCGCGAACGGCGGGCCGGGCCATCAGGTGCCGGAAGGAGGCGGCGAACAGTCCCGGCTGGGCCCGCGACCAGGCGTCGGCCTCCGCCGGCGTGCGCCACAGGAGCGCGTCGACCTCCGGGGCGTGGATCCGGAACGGGCGGTCGCCGCGCAGCAGGAAGACCTCGACGAACTCGTGGCCAGTCCCGGGATGGGCCGGAACGGCGTCGACGCGCGCCAGCATCGCGGGCGCGACCTCGACGCCGTTCTCCTCCCGGAGCTCGCGGACCATGGCGGGCAGGTAATCCTCCCCGGCGTCGAGATGC
>JAURJZ010000013.1 GCA_030831965.1 Verrucomicrobiota bacterium
CGCGCCAATCCCCGCCTTTGCCTTGAGACACACATAGCCCTTCTCCGCCAGCTCGGCGGCCCGCGCCTCGCCCTCACCCTCGCCCAGAAGCCCGGCGCAGGCCAGCTCGCCGGCGAAGCCCGCTAGGGTATCCCACTCCGCCAACATCGACAGCGCCGCGCCCAGGCAGGGCAGGGCGCCGCCGGCGACCGCCCGGCGAAGATTTCCCAAATCTCCCCGGGCCGAGGTCAGGGCCGCCGAGGCCGCCTCCAAGCTTTCCGTCGGAAAGCCCGGCCAGGGAGCAACCTCGCCGAACCGGACCCGGCCCCGATCGTCGACCGACCGAATCAACAGGCGGCCGATGTCGCTGTCCGCGCCCGGCCGCAGCGCCGGCAAGAGGCGGCGCACCCCGCGGAACTGGAACGAGCCATCGGACACGGCAGCCAACCTTCCCCAAACCCCCCTCGGTGGCAAGGGCGGGCCTGCTTTTCCAATGTCCGCCGGCCAAAGGATTCAGGAGATGAAAGGATGAAACAATGAGGGGGTTGGACGACCCCCATTCGCTCCCCCGTGATTCCTTCCCCTCCCATTCCCTCTTCCCCTCCGCCATCTGTCACGCCTCTTCCCGGGCCCCCGAGCCCCCGTGCCGCTGTGCCCCTATAATGGCGCCTTCGGCGCCATATCTCCTTGCCGACCGGCCCCCCTCTGCCTAACACCCCTTGGGGAAACACCGACAACATGGCTGTTTCCCCCAAGAAGAGGTCCAACATCGGCGTCGACGCCGAATTCTATCTCCGCGCCGACGAGTTTTTCCGCCGCCACGTCGGCACCGGCCTGACCTACGACGACGTCTCGCTGGCCACGCTGCACTCCGACATCCTTCCGCGCCAGACCCGGCTCGACACCGCCCTGTCCGACCGGCTCAGCCTCTCCCTGCCCGTCGTCTCGTCCGACATGGACACCGTCACCGAGCACCAGATGGCCATCGCCATGGCCCTCAACGGCGGGCTCGGCCTCCTCCATTACAACATGTCCGAGGCGGACCAGCTCCGCGAGGTCCAGCGCGTCAAGAACCACATCCACGGGATGATCGCCGACCCGGCGACCGTCACGCCCGACCTCCGCATCGGCGACGTCCTCGCCCGCATCGAGCGCGACGCCCTCTCCTTCAGCACCTTCCCCGTTGTCGACCGCGAGGGCCGCCTCCTCGGCCTCCTTCCCGGCAACGCGGTCAAGGACCGCCACCGCGCGCGCGCCGTCAAGGACGCCATGATTCCCGCCGCCCAGGTCCTCTCCGTCTCCGAGAAGGACCTCGGCAAGGATCCCATCGCCACCGCCGACCGCATCTTCTCCGACCGCGTCGGGCTCAACAAGCTCCTCGTGGTCGACGGCAAGGGTCGCCTGCGCGGCCTCTTCACCCTCTCCGACATCGAGCGCATCGCCGAGGAGTCGCGCGCCAGCCTCCGTCCCACGCGCGACGCCCATTTCCGCCTCCGGGTCGGCGCCGCCGTCTCCGTCCCGCGCGACGCCGAGGGCGCCATCGACGCCAAGCGCCTCCTCGCCCACGTCGGCTCCCTCGTCGACGCCGGGCTCGACGCCTGCGCCGTCTCCACCGCCCACGGCTTCTCCCGCGGCGTCGGCGAGGGCGTGCGCGTCCTCCGCAAGGCCTTCCCCGACCTCACCCTCATCGCCGGCAACGTCACCAGCGGGGACGGCGTCGCCTTCCTCGCCGAGGCCGGCGCCGACACCGTCAAGGTCGGCCAAGGGCCGGGCTCCATCTGCACCACCCGCATCGTCGCCGGCGTCGGCATCCCCCAGCTCACCGCCCTCTACGTCTGCTCCGTCGCCGCCCGCCAGACCGGCGTCCGCCTCCTCGCCGACGGCGGCATCACCAAGAGCGGCGACATCGTCAAGGCCCTCACCCTCGCCGACGGCGTCATCCTCGGCGGCCTCCTCGCCGGCTGCCGCGAGGCCCCCGGCAAGATCCTCGAGATCAACGGCAAGACCTACAAGGAGTACCGCGGCATGGGCTCCCTTGAGGCCATGCGCAAGGGCTCGGCCGCCCGCTACGGCCACGCCGCCCCCGGCGGCAAGCTCGCCAAGGTCGCCCCCGAGGGCATCGAGGCCCTCAAGGAGGTCTCGGGCACCGTCGACAAGATCCTCGGCACCCTCTGCGGCGGCGTCCAGAGCGGCCTCGGCTACCTCGGGGCCAAGGATTTGCCCGCCCACCGGAACCTTGCCCGTTTCATCAGGGTTTCACCTGCCGGCCAGCGCGAGTCCGCGCCGCACGACGTCATCGAGATCAAGGCCTCCGCCCAATAACCTTCCCCATGGCCTTCCTCCGCTTCCTCCTCCAGGTCCTCCTGGGCTTCGTCATCGGCTTCGCCACCGCCGTCTTCCTGCTGCCCGACATCAACATCAACATCGGCGTCGAGCCTTCCGGCCGCCAGACCGCCCAGGCGCAGCGCTCCCCCTCGCCCGGCGCCCAGGCCGGCGCCCCCGCGCCCGACCCAGGCGCCGCGGGCGATTCCAACAACACCCTCTTCGGCCGCCGAGGCGGGTCCGTCGGCTCCACCGTGAGAATCGACGGCGGCCAGGACCTCGTCCAGGACACCCCGCGCGAGGAAACCGGCGTCATTGCCTCCACCGGCGGCGACACCCCCCGCCCCTCCGAACCCGCGCCCGCCGCGCCGACCACGCCCGTGGCCGTGGCGCCGGTCGACACCACCCCGGTCGACTTCGGCGAGCTTTGCATCAAGCCCGCCGCCTGGCCGCCCATCATCACCCTGACCAAGGACACCAACGCCGAGGTCCGCCAGGGCGAGGAGGTCATCGCCGAGATTCCGCTCGTCGTGGGCGACAAGCTCCAGGTCAGCAAGGTCTTCGGCGACGGCACCGTCGAGGTTCGCGCCAAGGGCGCCAAGTTCATCATCACCCACACCGTCACCGACCTCGAGCCCCAGGCCCGCGCCCGCCTCAACGAGATTTCCGGCAAACCCCGCGCCCCCGCGCCCCAGCCCGTCGCGCAGAAGCCCGCCCCTGCCGCCCCCGCCGCCCGTCCCGCGCCCAAGAAGGACGAGGAGGAGCCGCCCGCCCAGCGCAACAACGACGACCTCGACCGCAAGATGCGCTCCCTCTTCGGCACCCCCGAGCGCCGCTGAGCATTCGCCTAAGGGGTCAGGCTGTTAGCTAACTTGCCAAGTGTTAGCTAACGGCCTGACCCTTTAGGCAGCCGCCTTCTTTCCGTGCCCCCGAGCCCCTGAGCCCCCGACACCCGTCATGTCCCTGATCGTCTCCTGGAACGTCAACGGCGTCCGCTCTGCCCTCGGCAAGGGCCTGACGGATTTCCTCAAGTCCGCCCAGCCCGATGTGCTTTGCCTTCAGGAGACCAAGTGTGAGACCGCCAAGGCCCGCGCCCTCGACCTCGGCTTCGCCCACGCCGCCTGGCACGAGGCCGACAAAAAAGGCTACTCCGGCACCGCCATCCTCTCCCGCGTCGCCCCGATCAAGGTCGAGGCCGACATTCCCGGCGACCACCCGCGCGAGGGCCGCGTCCTCACCGCTGAGTTCAAGGACCTCTTCGTCGTCTCCGCCTACGTCCCCAATTCCCAGCGCGAGCTCGCCCGCCTCGATTATCGGCTCAAATGGGACATCGATTTCCGCCGCCACCTCGCCCGCCTCGCCAAGCGAAAGCCCGTCCTCGTCTGCGGCGACTTCAATTGCGCCCACCGGGAGATCGACCTTGCCAATCCCAAGGCCAACCGCCGCAATGCCGGCTTCACCGACGAGGAACGGGAGTCCTTCGGGCGTCTCCTCAACGACGAGGGCTTCGCCGACACCTTCCGCGCCCGCCATCCCGACAAGACCGGAGCCTACTCCTGGTGGACCGTCCGCACCGACGCCCGTGCCCGCAACATCGGCTGGCGCCTCGACTACTTTCTCGCCTCTCCCGGCCTCGCCGACGCCTGGTCCGACCCCGCCATTCACGCCGACATCCCAGGCTCCGACCACTGCCCCGTATCCATCCGCACCTCCGCCCGCCTCGGCTGATGCGAAATTTGGCATGGGGCGTGATTCATCCCTCTCGGGCAATTGGAATTGCCTTGTCCGGCCCAACGACTATGGAAAGATCAATGATTCGACTGCTTTACCTTAGCCTTGCCACCCTCGTTTTGCCTTTGGCCTATGGTGCGCCGCCGCCGACGTTCAACCTGACGCTCACACCCGAGAACGGCGGTGCCGACACGCGTTTCTCATGGAGCTACACCGGCACCCTTATTTACGCGCCCACCCCCACCTTTACCTCAATCAACATCAGTGGCTTCTCCTGGGGTTCGGGGGTTTATTCCAACCTTCCCGTTGAGAGTGTCACCGGCTCAACCGCCCGTGCCTTCGACACCGCCCCTGCCTTGATTAACAATGTCAGCACAGGGTTGTTCTTAACCAACGACACCACCGGCCAGACCAGGCAAGCGGACCGGGTCAATTTCTTCGTCAACGGCCAGTCGGCATTCATCTCCTTCGTCTTTTCCGAGGGCGTTGCCTCCGCAATCTCCAATCAGCAGCTTCTTGTTTCCGGTCCCACCTCGGGCTCTTTTCTTTCCGGAATCGCCTTCAGCAGCTTCAACACGGGATCCTGGACCTTCGACCAGCAGGTTCGTAATTTCGACGGTGTCCTGACCGTTAGCGGCACCCCCGTTCCCGAGCCCTCGACCTACGGCATGATCCTTGGCGGCTTCGCCCTCGGCGGCGCCGCGCTCCTCCGCCGCCGCAAGGCCTGAAGGGTCGGCGGTGTCTGCTGTAACTGCGGCGGCCGCGGTGTCCGCGGGTGAGAACCTGCCGCCACCCTATGCCTCGGGCAGGGATGTCTCTCCGAGACTTCCTAGTATCTCCCCTGCCGCCGCGCCCCTGAGCCCCTGTGCTACCCCCTTCTTCCCATCAACCGCTTCACCCACGGCGCCAGCGCCAGCAGCGCAACCGTCATTGCCCCCACCACCAGCGCTTGGTTGAGGAAGAAATCCGACAGCCCGGCCGGATCCTTGGCGTCGAAGCCTCCCGCGAGCGTGCCCGCCAGCTTGTTGCCGAGCGATGTCGCCAGGAACCACACGCCCATCACCAAGCCCGCGAGGTGCGCCGGCGCGAGACGCGACATCGTGCTGAGGCCCACCGGGCTCAGGCACATCTCGCCGACCGTCTGCAGGAAGTAAACCGCCAGCAGCCACAGCGGGCTCACCTTGCCCGCCGCCGTCGCCGCCGCCGCCGGCACCATCAGCGCGAACGACAAGCCGAGGAAGAGCAGGCCGAGCGCGAACTTCACCGGCACGGACGGCTGTCCCTTGCCCATCCGCACCCACAGCCAGGCGAACAGCGGCGCCAGCATCATCACGAACAGCGCGTTGACCGACTGGAACCAGGACGAGGGGAAACCGTGCCCCAGCACCTCGTTGCGCGTCAGGTCCTCGGCGAACAGCGCGAGGGTCGACCCCGCCTGCTCGAAGACCGCCCAGAAAAGGATCGCCGCCACGAAGAACACCAGGATCGCCCCCAGCCGACGCCCTTCCTCGTCCTTTCTGAACAGTCCGAAGTACGCGATGCCGACCAAGGGTAGCGAGTAGAGCGTCACGAGCAGAGCCGGATACCGATCCGCGCGCACCAGCAGGCCGAGCAACGCCGCGCTTCCCAGGATCACCCAGATCAGGCCCTTCCAAGGCCGCGCTTTCCCCGCCGCCGGCGCCTCGCCCGCGTTGCCCAGCCAGGATAGCCGCCGCACGTAGACAGTCATCCCGAGCGTCATCCCAATCGCCGCCGCCCCGAAGCCCCAGTGCCAGCAGCTGTTGGGGTCGAGACCCCAGCCGACGAGGATTTCACGGAAGCGCTCGCTCTGTGCCAGCCAGCCCGTGACCAGCGGCGCGGCGAAGGCGCCCAGGTTGATGCCCATGTAGAAGAGGGAGAAGCCCGCGTCGCGCCGCGTGTCGCTGTCGCGATAAAGCCCGCCGACCAAGGTGCTGATGCTCGGCTTGAGCAGGCCCGTGCCCACCGCCACCAGCGCGAGTCCCGCGTAGAAGGCCGCCATCGAGTCGACGGCCAGCGTGTAATGGCCCGCCGTGATGATCAGGCCGCCGACCAAGACCGCGCGCCGCGCGCCGATGAAGTTGTCCGCGATGTATCCCCCGAGGATGCACAGCAGGTAGCACGCCATCGTGTAATTGCCATAGATCTCGGCGGCGCGCACCTGGTCCAGCCCCAGGCCGCCTGTCGCGACTGGCGCGACCATGAACAGCATCAGCAGCGCGCGCATCCCGTAGAACGAGAAGCGTTCCCACATCTCGGCGAAGAACAGGTTGCTCAGCCCCCTGGGGTGCCCCGCGAACCCCCGGTCGTCGAAGGTCTCCGGCACATGGGGCGTCGGGTCCGGCTGGGGTCGCGCGCGGTCGATCATCGGTGCATCAGACAGCCCGCACTCTTCCTTCCTCGCAAGCCCGACCACGAATGGCCTGCGGTGTCCGCGGCGCCTGCGGTTGCTGCGGTGACAGCGGGCGAGAGCTCGCTGACGCTCGTTGCCGCGAGCAAGGGATTAAAGGGATGAAGAGCCATGGGCGCGCCCCCTTTGTCAGAGATAACCCGTCAGGGTTCATCCACTTGTCACAGGTCCCCAGCATCTTACCTTCCCCTATTCCCCTCCATCCATGGCAACGAGCGCTAGCGAGTCCTCGCCCGCTGACACCGTCGCAGAAAGCGCACTCCTCATTGACATCCCCTTCCACCCCCCTACACCCATTGAGACTCAATCTCAACAAGTGACCCCCCTCGCCCAGCTGCTCCCCGGGCAATCCGGCAAAGTCGTCTCGCTCAATCCCGAGCGGGTTGTCGACCAGCGCCTGATGGCCTTGGGGCTCTTGCCCGGGATGGTGGTCACGGTCGTTCGCAGGGCGCCCTTGGGCGACCCCGTTGAGTTCGCTTTCAACGGCGCCGAGATCTGCCTCAGGCAATCCGAGGCGGCCGACATCTGGGTGGATGTCGCGGCGGATTGTCCCATCCCGCGTCCGCCCAAGCCATGAGCGCGGCGCCCCTCCCGCGGATCGCGGTCGTTGGCAACCCCAACACCGGCAAGTCCACCCTCTTCAACGCGCTGACCGGACTCCGCCAGCGCGTCGGCAACTACCCCGGCGTCACCGTCGCCCGCAAGTCCGGCACCTGCGACCTCGGCGGGGGTCGCCTGGTCGAGCTCATCGACCTTCCCGGCCTCTACTCCCTCGCCGCCGTCTCGCCCGACGAGCGCGTGGTGATCGACGTCCTCCTGGGTCGCATTCCCGGCGAGGCGCCGCCCGACCTCGTCCTTGTCGTCTGCGACGCCACCAACCTTCTCCGCAACTGCTTCCTCGCCGCCCAGATCGCCGAGCTCGGCCTTCCCGCCGTCCTCGCCGTCAACCAGGCCGATGTCGCCCGGGAGCGCGGGATCGAGATCGACATCCCCCTGCTCGCCGGTCGCCTCGGCACCGCCGTCGCCCTCGTCTCCGCCTGGAAGGGCGAGGGCATCGCCGATGTCCGCCGCACCCTCCTCCGCGGCCTCGATCAACGGCCCGTCCTCCGCCGCTCCGAGTGGCCCGAGGCCATCGCCGCCGCCCTCGCCGAGGTCGCCGCCGCCGCGCGCGACGCCACCGGCCGCGACATCCCTCCCGCCCTCGCCCAGCGCTTCCTGTTCGACTCCGCCCCGACCCTCGCCGAGTCCGCCGGCTGGGCCGCCCCCGCCCGCGAGCCCGCCCTCCGCGCCGCCCGCGACCGCGTCCGTCGCGCCGGCCTCAACCCTCCCGCCGCCGAGCCCCTCATCCATTACGCCCGCCTGCGCCGCGACCTCGAGGGCGTCGTCCGCGGCACCGGCCGCGAGTCCCGCAGCGCCGCCGTCGACCGCATCCTCCTCCACCGCGTGCTCGGCCCCGTCTGCTTCGCCGTCTTCATGCTCGGCCTCTTCTGGTCCGTCTTCGCCCTCGCGAAGGGCCCGATGGAGTGGATCCTCGCCGGCGTCGACGGGCTCAAGGCCCTCGCCGCACCCTCGCTCGAGGGCATGCCCATGGCGCAGAGCCTGGTCACGGACGGCATCCTGGGGGGCGTCGGCGCCTTCCTCGTCTTCCTTCCCCAGATCGCGTTCCTCTTCCTCCTCGTCGGCCTCCTCGAGGACAGCGGCTACATGGCCCGCGCCGCCTTCATCATGGACCGCCTTTTCGGCTGGTGCGGCCTCAACGGGAAGAGCTTCGTCCCGCTCCTCTCCGGCTTCGCCTGCGCCATTCCCGGCATCCTCTCCACCCGCACCATCGAGGACCCCAAGGCGCGCCTGGCCACCGCCTTCGCCGTGCCCTTCATGAGCTGCTCGGCGCGCTTTCCCGTCTACGCCCTGATGTGCGCCGCCTTCATCGGCCCCCAGCACGGCGCGCTCTGGGAATCCGTCGCCATGGTCGGCATGCACCTCGTCGGCCTCCTCTTCGCCGTCCCGATCGCCTTCATCCTCACCCGCGTCGTCCTCCGCGTCCGCCCCGCCCCCTTCGTCCTCGAGCTGCCCCGCTACCAGCTCCCCAAGGTGAAGGACGTCCTCTGGCGCGTCTGGCAGAGCGTCTGGGAGTTCATCCAGAAGGCCGGCACCATCATCTTCGCCCTCACCATCGTCGTCTGGGCCCTGAGCTATTTCCCCCGCGACGAGGCCCTCGCCGAGCGCGCCCGCGCGGTCGCCGTCGCCAAGGGCGCCGACCCCGCCGCGGCCGACGCCGCCGCCGCGGCCGCCCAGGTCGAGAACTCCTGGATGGGCCGCATGGGCAAGTCCATCCAGCCCGTCTTCGATCCCGCCGGCTTCGACTGGAAGCTCACCGTCGGCGTCCTCGCCTCCTTCCCCGCCCGCGAGGTCATCGTCTCCACCCTCGGCATAACCTACGCGCTCGGCGAGGAGACCGGCGCCGACAGCGAGAGCCTCTACGCCGCCATGCGCGAGGCGCGCTGGACCGAGGGCCCGCGCGCCGGCACCGCCATCTTCACCCTGCCGACCGTCCTCGCCCTCATGGTCTTCTTCGCCCTCTGCTCCCAGTGCGGCTCCACCATCGTGACCCTGGCGCGCGAGACCGGCGGTTGGAAGTGGGCCGGCATCTCCTTCGCCACCATGACCACCCTGGCCTGGCTCGCCGCCGTCGCGGTCTACCAGGTCGGCACCGCCCTGATGTCATGACGCCCGACATCGTCATCGTCGCCGCCGCCGTCGGCCTCGCCGCCGGCTTCCTTGGTCGACTCGCCTGGCGCAAGTTGGCCGATCGCCGCAAGGGCTGCGCCGGCGGTTGTGGCTGCGCATCAAAGCTCACCGGGAAATAGGACATCGGGGGCACGGGGGCACAGTAGCACAGGGGCACGGGGGCAGGGCAGGTAGGGCGGTTTCGGAGAAACAGTCCTACAGGGAAACGCGCGCGAGCTCTCGCCCGCTGACACCGCTTCCCCCGCTATCCCCGCGAACCCCCATTCCTCTCGCCTTTTCCCCTCCTTCCTCCAGCCTGACCCCATGTCCCTCAAGTCCCGCCACACCCGCCATCGCAGCAAGTCCCCGGTCAGCCCCCGGATTCGCCCGTCGTCGGCCAAGAAGGCCGGGCATGACGCCGCGGCCCGCCGTCCCGCCAAGAAGCGCGCGAAGTGACCTTGTTCGCCTAGGCCGGCTGCTGCTGGCTCAGGCAGTGCAGGGCGCCGCCCTCGATCAGCAGGACGCGGCAATCGATGCCGACCACCTTGCGGCCGGGGAAGACCTCGCGCAGGATGCCCAGGGCGGTGTCGTCGGTCGCTTGCCCGTAGGTCGGCACGAGGACCCCGCCGTTGACGATGAGGAAGTTGGCGTGGCTCGGCGGCAGGTCGCGCCCGGCCAGGCGGATCGGGGCGGGCAGGGGCAGCTCGATCACCTCGAGCGACGACCCGTCGCGCAGCCGCGTCGCGCGCAGGCGGGCGAGGTTCTCGCGCAGCGGGCCGTGGTTGGGCGACGCGCGGTCGGGCTCGGTCACCGCCACGAGGCGGCGCGGCGCCACGAAACGGGCGAGGTTGTCGATATGCCCGTCGGTGTCGTCGTTGGCCAGGCCCTCGCCGATCCAGAGCAGCTCGTCGACCCCCAGGCCCTCGCGGATGGCGGCGTGGAAGGCCGCGTCGTCGCGCCCCTCGGCGCGGTTGGGATTGTTCTGCACCGCCTCGGTGGTGAGCAGGAGGCCGTCGCCCGAGACCTCGATGCCGCCGCCCTCGAGCTCGAACGGGTAGGCGAAGCGCCGCAGGCCGAGATGCCGCGCCACCGCGGCCGGCACCTGGTTGTCGAGCGAGGCCTCGAACTTGCCGCCCCAGCCGTGGAACTCCCAGTCGGTCAGGGCGACCTCGCCGGTGCGGTCGTTGCGGACGAAGATGGGCCCGTGGTCGCGGCACCAGACGTCGTCCGTGGGGATGTCGACGAGCTCGATCACCGACAGGTCGGCCTTGGCCGCGCGCAGCTCGCGCTCCGCCTCCGCCCTCAGGGCGCCGGCCGCGTTGACGCGCACGGGCTGGAAGCGCGAGATGGCCGCGGCGAACTCGGCGAACTTGGCCGGGATCAGGCCGTAGTGGCCCGGCCACAGGGCCCGGTTGGACGGCCAGGAGAGCCAGGTCGCGGCCTGCCGCTCCCATTCGGCCGGCATGCGGAAGCCGAGCGCGCGCGGGGATTCCATCGTCAGTCGCGCAGGCGGCGCGTGAGGTCGCCGAAGGCGTCGATCCGCCGGTCGCGCAGGAAGGGCCAGATGCGGCGGAACTCGCGCTGGCGCGCCAGGTCGCAGTCCGCCACCAGCACCTCCTCCCTGTCCGCCGAGGCCTTGGCCACGACCATGCCATAGGGGTCGCTCACGAAGCTCTGGCCCCAGAAGAGGGTGCGGCCCTCGGCGCCCACGCGGTTCGTCGCCGCGACATAGCAGCCGTTGGCCACGCCGTGGCCGCGCTGGACCGTCTCCCAGGCGTTGTGCTGGGCCACGCCCAGGGTGGCGCGCTCCTCGGGAAGCCAGCCGATGGCCGTGGGGTAGAAGAGGATGTCGGCGCCCGCCATCGCGGTCAGGCGCGCCGCCTCCGGGTACCACTGGTCCCAGCAGATGAGCACGCCGATGTCGCCGTGGGCGGTCTTCCAGGCGCGGAAACCGAGGTCGCCCGGCGTGAAGTAGAACTTTTCCTCGAAGCCCGGATCCTGAGGGATATGCATCTTGCGATACTTGCCCAGCACGGTGCCGTCCGCGTCGATGACCGCCGCCGTGTTGTGGTAGACCTCGCTGCCGCGGGCCTCGAAGAGCGGGGCGATGATGACGACCCCGAGGCGGGCCGCGGCCTTGCGCAGCTCCGTCACCGAGGGTCCCGTCTCGATGGGCTCCGCCAGGTCGAAGTGCCGCGGGTCCTGCTCGACGCAGAAGTAGCGCGTGGTGAACATCTCCTGCAGCCCGATGATCTTGGCGCCCTTGGCCGCCGCCTCCTCGATGCGGGGCAGGGTCTTGCGCACGTTCGCCGCCGGCGTCTCCTCGGCGGTCAGCTGGATCAGGCCGATGCGGACGGAGTCGGCCATGGTCAGCGCACCAGCTTGTTGATCGAGTACTCGAAGATGCCCTCCGCGCCGTGCGCCTTCAGGCTCGGGATGATCTCGCGCGACTGGCGGCTGTCGATCAGGGTCTCCACCGCGACCCAGGCCTCGTCGCTCAGGGGGCAGACCGTCGGGTTGCGCAGGGCGGGCAGCGCGGCCGCCACCTTGGCCAGGCTCGCGCGGGGAAGGTTGAACTTGAGGCCGACCATGTGCTGGGCGTCGAGCGCGCCGCGCAGCATCAGCGCGATCTGCTCGATCTTGGCCCGCTTGGCGGGGTCGGCCCAGGCCTTGCGGTTGGCGACGAGGACCGTGGTCGTCTCCATCAGGGTGTCGACGATGCGGAGCTTGTTCGCCTTGATTGACGAGCCGGTCTCGGTGATGTCCACGATGGCGTCGGCCAGCTCGGGCACCTTGACCTCGGTGGCGCCCCAGGAGAACTCGACCTCGGCCTTCACGCCGCGCTCGGCCAGCCAGCGGCGGGTCGTCTCGACCAGCTCGGTCGCGACACGCTTGCCTTCCAGGTCCTTGGGGGTCTTGACCGGCGAGTCCTCGGGGACGCAGAGGACCCAGCGCGACTTCTGGGCGGTGGCCCGGCTGTAGACCAGCTCGCACACCTCCTGCACCTCGGCCGCGTTCTCGCGCACCCAGTCCTGGCCGGTCAGGCCGCAGTCGAAAAAGCCGTGCTCCACGTAGCGCGCCACCTCCTGGGCCCGGATGAAACGGCCGTCCAAGGCGGGGTCGTCGAAGGCCGGCCGGTACGACCGGCTGCTCTTGGCCACCGGGAAGCCCGCCCGGGCGAACAGCTGCAGGGTGGCCTCCTCGAGGCTGCCCTTGGGCAGGCCGATCATCAGTTTGGCGGGAATCTGGCTCATGGGACCCTCCTAGGGAAGGGCAGAGGGGACGGCGGGGGCAAGGTCGAAGAAGGATTGACCGCCCTCGCCGTAGGGGGAAAAGTGACTCTCCAATCACCCCATGATTCGCCTCGCCCTCCTCGTCGCCTCCATGGCCTTGGTCGCCTGCACCGGTCGCAGCCCCTGGGCCGGCGGCTCCGCCAAGTCCCCCGACCCCGCGGCCCAGCCCGCGCCCGCGCCCGCGCCCGTTGCGGAGGCCGCCCCCGCGCCCGCCGGCGAGACGGCCGCCGCTCCCGCCCCCGCCGCCCCCCGTTACAGCTGGGAAAAGCAGAGGGAGTCCGAGGCCCAGCCCGCCGCCAAGGTCGCGACCGGCGCCCCCGAGGACGCCTCCAAGTGCCGCATCGTCGCCCTCAAGCCCGAGCACGGCCTGATCGCCATCGCCATCAAGGAGAAGCCCGCCGATGGCGCCACGCTCCAGCTGACCAAGGGCGACAAGGCCGTCCTCATCCGCGTCATCCGCTCGGACGACAACTCGACCATCGCCGATATCCTCTCCGGCCAGGACCTGTCCAAGATGCCCGCCTTCGAGCTTCTCGAGGAGGTCCTTTGCGGAGCCCCCACCGACCTGCCCGTCCAGTAAGCTCGGCGGTTGTGACATAAGGGCTCGCGTGTCACGGACCGCGGGCCCTTTTGCTTCCCCGCCCCCCGCCTTCCTCGCTTTTTCCTTCCCGGCTTGGCCCTCGCCCTTGGCCCGCCTTTTGCTAAATCCCCCTTCTGAGATGCCCTCCCTCCGCGCCGCCCGCCCCGCCTTCCTGCTCGTCCGCCTCGCCAAGTGGCTGGCCGCGGCCGCCCTCTGCCTGGCCGCCTTGCTCGCCCTTGGCGTCTGGCTCGCGGGGCGCTCCCTGCCCTCGCTCGCCGACAGCTTCCTGTCCGGCAAGCAGGCGGGAGGCCTGACCTGCGAGACCAACTCGACCAACCTTTTCACCGGGCGCATCCACCTTGAGAACGTCGCCTTGCTCAATCCGCCCCGCTACCGCGAGCGCGAGGCCTTGCGCATCCGGCGCCTCGTCCTCGACGTCGAGCCCGCCTCCTTCGCCGGCGACGGACGCCGCGAGATCGAGGAGATGGAGATCGACCTCGACCGCGTCACCCTGGTCGGCGGCGGGGATGTCATGCGGGACAACAACCTGACCGAGCTCGGCCGCCTGCTCGCCGCCCCGGAGGGCCCGGCCGCCGCGCCCTCCGGCGAGCCCGCCCGCTCCCCCGATTTCCGCATCCGCCGGCTCAAGGTCCGCGTCGGCGGCATCACCCTCATCCAGGGTCCGGCCGAGGGCCCGGGCCGCGTCATCCTCCGCGAGGACCGCGGGCTCGCCTTCGAGGCGAGCGACGTCACCGCCGAGAACTTCGGCTCCGCCGTCCTCCTGCCCATGCTCGGGGCCGTCACCCAGCGCAGCCTCTCCAACCCCGAGTTCATGCGCGAGCTCACCCGCCCGCGCGCCAAGTGACCATGTCCGAGCCCGCGCCCGACGAATCCACGCCCAACCCCGAGGCCGATCCCGCCGCCCGCCTGCAGGCGCTGGAGACGGAGCTCGCCCAGCTGCGCGACGCCGCCCTGCGCGCCGCCGCCGACCAGCAGAACCAGGCGCGCCGCCACCAGCGCGACCTCGCCGACCTCCGCCGCTTCGCCGCCTCAGGCGTGATCGAGGACCTTCTGCCCGCCATCGACTCGCTCCGGCTCGGCATCGCCACCTCCGACGGCCAACCCGGCGCCGCCGTCGCCGCCGGATTCGCCCTCGCCATCCAGCAGCTCACGGGCGCCCTTGCCACCCACGGCCTCCGCGAGGTCGAGGCCCTCGGCAAGCCCTTCGACCCCGCCGTCCACGAGGCCCTTTCCCAGGAAGCCAGCGACGTCCATCCCGAGGGCGCCGTGACCAAGGTCCTTCGCTCCGGATGGCACCTGCACGACCGTCTCCTCCGCCCGGCCGGGGTCGTCGTCTCCACCGGTCCCGCCGCCTGACGACCATGGCCGACGATTACTACGAGCTGCTCGGCGTCTCCCGCGACGTCTCCGCGGACGACCTCAAGAAGGCCTATCGCAAGCAGGCGATGAGGCACCATCCCGACCGCAATCCGGGCGACAAGGCAGCCGAGGAGATGTTCAAGAAGGTCTCCCGCGCCTATGAGGTCCTCTCCGACCCCCAGAAGCGGGCCCTCTACGACCAGCACGGCGCCGCCGCCTTCGAGCAGGGCGGGGGCCCCGGCCCCGGCGCGGGCGGCTTCCAGGGCGTCGACCCCATGGACATCTTCCGGCAGATGTTCGGCGGCGGCGGTGGCGGGGGCTTCGGCGACATCTTCGGCGGCGGCAACGGCGGCCGCGAGGAGGGCGAGGACCTCAGCATGGAGGTCGAGGTCACGCTCGAGGAGGCGGCCACCGGCGTCGAGCGCACCGTCCGCTACCGCCGTCACGCCGCCTGCGGTTCCTGCGAGGGATCCGGCGCCGAGAAGGGCTCCAAGGTCTCCAAGTGCGGCACCTGCGGCGGCAAGGGCCAGGTCATCCGCTCCAACGGCTTCTTCCAGATCCGCCAGACCTGCCCGACCTGCGCCGGCCGCGGCGAGAAGGTCGACAAGCCCTGCAAGGCCTGCCGCGGCGAGGGCCGAACCGTCGCCCCTCACGAGGTGCCCGTGCGCATTCCCGCCGGGGTCGACACCGGCACGCGGCTGCGCTCCTCCGGCAACGGCTCGGCCGGGCCCCGCGGGGCGCCCGCCGGCGACCTCTACCTCGTCATCCGCGTCAAGGAGCATGAGCGCTTCGAGCGCGACGGCGACGACCTCGCCTGCGCCCTGCCCGTCGCCTTCCCCACCCTCGCCCTCGGCGGCCAGGTCGATGTCCAGACGCTCCGCGGCAAGGCCAGCCTGCGCATCCCCGAGGGCACCGCGGCCGGCACCGTCTTCCGCCTCCGCGGCGAGGGCATGCCCAACCTCCGCTCCGGCAACCGCGGCGACCTGCATGTCCGCGCCGACGTGCACGTCCCCGCCAAGCTCACCGCCGAGCAGCGCGAGGCCCTCGAGGCCTACGCCAAGGCGGGCGGCGACGCCGCCCCCGCCCGCAAGGGCAAGTGGAAGTTCTTCGGCTGAGGTCGCCGCTCAGGAGCCGCGCAGCGTCACCTCGCCCGAGGCCACCGTCACGAGCTTGCCCCGCGCCGTCCGCAGCCTCAGCGCCCCGTCCTCGTCGATCCCCTCGGCCACGCCCGCCAGCGGCTTGCCCCGCAGCGTCACCCGCACGCCCTTCCCCGCCAGCGCGTCATGCCGCTCGTGCAGCTTGCGGAAGCGCCGCCGGAAGGAGCCGTCGGCGAAGGCCTCCCAGGCCTCGGCCAGGGCCGCGAGCACGCCGGCGGCGACCGCGCCAGGGTCGAGCGCCGCGCCGCCGACCGCGGCGAGCGAGCCCGTCCGGCGACGCAGGTCCTCGGGCCAATCCTCGCCCGGCCCCTCGAGGTTCAGCCCGAGTCCGAAGACGAGGTCCCGCACCGCGTCGGCGTCGATCCGCGCCTCCGTCAGCATGCCGGCCACCTTCCGCCCGCGCCCATCCAGCAGGTCGTTGGGCCACTTCAGCGCAAGCCGGAGGCCGCGCTCCTGCTCCAGGTGCTCGCAGATGGCCAGGCCCATCCAGACCGTGAACGGCCCGAGCCGCTCCACCTCGAGGAAGGGCCGGAACGCCACGCTTAGGTAAAGGTTGCCCGGCCGGTCGCTTCGCCAGGCTCGCCCGAGCCGCCCGCGACCCGCGGACTGCCGCCGGGCGAGGATGGCGAACGGCGCCTCGGCGCCGGCCGCCAGGCGCCGCTCCGCCTCGCTGTTCGTGCTGTCCACGGCATCCAGCACCTCGCAGGGGAGCTGGCAGCGCCGCAGCCGCAGGTGGGCCTCGACCCACGCGCCGTGCGCGCCCGCCGGCGTCCCCGCCAGCCGGTACCCCTTGCGCGGGGCCGCCTCGAAGGCGAAGCCCTGCTCGCGGAGCCTTTCCATCCGACCCCAGATCGCGACCCGGCTCACGCCGAGCGCCTTCGCCAGCTGGTCGCCGCTCACCGCCGCGTCGCCGGCCTTGAGGAAGGCGAGCAGGATGCTGCCGTCGAGCGCGCTCATTCCCAGTCCAGCCCGATGTCCGCCCAGGGCGCGGCGTGGGTCAGCGCCCCGCACGAGATGAAGTCGGGGCCGAGCGCGGCCAGCGCCGGCAGGGTGGCGAGCGAGACACCCCCGCTCACCTCGCACCAGGCGGAGGCCTTCACCTGGGCGATGGCGGCGGGCAGCGCCCCGGCCGCGAAGTTGTCCAGCAGGACGATGTCCGCGCCGGCCGCCAGCACGGGCTCGATCTGGTCGGCGCGATCGACCTCGACCTCGACCAGCAGGTCCTTGCGGGCCTTGCGGGCGCGGGCGACCATGGCCGCCAGCCGCTCGCCCGTCGTCGCCCCGTCCGCGGCCAGATGGTTGTCCTTCACCATCACCCGGTCGTGCAGGCCGAGGCGGTGGTTCCAGCCCCCGCCCATGCCCACCGCGTATTTTTCCAGCGCGCGGAACCCCGGGGTCGTCTTCCGGGTGTCGAGCAGCCGAACCGGCGAGCTTCCCAGCGCCGCGACATGCGCGCGCGTGTGCGTGGCCACGCCGGAAAGGCGCTGGATGAAGTTGAGCAGGGTTCGTTCCGCGCCCAGCAGCGCCCCGACCGATCCCTCCAGCTCGGCGAGGCTTGCGCCGGCCGCGACGGCCTCGCCGTCGCGCGCGCGGAGCGTCGACCGGCAGGCCCCGCCGAAGGCGTCGAGGCAGGGTTGGATGATCCCCAGGCCGGCCGGCACCATCGCCGTCCGGGCGACCACGCGCGCCCTTCCGCGCAAGCCGGGGGCGAGCAGCGCCGAGGTGGCGTCGCCCGGCTTTTCCGGCCGGACCCGCAGGCCCTCGCCCGCGAGGTCCTCGGCCCGGGCCATCTCAAGCAGGCGCCGGATCCACGCCGGATCGATGTCGTCCCACGACAGGCGGCGGACGAGGCGCGCGAGCTGCTCGGGATGGCGGGACATCCCGCCAGCGTGGACGAGCCGCCCCCGCTCGGCAAGCCGGGGCGCGATGGTCGGGCGCCATGCGGGCGGCATCGGGAGCGCGCGGGCCAGGCAAGCCCCGCGACCCGCCGCCCGCCCGCGCCCCCTTCCCCGCGCCCAAGAATAAACTGCCCCCCGTTCCCCCATTCCCCTATTTCCCTGTGCCCTCTCCCATGCCCGCACGCATCCGCCTTCCCCGACGTCCCGACCCCGACCCCGTCCTCGTCGTGGGTTCCGTCGCCTACGACAGCATCGTGACGCCCCGGGAGTCCGGCGAACGCATCCTCGGCGGCAGCGCCTCCTACGGCGCCCTCGCCGCCAGCTATTTCGCGCCCGCCCGCCTCGTCGGGGTGGTCGGGCACGATTTCCGCGCCCAGGACCGCCGCCGCTTCGAGCGCCGCGGCATCGACCTCGAGGCGCTGCAGACCGATCCCACCGGCCGCACCTTCTTCTGGCGCGGCAAGTACCACGAGAACTTCAACGTCCGCGAGACCCTGGAGCTCGAGCTCAATGTCTTCGAGCGATTCCAGCCGCGCCTGCCCGACACCCATCGCGCCTCCCCCTTCGCCTTCATCGGCAACATCCGCCCGGACCTTCAGCTCCACGTCCTCGGGCAGCTGCGGGGCGACCCCTTTGTCGTGGCCGACACGATCGACATCTGGATCGAGACCCGCCGGGACGAGCTGCTCCAGGTGCTGCGCCGCGCCAACCTCTCCGTGCTCAACGAGTCCGAGGCCGCCAAGATCACCGGCCACTCCCATGTCATCGCCTCCGGCCGCGCCCTGCGCGCCCTCGGCCTGCCCGCCGTCATCGTCAAGAAGGGCGAGCACGGCGCCGTCCTCTTCCACGACGACGGCCTCTTCACCCTGCCCGCCTATCCCGTCTCCGAGCTGCGCGATCCCACCGGCGCCGGCGACAGCTTCGCCGGGGCCCTCATCGGCTACCTCGCCGCGCGCGGCGAGACCGGGTTTGCCGCGATGCGCGAGGCCATGGCCTACGCCACCGCCGTCGCCTCCCTGACCGTCGAGGATTTCTCCTGCGATCGCCTCGCCTCGGCCGGCTGCGCCGAGATTCGCCGCCGCCGGCGCGAGCTCACCAGGCTGACCCGGATCTGACCGGAGGGCGCGCCCGCCAACCCGGCCCTACCCGTCTTCCCGCGCCCGGCGCCACGACTCCGCCAAGCCGACCAGCGTCAGGTGCGGCTCGCGGCGCAGCCGCGCCGACAGGGAGGGAGGGAGAAAGCCGGCCGTGCCGCCGGTGGCGAGCAGGGTGGGCGAGCGA
>JAURJZ010000081.1 GCA_030831965.1 Verrucomicrobiota bacterium
GGCCGTCTCCGTGGCCTCCGGCGCGACCCTGCGCATCAACCAAATCGACGGCCTGGGCTGGTTCGGGGCCAACCCCAGCTCCCTCACCATCGGGGGCACGATGACGATCGCGGCCGGCATCCACGCCTCGATCGCCAACCACGGCATCACCCTCGACGGCGGCACCCTGACCTCCGAGGGCGCCGGCGACGGCGCCGGCAACTACATCCTCGACGGCACCCTCGCCACCCTGGCCAACGCCGCGAGCTCGGTCGTCAGCGCGCACACCGTGCTCCTGCGCAACGGCTCCGGCACGGACCAGTCCGTGGTCTTCAACGTCGCCGACGGCGCGGCGGCGACCGACCTCCTGGTCAGCGCCGCGCTCGCAAACGGCGCCGGCGCGAACGGCCTGGTCAAGTCCGGCTCCGGGGCGCTCAGCCTCTCCGGGGCCAACACCTACACCGGCGGCACGACCCTCTCGTCGGGCACCCTCGAGTTCGCCTCCGGCTCGCTCGGCGCCTCGGGCGCGGTCACCGTCGCCTCGGGCGTCCTGCGCTGGGCCTCGGGCAACACCGAGGACATCTCCGCGCGCCTGGCCCTGACCGGGGCCGCCAGCCTCGACACCAACGGCAACGACGTGACGCTCGCCTCCGCCCTCTCGGGCAACCAGGCCCTGACCAAGGCCGGCTCCGGGGCCCTCGTCCTCGGCGGCGCCAACAGCGGCCTCTCCTCCGCCTGGACGGTGGTCGACGGCACCCTGCGGGCCGGCCATGACCAGGCCTTCGGCACCGGGCAGATCCGCATCGAGGGCGGCGTGGTCGACCTCGCCGGCTTCGACATCGGCAACACCTTCGCCCTGGCCGGGGGGGCCATCGCCACCGGCTCCTCCACCGTGGAGATCAACAAGATCACCCTCGCCTCGACCGGCGCCAACAGGCTCAGCGGCCGGATCTCGGGCATGTTCAACGCCGCCGAGAGGACCATCGACGCCACGGGCGACCTCGCCCTGGTCGACGGCCTCATGGGGCACAACGCCGCCTTCACGGGAGGGCTCGTCACCCTGGAATCCGGCGCCCTGCACAGCCCGGGCAACTCGCCCGGCCTGCAGACTTTCGGCGCGGGTCTCGCCTACGCCGGCAATTCCATCCTCGAGTGGGAGCTCAACTTCGACCACGACAGCTGGCTCGACTACAGCGTCGGCCCGGTGCGCGGCACCGACTACGACGGCATCGATGTCACCGGGGGCGCCCTGACCATCGGCGCCGGCGCCACATTCCAGCTGGCCCTGGTCTCGGGCCTGACGTTCGACCTCTCCGACAGCTTCTGGGATTTCTCGCGCACGTTCCAGGCCATCAGCGTCGCCTCCGGCCAGATCGGCGGGACCTTCGACCTGGACGCCGAGGCGGCCAACCTGCTCGCCGCGGGCGAGGGTGTGTGGGATCTCGTGTACACCGCCAACGGCGTCGCCGTCACCTGGACGCCGGTGCCCGAGCCCTCCACCTACGGCCTGGCCCTCGGCGGGCTCTGCCTCGCCGCGGCCGCCCTTCGCCGCCGATCCCGCCGGGCCTGAGATTCCTTCGGGCTTGCGAAACCCGCCGATTGGCCGCTTCCTGCGGCTTCTTTCGCCATGTCCGTCCCTCACGACAAGAACAACCCCTTCCCGGCCAAGCTCGTCGAGCGCCGCCGCCTGACCGCCCCCGGCGGCCAGAAGGAGACCCTTCACTTCTCGGTCTCCCTCGAGGGCAGCGAGCTCGCCTACACCTGCGGCGACTCCCTGGGCGTCTTCCCCACCAACAATCCGGCCGCCGTCGAGGCCCTCCTGCGCGCCGCCCGCCTGGGCGGCGACGAGCCCGTGCTCATCCCCAAGGACACCGCCCCTGTCTCCATCCGCGAGGCGCTCACCCGCCGCCTCGCCCTCAACGGTCCCACCTACAAGTTCGTCCAGCTGCTCGAGTCCCGCGCCACCGATCCCGCCCAAAAGGCCGCCCTCGCCGCCCGCATCGCCGAGGCCGATCCCGAGGCCAAGAAGGCCTGGCTGGCGGACCGCGAGTACATCGACCTCCTCGCGGAGAACCCCTCCGCCCCCGTCACCGCCCAGGAGCTCGCCGAGAATCTCCGCCGGCTGATGCCCCGGCTCTACTCCATCTCCTCCTCCCCCGCGCGCTTCCCCCGCGAGATCCACCTCACCGTCGCGGTCGTCCGCTACGAGACCAACGGCCGCCGCCGCGAGGGTGTCTGCTCCACCTATCTCGCCGACCGCGCCCGCCTCAACGAGCCCGACCTCCCCGTCTTCGTCGCCAATTCCCATTTCGGCCTGCCCGAGGACGACAACGCCCCCGTCATCATGGTCGGACCCGGCACCGGCGTCGCCCCCTTCCGCAGCTTCGTGATGGACCGCGAGGCCCGCGGCGCCAAGGGCCCCAACTGGCTGTTCTTCGGCGACCAGCGCCGCGCCTCGGATTATCTCTACCAGGAGGAGTGGGAGGCCTGGACCAAGTCCGGCGTCCTCACCCGCCTCGACCTCGCCTTCTCCCGCGACCAGGACCGGAAGGTCTACGTCCAGGATCGCATGCGCGAGTCCGCCGCCGAGCTCTGGCAGTGGCTCCAGAAGGGCGCCTACTTCTACGTCTGCGGCGACGCCAAGCGCATGGCCAAGGATGTCGACCTCGCCCTCCACGAGATCATCGCGACCCAGGGCGGCATGACCCCCGAGGCCGCCGCCGAGTTCGTCAAGCAGCTCAAGCGCGACAACCGCTACCAGCGCGACGTTTACTGAGCCGCGCGGCGCACAGCGCCGCATGGAGTGCACGGTGGCACGGGGGCTCAGGGGCACGGGAGGGAGAATTCGCCAGCGCTCGTCGGCTGCTGAGGGGGATTTGAAGGATGAAGCGATGATGGGAGCCCGAGGTTCCGGGGCTTCATGCCCTATCCTCCGCCACCCCTTTTTTAAAAGGCTACCCGCAGGTTTCACCCTCCCGTGCCACTGTGCCCCTGTGCAACTGTGCATCTTTGCGGGGCCTCAAGCCCCGCTGCCCATTTTCCTTTCATCCCCTCCTCCTTTCCCTCCATCCTAGCCCCATGCCCGCCTCCCTCACCCACACCCCCCGCGTCGCCCTCGTCACCGGAGCCGGCCGCGGCATCGGCAAGGCCATCGCCGAGCGCCTGGCCTCGCACGGCCACACCGTCCTCTGCGTGTCGAAGTCCGACACCTGCGTGGCCGTGGCGGCCGACATTGTCGCCAAGGGCGGCAAGGCCAAGGCTTACCAGGTCGACGTCTCCGATCCCGCCGCCGTGGCCAAGGCCTGCGAGGCCATCGTCGCCGAGCACGGCGCGGTCGAGATCCTCGTCAACAACGCCGGCATCACCCGCGACAAGCTCGTCATGGCCATGTCCGACCAGGAGTGGAACGAGGTCCTGTCCACCAACCTCTCCTCCGCCTTCTACTGGGTCAAGGGGCTCGTCCGCCCCATGACCAAGAAGCGCTGGGGCCGCATCATCGGCATCTCCTCCGTCACCGGGGTCATCGGCAACGCCGGCCAGGCCAATTACGCCGCCGCCAAGGCCGGCCTGCACGGCCTCACCATGACCCTGGCCCGCGAGCTGGCCGGCCGGTCCATCACGGCCAACGCCATCGCCCCGGGGTTCATCACCACCGAGATGACCGACGTCCTCCCCGAGGAGGTGAAGGCCAAGATCCTGGAGCGCATCCCCCTGGCCAAGTTCGGCTCGACGACCGACATCGCCGCCATGGTCGACTACCTGGCCTCCGAGGAGGGGGGGTATGTCACCGGACAGGTGATTTCGGTTGACGGCGGGATGGCCATCTGACTCTTATTCACAGCGTTCACACCCTCCAAAACCCCAAAAAACACCCCTTTATGGCCGAAAACATCGAGCAGCGCGTCAAGGACATCATCGTCAAGCAGCTGGGCGTCAACGCCGAGCAGCTCACCCCCACCGCCACCTTCCAGGGCGACCTCAAGGCCGACTCCCTCGACCTCGTCGAGATGATCATGGCCTTCGAGGAGGAGTTCGGCATCGCCTCGATTCCCGAGGAGAAGGCCGCCCAGATGAAGACCGTCGGCGACGCCGTCGCCTTCATCTCGGCCAACGCCACCAAGTGACCCCCGCCGGGACCCAGGTCCCGCCATCGTGAGCCAGCAGGGCGCCAACAAGCGGATCGTGGTCACGGGCATCGGGTGCCTCACGGCCCTCGGTCACGACACTGCCGCCTACTGGGACTCCCTCACCAAGGGGCGTTCCGGCATCCGCCGCCTCACCCGCTTCGACCCGGCCGACTTCCCCTCCAAGGTCGGCGCCGAGGTCCTCGACTTCGACCCGTCCAAGTTCATGGACGCCAAGGAGGCCAAGCGCAACGACCGCTACACCCAGCTGGCCATGGCCGCCTCGCGCCTCGCCGTGCAGGACGCCGCGCTCGACGTGACCAAGGTCGATTCCGAGAAGTTCGGCGTCATCATCGGCTCGGGCATCGGCGGCATGGAGACCATCGAGGCCCAGGCCCGCGTCCTCATCGAGAAGGGTCCCAACCGCGTCTCCGCCTTCACCATCCCCTCGCTCATCGCCAACATCGCCGCCGGCGTCGTCGCCATCGAGTTCAAGGCCAAGTCCGTCAACTTCGGCGTCGTCTCCGCCTGCGCCTCCGGCTCCCACGCCCTCGGCGAGGCCCTCCGCCACATGCGCGACGGCCACGCCGACGTCATGATCGCCGGCGGCTCCGAGGCCGCCATCACCCGCCTGGGCTACGCCGGCTTCTGCAACATGAAGGCGATGTCGACCGACTTCAACGACACGCCCGAGAAGGCCTCCCGCCCCTTCGACCGGCTGCGCGACGGCTTCGTCATGGGCGAGGGCTCCGGCATCCTCGTCCTCGAGACCCTCGAGCACGCCCGCGCCCGCGGCGCCCGCATCTACTGCGAGTTCGTCGGCTACGGCGCGACCTGCGACGCCTATCACATCACCGGCCAGGACCAGGAGGGCAGGGGCCTCGCCCTCTGCCTCGAGCGCGCCCTCGCCGAGGCCGGCGTGGCGAAGAAGGACGTCGGCTACATCAACGCCCACGGCACCTCCACCCCCATCAACGACCGCTGCGAGACCCTCGCCATCAAGCGCGTCTTCGGCGACCTCGCCCCCTCCATCTCCATCTCCTCGACCAAGTCCATGACCGGCCACCTCCTGGGCGCCGCGGGCGGCGTCGAGGCCGCGGCCTGCGCCCTGGCCATCCACCACGGCGTCATCCCCCCGACCATCAATTACGAGAATCCCGACCCGGACTGCGACCTGGACTACACCCCCAACGTCGCCAAGGCCCGCAAGGTCGACGTCGCCGTGTCCAACAACCTCGGCTTCGGCGGCCACAACGCCTCCGTCGTCTTCCGGCGGCTCTGAGCGCGGCTGGCGCGTCCCGCCGCCTCGGCCTCGGTCCCCCATCCCCGCCGCCCGGCCTCCCCTCCGGCCCGGCGCAACCTTTCGTTCTTCGTTTTTCGCCCTCCGGCCCTAATCTCGCCCCATGCCCCTCGCCCTCGTCACCGGCACCTCGCGCGGCATCGGCAAGGCGCTCGCCCTGCGGCTGCTGGACGCGGGATGGACGGTCGAGGGGTGCTCGCGCGGCGAGGCCTCGGTCACGCATCCCGCCTACGCCCACGCCCGGCTCGACGTCGCCGACGAGGCCGCGGTCGTCGCCCACGTCGCCGATGTCGCCCGGCGCCGCGGCCGCATCGACGCCCTGGTCAACAACGCCGGCGCCGCCGCCATGAACGCCTTCCTGCTCACGCCCGGCTCCGTCGCCGAGTCGATGATGCGCGTCAACTACCTCGGCACCTTCCTCCTCACGCGCGAGGTCGCCAAGGTCATGGTGCGCCAGCGCGCCGGCAGCATCGTCAACCTCACCACCGTCGCCGTCCCCCTCGACCTCGAGGGCGAGGCCGCCTACGTCGCCAGCAAGGCCGCGGTCGAGGCCCTCACCCGCGTCGTGGCCAAGGAGCTCGCCCCCCACGGCATCCGGGTCAACGCCGTCGGGCCCGGGCCGGTCGACACCGCCCTGACCCGCACCGTGCCCCGCGACAAGCTCGCCGCCCTCCGCGCCCGGATGGGCCTCGCGCGCGACCTCTCCATGGACGACGTGGTCGAGCCCATCCTCGGCCTGCTCGACCCCGCCTCGCCCGTCACCGGCCGCATCCTCCACCTCGGGCTCGACGGCACCCGCTGATCAGCCGCCCAGCGCCGCCGCCCAGGTCGCCGGCTCCCCCGCGACCCCGTGCCGGAGCAATCCCTCGCGGATCTCCCCGAGGTCGGGTTCCCTCACCTCATGCCTCGGGTCCGCCGGCCAATCCGGCCGCGCGGCCCGGACGACCGCCCAGGCCGCCCAGGCCCTCCAGCGCACGCGGTGCTCGCGCCCGCCCCGCACGCGGTCGGCCAGGTGCTGGTAGTGCACCCGCGGGTTGCCGATGAAGTCCGCCCCGATGTCCTGCGCGACCAACCAGCGGATGGCCGCGTAGGGCAGGGGATGCGCGGCCAGCGCCGGATGCCCCGACGGCACGTCGCAGAAAAGCCCGCGGTCCACCGCCAGCAGGGCCCGCGCGGGCAGGCCCCTGGACCAGAGCCATTGCCCGTAGCGCAGGCAGGCCAGGTAATGGGCGGGCTCACCCTCCCCCCGCGCCGTCTCGAGGTCGCGCCAGCTCATGGCGCCGGGCGGCGCGGGCAGGGTTGGGCAAGGCGGGCGGTCGGGCGCCATCAGGCCGGCTTCGCGTAGGGGTTCGAGCGCATCTCCTCCCCCACGGATGTCGGCTCGCCATGGCCGGGCAGGAGGTGGGTGTCGGGCGGCAGGGTGTAGATGCGGGATCGGATGGAGCCGAGGAGCGCGCCCCAGTCTCCCCCGGGAAGGTCGGTGCGCCCGACCGAGCCCTGGAAGATGGCGTCGCCGACAAAGGCGAGCCGGTCGGCCGGCGAGTGGAAGAGGAGGCTGCCCGGGCAGTGCCCGGGCACGTGGCGCGCCTCGAGGCGGCGGCCCAGCACCTCGACGCTGTCGCCGTCGGCGAGCCAGCGGTCGACCTTGCAGCCGCGGAAATCCGCGTCGCTCAGCCAGGGGATCATCGCCTGGTAGCGGGCGCGCACGCGCTCGATCTCCTCGATCATCAGCTGGTCGTCGCGGTGCGCCAGCACCTGGCAGCCCGTGGCCTCCCTGATCGCCGCGGCGTCGCACATGTGGTCCCAGTGGCCGTGGGTGAGCAGGAGCTGGGCGAGGCGCAGGCCGCGGCTCCGGATCTCGTCGAGCAGGTGGCCCGCGGCGCCCTTCGGCGCGTCGACCAGGGCGCAGTCTGGCGATCCCTCCGCCGTGAGGAGGTAGGCGTTGGTCTCGAAGGGGCCGAGGCAGACGGACTCGACGCGCAGGCTCATTTGCCGTGGCCGTGCCGGGCGAGGGCGGCCGCGAACGCCTCGGGCGGGCGCACCGGCTTGAACTCGCGGTTGACGAAGGCGTGCTCGGTGAAGCCCCGGGCGAGCACCTCGCCGCCCACGCCCACCTCGTAGGTCAGGCGCAGGCGGGCCTTGGCCGGGAGCTCGAGGCGGACCGTCACGGACACGCGGTCGTCGAAGCGGGTGGGGCGGAGGTACTCGAGGCCGGCGGCGAGCACGGGCAGCAGGTAGCCCGCCGCCTCCAGGTCCCGGTACGGGCAGCCCAGCTGGTCCAGCAGCTGGACGCGCGCCATCTCGAACCAGGCGAGGTAGTTGGCGTGGTGGGTGACGCCCATGGCGTCGGTTTCGGAGAAGCGGACGCGGGTCTCGACGGTGGCGGAGGCCATGGCTCCATCCTTGCCCCCCGCCCGGGCTTTTCCAATGTCAATGTCCCCGCCTCGCCCATGGATCCCAAGCAGCGTTTCCTCACCTTCGGCGTCGGCGCCCTGGTCGGCGTCCTCCTGCTCTGGGGCTTCAACCGTCAGGCCGACCCCGCCCGGGAGGCCCGTCGCGAGGTGATGACCTCGCTCAGCCTCCCCGGGATGTACTACGACCATGCGGTGCAGGGCAAGCCCCTCCGCGGGCATTTCGTGCTCGCGGAGCGCGTCTTCCAGCTGCCGACCGGCGTGGTGACCCGCCAGATCACCACCGGCGGCCGCAATCGCTTCGACCGCGACGGGCGCCCACTGCCCAACGACCTCCTCCTTGTCACCGAGCGCTACGCCCCCGGCACCGAGCCGACCGAGGAATCCCCCGTCGCCGCCGTCGCCTTCGCCTTCGCCGACCGCGGCGAGGTCGAGCTCGCCCCCGGCGGTCCCGGACGGGCCGCCCTCGGCAAGGGCCTCGCCTTCCCCCTGGAGGTCAGGGAGGACGGGGCCCGGCCGGGCGTGTTTCTCGTCTCGGCCGATCTCTCCAAGGCCAAGGGCAACGCGACCTTCGCCCTGCTCGACCATCTCGACGCGCTTGCCCGCTCGGGCGCGGCCAGCCGCGCGGCCCCGCGGGCCATCGACTGGCAGGCCGAGGCGGAGCGCATCCGCAAGGAGTCGCTCCGGTGAGCGCTCCCCGGGACGAGGCCCTGCGGACGACCTGGCTCAGCCTGGGCGTCAACATCGTCCTCGCCCTCGCCAAGTTCGTCACGGGCTTCGCCGCCGGCTCCGCCGCCCTGGTCGCCGACGGCGTCCACTCGCTGGTCGACCTCGTGTCGGACATCGCCGCCATCCTCGGGCTCAGGTTCGCCGACCTGCCCAAGGATGACGACCACCCCTACGGCCACCACCGGTTCAACACCCTCGCCACCCTCCTCATCTCCGCCCTCGTCCTCGCCTTCTGCCTCGGCCTCGCCTGGCACTCCGTCTCCAACCTCGCGCTCGGCCGGACCGAGGCCGTCCCGGGAATCGCCGCCGCCTGGGTCGCGGGCGTCGCCCTGGTCGCCAAGGAGGCCTTTTACCGCTTCGCCCGCCGCCAGGCGCTCCGCCTCAATTCGCGGCTCCTGCTCGCCAACGCCGCGGACCACCGCGCCGACGCCGTCGCCTCGCTCATGGCGCTTGTCGCCGTGGTCTCCGCCCAGCTCAATCCCTCGCTCGCGGCGCTCGACCAGGTGGTCGGCCTCGTCATGGCCGGCTGGCTCGGCGCCGAGGGCGTCCGCCTGTTCCGCGGGGCGGTCGTCGACCTGCTGGACACCGCGCCCGCCGAGACGGTCCTGCGCGACCTCTCCGAGCACATCCTGGCCGTGCCCGGTGTCCGCGGCTTCCACGCCTTCCGGGCCCGCCGCCTCGGCGACCGCTTCGAGGTCGATTTCCACCTGCAGGTCGACCCCGCCAGCTCGGTCCGCGACGGCCATGCCCTCGCCGGCAGGGTCAAGGCCGACATCCTCGCGACCCATCCCGAGGTGCTCGCCGTCCTCGTCCACGTCGAGCCCGACGAGGCCGCGAACCTGCGTTCCCGCGGCCACAGCGGCAGGATGGAAACCTGAGGCCGCCGCCTCCCTCCCGCGCCCTTCCCCCATCCCCATGACCCGACTCCTAGCCCTCCTAACCCTGGCCGCCGTCTCCCTCGCCGCCCAGGCCCCCGACACCGTCAAGGTCGTCCTGCCCCATGCCGCCCCCGTCGCGCTCTCGCATGGGCAGAAGCTCGTGGTCGAGGCCAAGGGCAACATCACCACCGGCTATGCCTGGTCCGCCAAGTCGGTGCCCGACTGCCTGGTCGCCGTCGGCGAGCCCGCCTACGTGCAGGATCCCTCCGACGACCGTCGCGTCGGCGCCGGGGGCCGTTTCCTCCTCACCTTCGAGGCCCGCAAGGCCGGCGAGGGCCAGCTTGTCCTGGCCTACGCCCGGCCGTGGGAGAAGGACGCGGCCCCGATCCAGACCGCCACGCTGCGCGTCACGGTGAAGTGAGCCTCAGGCCTGGGCCGCGAAGTCCCGCCGCCCGTAGGCCTTGGCCAGCCAGGCCTCGAGTTTGCGGAAGTCCGGCGGCACCGGAGCCTCGAACGTCATCGACTTGCCCGTCGCCGGGTGGTTCAGGCGCAGCCGGTGGGCGTGCAGCATGACGCGCGGCATGGGCCAGCCCGCGAAGGCCGGCTGGTCGAACTTGCCGTAGGTGCGGTCGCCCAGGATGGGGTGGCCGAGGTGGGCGAGGTGCACCCGGATCTGGTGGGTGCGGCCCGTCCGGGGCAGGGCGCGGATGAGCGCGGCCTGGGGGCCGAAGCGCGACTCCACCGCCCAGTCCGTGACCGCCTCGCGGCCGTCGTCGCGCACCGCCATCCGCACCCGGACGGCGTGGTGCCGGTCGATCGAGGCCGAGATCGTCCCCGAGAGGAGGCGAGGGCACTTGTCCACCAGCGCCAGGTATTCCTTGTCCGGCTCGCGGCCGGCGAACTGGGCGATCAGGCCGTGGAAGGCGGCGTCGGTCTTCGCCACCACCATCGCCCCCGAGGTCTCGCGGTCGAGGCGGTGCACGATGCCGGGACGGATGGTGCCGCCCGCGGGGGCGAGCCGGCCCTTGGTGTGGTGGAGCAGGGCGTGCACGACCGAGGTCTCGTCCGCCCCGGTCACCGGATGCGTGATCAGGCCGGCGGGCTTGTCGACCACGATGAGGTGGGCGTCCTCGTAGAGCACCCGCAGGGCCACCTTGCGCGCCTCGACCGTGGGGGCGTCGGGGGCGGGCAGCGCGACCTCGATGGCGTCGCCGGGCGCGACCACCGTCCGGCGGTCGGCGACCGCGCCGTTGACGCGCACCAGGCCGAGGTCGACCGCCCGCTGCACGCGCGAGCGGCTGACACCCGCGATCAGGCCCGAGGCCACCTTGTCGAGGCGGCCCGCCGGCCCGTCGGCGGCGACGCGGAGCGCGTGCACCTCGCCGACCGCGGCGGGCGCGGGAGCCGCGGGCTTGGCCGCGCGCGCCCTGGGCGCCGACTTGCGGCGGCGCGCCTGCCCGGGGCTGGTCTTGCGGGCCGGGGAGGCGGGCCCGGCGGGGGGAGCCTTGGCCGGCGCGACCCTGCCTTTCCTCGGCGCGGCCATGTCAGCGGGACTTCCCGAGCAGGTGGCCGGGGTTGAGCTTGCGCAGCGCCTTGGGCACAAAGAGCCCGTCCTTGCGGATCAGCTCGCCGTCGAAGCGGATCTCGCCGCCGCCGAACTCGGGCCGCTGGATGCAGACCATGTCCCAGTGGACGGACGACTCGTTGCCGTTGTCGGTCGCCTCGTAGCACTTGCCCGGGGTGAAGTGGAAGGAGCCGGCGATCTTCTCGTCGAAGAGGATGTCCTGCATCGGGCTCAGGATGTGCGGGTTGAAGCCGAGGGCGAACTCGCCGATGAACCGCGCCCCGGGGTCGGTGTCGAGGATGCGGTTGAGGCGCTCGGTGTTGTTCGCCGTCGCCTCGACGATGCGGCCCCTGCGGAAGACCAGGCGGATGTTGTCGAAGGAGACGCCCTGGTAGATGGTCGGGCAGTTGTACTGGATCACCCCCTCCACGCTGTCCCTGACCGGGGCGGTGAACACCTCGCCGTCCGGGATGTTGAACTCGCCGCCGCAGGGGATGGCCGCGATGCCCTTGACGGAGAACCGCAGGTCGGTGCCGGGCCCGGTGATCCGGACTTGGTCGGCCCGCTCCATGCGCTCCTTCAGCGCGGCCATGCCGGGCGCCATGCGGCCGTAGTCCTGGGTGCAGACCCGGAAGTAGAAGTCCTCGAAGGCCTCGGTGCTCATCTTCGCCTGCTGGGCCATGGCGGCGGTCGGCCAGCGCAGGACGACCCACTTCGTCTTGTTGACGCGGTGGTCGATGAGCGGCCGGAGCACCTGCGAGACCAGGCGGGCCTTGTCCGCGGGCACGTCGCCCGACTCGAAGATGTTGTCCGATCCGCGCACCGCGATGTAGGCCTTCATCCTGCGCATGCGGGCGAGCTCGACGTCGCGCTGGACCGCGAGCGCGGCCTTGTCCGCGCCGAGGGCGAGCTCCCGCGAGACCCGCGCCCGGTGCTGGAGCACGTGGGGCAGGGCGCCTCGCCCGCGCGCGGCCCGGATCAGGGCGATGACGAAGGCCTCGGGCGCGTCGTGGGCGTCGATGAGGACGTGCTCGCCCTTGCGCAGGCGGGTCGAAAACCCCGTCAGTACCTCGGCCAGCTGGCGATAGCGCGCATCCATGGAAAGGCGGACAGTGGCGCCCCCGCCCCCAAAGGCAAGGGTGGGGTGTGACAGGCCTGGGACAGCCTGTCCCGCGGCCTGCCCTGGACGGGCCCCGCGCCCCCCTGTCCCCGGGCGTCCGCACCCCGATTTTCCGCATTGGCGTTTGCCTAATGGGGGGAAATGCCCTTTTGGCATTCCTCCTGCATCTCCGGCGACGGCCCCCGACGGGGTCGCCCCTCAAAATCCAACCCACAAACCCACAACATGGCCAAGCAAACCAAACCCAACGTCAAGCCGCTCGGTGACCGCGTCCTTCTCCAGCGACTGGAGGAGGCCGAGGAGGTCAAGGGTGGCATCATCATCCCCGACTCCGCCAAGGAGAAGCCCCAGGAGGCGACCGTCATCGCCCTCGGCACCGGCAAGAAGGACGCCGACGGGAAGTCCGTCGCCTGGGACGTCCGGGTCGGCGACAAGGTCCTCATCGGCAAGTACGCCGGCACCGAGGTCAAGCTCGGCGACGACACCTTCATCCTGCTCCGCGAGGAGGAGATCCTCGCCGTCATCGGCTGAACCCCTCCCTCCCCAACCTTAACCCAACACCCACATGTCCAAGAAGCAGATCCTGTTCGACGAGGTCGCGCGCCGCAAGGTGCTCGCCGGCGTCTCCACCCTCGCCAAGGCCGTCAAGGTCACCCTCGGTCCCAAGGGCCGCAACGTGATGATCGACAAGAAATTCGGCGCCCCCAAGGTCACCAAGGACGGCGTCACCGTCGCCAAGGAGATCGAGCTCGACGACCCGTTCGAGAACATGGGCGCCCAGATGGTGCGCGAGGTCGCCTCGAAGACCGCCGACAAGGCGGGTGACGGCACCACCACCGCCACCGTCCTGGCCGAGGCCATCTACAAGGAGGGCCTGAAGTCCGTCGCCGCCGGCTCCAACCCGATCTTCGTCAAGCGCGGGATCGACAAGGCCGCCGACGCCATCATCGCCGAGCTCGCCAACATCTCGAAGAAGATCAAGACCCGCGAGGAGATCAAGCAGGTCGCGACCGTCTCCGCCAACTGGGACGCCTCCATCGGCGACATCATCGCCGACGCGATGGACAAGGTCGGCAAGGACGGCACCATCACCGTCGAGGAGGCCAAGACCGTCGAGACCACCCTCGACGTCGTCGAGGGCATGCAGTTCGACAAGGGCTACCTCTCGCCCTACTTCGCCACCAACGCCGAGACGCTCGAGACCACCCTCGACGACGCCTACATCCTCCTCTACGAGAAGAAGGTGTCCGCGATGAAGGACCTCCTGCCCGTCCTCCAGGAGGTGGCCAAGACCAGCAAGCCCCTCCTCATCATCGCCGAGGAGATCGAGGGCGAGGCCCTCGCCACCCTCGTGGTCAACAAGCTGCGCGGCACCCTCAACGTCTGCGCGGTCAAGGCCCCCGGCTTCGGCGACCGCCGCAAGGCCATGATGGAGGACATCGCCGTCCTCACCGGCGGCAAGTTCGTCACCGAGGACCTCGGCATCAAGCTCGAGTCCGTCAAGGTGGCCGACCTCGGCCGCGCCAAGCGCATCCAGGTCGACAAGGAGAACACCACCATCATCCAGGGCGCGGGCAAGTCGGCCGA
>JAURJZ010000082.1 GCA_030831965.1 Verrucomicrobiota bacterium
ACGGCCGACGTGGGCGACCTGACCCCGACCCTCACGGTCGACTCCACGGCCACGGCGGTGCTCCGCCGCGACCGGGTGATCGACGCCGGTCGGATCCGGCCCGGCCTTGCCATCGTGGGCGTGGCGTCGGGAGGCACCTGCAGCTGGGTGGAGGGCGAGAACAGCGGGATCGGGTCCAACGGGCTGACCAGCGCCCGGCACGAGCTCCTTTCGCGTCATCACGCGGAACGATACCCGGAAACCTACGACGGAGCGACGGCCGCGGATCTCGTCTACTGCGGCCCGCACCGGATGTCGGCCCCGCTGCCCGGTTCCTCGCTGAGCGTCGGCCAAGCCCTGCTCTCCCCCACGCGCACCTATGCGCCCGTGGTGGTCGGCTTGCTGAAGGAGCTCGGGGTGGGCCGCCTGCCTGGGCTGATTCATTGCTCGGGGGGTGGCCAGACGAAGTGCCTCCGCTTCGGCAAAGGGGTCCGGCACGTGAAGGACAACCTCTTCCCGACACCCCCTATTTTTGCCGAAATCGCCCGCGTGAGCGGCACGACCGAGCGGGAAATGCACCAGGTCTACAACATGGGGCATCGCCTGGAGGTCTACGTGGCGCCCGAGGATGTTGATATTGTTACGCAAATCTGTGGCAGCCTGAGGGTTAAATCACAAGTCATCGGCAGGACCGAGGCGTCGTCCGATGGCCGCTCCAACCAAGTTGAGATTCGGGTGCGAGGTCAGGTCCTTGATTATCCCGAGGCCAAGGTGGCCTAGGATTGTCAAAAGCCTGTGAAAGGGGTCGGGCGAGGGGGATTCGAACCCCCGACCCTCTGCTCCCAAAGCAGATGCGCTAGCCAGACTGCGCTACCGCCCGAAGTTGCTCACATAGGGGATTTAGTGTTGCCCGCGGTGTCAACCGCCTATTCTAAACCAACTCCAACCACCAACGACGCCCCCATGGAATCCGACACCATTGAAAGCAGCAGCGAATCCAAGTTCCCCCTGATCGCAGGCATCGCCGGCGTCGCCCTCGGCGTCGTCGCGCTGATCCTCGCCGTGAAGGCCAAGGGCGCCGCTGACGCCGCCGCCGCCGCCGCGGCGGCCGCCGCCGAATCCGCCTCCGCGGCCTCCGCCGCGGTGGGCAGCAAGGCCGACACCGCCGCCCTCGCCGCCGTGAGCGCCGAGGTCACCGCCCTTCGCGAGCAGACCATCGGCGGCTTCAAGCAGGTGGAAACCGCCATTGTCGACCTCCAGAAGCGCGGCACGAGCTCCCGCGGCTCCAGCGCCCCCGCCCAGGTCGCCGCCGACGGCGAGTACATCGTGGTCAAGGGCGACACCCTCTCCGGCATCGCCCGCAAGATCGGCATCTCGCTCAAGGCCCTCCAGGACCTGAATCCCGGCGTCGGCAACGCCCTCCGCATCGGCCAGAAGCTGAAGACCAAGTAATCCCGCCGTGGAAGCCCCGGCTCGCTGGATTGTCCGGCACGAGGCTCACCACGCGGATTGCAAGGTCTACCAGGTCCTGCGTCGGCGCTGCGCTCACCCTCGCGACCATCGCGAGGGTGATTTTTTTGTCATGCGCTGTCCCGACTGGGTGCTGGCGCTACCCGTGACGCCGGACGGCCGGATTGTCATGGTCCGCCAGTGGCGCTTCGGCGCCTCGGCGCTCTCGCTCGAGCCGCCCGGCGGGGTGGCGGGGAAAGGCGAGGATCCACTGGTCACGGCCGAGCGGGAGACACGGGAGGAAACCGGCTATTCCGGCGGCGAGGCGGTCAGCCTCGGCCAGGTGTCGCCCAACCCGGCGCTGCAGGACAACCGCAGCCATTTCGTCCTGCTCGAGGGCGTTCGCAACGGATCGCCGCGGGCGCTCGACGAGCATGAGGAAATTGCGGTCGAGCTGCTCCGCCCGGCCGAGGCCCTGCGCCGGGTGCGCGCCGGCGAGACCACCCATGCCCTGGCGGAGCTGGCCCTGCTCCGCCTGCGCGAGGCCCGCCCCGCCCTCTTCGCCTGACCATGCGGAGGATCCTCTGCCTCGACGTCGGCAACACCTCGGCCCACTGGGGGTTGGCGGAGGGGTTGCGCATCGTGGAGAGCGGCAGCCTGGCCACGGCGTCGGTCGGCGACCTGCTTCCCGGGCTGATGGGAAGGCTGGGCCGGAGAGCGCCTCGCTCGCCTCGGTGGTTCCCGAGGTCGCCGCCGTCGCCTGGGGGATTCTCGGCCGGCTACCCGACGCCCACCACCTGCGCCACGACACGGTCCGGGGGCTGGGCTTCGACTATCCCCATCCCCGGGAGGTCGGCCAGGACAGGCTCGCGAATTGCATCGGCGCCCAGGTGGCGGTCGGGGCGCCCGCCGTGATCGTGGACATGGGGACGGCGACCACCTTCGATGTGCTCACGGCGAAGGGCTACGCGGGCGGCGTCATCGCCCCGGGGCTTTCGGTGATGACAAGCTACCTGCACGGGCGCACGGCGCTCCTGCCGGAGCTCGACCCGGAATCCATCCGGGAGGGGCCGGCCGTCGGCAAGTCGACCCTCGATGCGATGCGGGCGGGTTGCGCGCTCGGCTTCGCCGGGATGATCGAGCGGATTCTCGACGCCTTGCTCGCCGAGCTCGCAGGCCAGGGGATTCGCTCGCCCACCCTGCTCGCCACCGGCGGCACGGCCGGCTTTCTCCCTCCCTCCCTGTCGGCGCGGCTGCGCCGCGAGCCGCACCTGACGCTGGTCGGCTTGGCGGAGTCGTGGCGCCGGGCGCGGGAAGACGGGTAGGG
>JAURJZ010000014.1 GCA_030831965.1 Verrucomicrobiota bacterium
ACGGTGCGCGCCTGCCCGGGCCAGCTGCGGGTGATGCACAGATTGCCCTCGGCGGCGCCCCCGGTGTTCTCGTCCGCCAGCACCGCGCCGTCATTGTCGACCAGCTGCGGGGCGACGCCGAAGAAGGGTCTTCCCGCGCTGCCCGGCTTCATTCCGTGCGCTCCCGGCAGCGTGGTGATCATGATGCCGCCCGTCTCGGTCTGCCACCAGGTGTCGACGATCGGGCAGCGGCCGTCGCCCACCACGCGGTGGTACCAGAGCCAGGCCTCGGGGTTGATCGGCTCGCCGACCGAGCCGAGCAGGCGGAGGGTGGACAGGTCGTGCTTGGTCACCCACTGGTCGCCCCACTTCATGAAGGCGCGGATCGCGGTGGGCGCGGTGTAGAAGACCGTCACCTTGTGGTCCTGGATGATCTTCCAGAAGCGGCCGTAATCGGGCGCGTCGGGCGCGCCCTCGTACATGAGGACGGAGCAGCCGTTGAGCAGGGGGCCGTAGACCACGTAGGTGTGGCCGGTCACCCAGCCCACGTCCGCCGTGCACCAGAAGAGGTCGTCGCCGCGCAGGTCGAAGGTGTACTTGTTCGTCGCGTAGGCGTGCACCATGTAGCCGCCCGTTGTGTGGATGATGTCCTTGGGCTTGCCGGGCGGCCCCGAGGTGTAGAGGAGGAAGAGCATGTCCTCCGCGTCCTGCTCCGCCGCGGGGCAGTCGTCGCCGACCCCGGCCTCGGCCTCGTGGTACCAGACGTCGCGCCCCTCCTGCATCGAGCAGGAGGCGTCGGGCTTGCCCGGGGTGCGCTGGCGCACGAGCACGTGGCGGATGCTGGGGCAGTCTTTCACCGCCTCGTCCACCACCTGCTTCAGGGGGAGGAACTTCCCGCGTCGCCAGCCGCCATCCATCGTGATCACCGCCTTGGAGGACGCGTCGTTGACGCGGTCGCGGATCGACTCCGCGGAGAACCCGCCGAAGACCACCGAGTGCACCACGCCGACGCGCGCGCAGGCCAGCACCGCCATCGCCAGCTCGGGCACCATCGGCATGTAGATGGCGACGGTGTCGCCCTTGCGCAGGCCCATCGACTTCAGGACGTTGGCGAAGCGGCAGACCCCGCGGTGCAGCTCGCGGTAGGTCAGGCGGCGGACCTCGCTCGCCTTGCCGCCGGCGGTGGGCTCGCCCTCGAAGACGATCGCCACCTTCTCGCCCAGACCCTTGGCGATCTGCGCGTCGAGGCAGTTGTAGGCCAGGTTGGTCTTGCCGCCCACGAACCACTGGAAGAAGGGCCTGCGCGACTCGTCGAGCACCTGGGTCCAGGGCTTGAACCAGTGCAGGTTGCGGGCCTCCTCGGCCCAGAAGCCCTCCATGTCGTCGAGCGACCGGCGATGCAGCGCCCGGTAACCGTCCATGCCCCTCACCCGGGCCCTCGCCACGAAGTCGGCCGGCGGGGGAAAGACCTGGTCCGAGGCCCCGAGCGTCTCCGCGCCGGCCTTGATGACATCGTCGATCGCCTCGGCGTCGGTGCCGACCAGCTCGCCCTTCGCCCGGTTGAGGATGACGTAGACGGCGACCAGCACGGCAATGGCCAGGCTCAGGATCAACAGGGGGTTGTCGTTGATGGTCTGCATGAGGGCGGGGGTTGGCGGAAGGTGGACGCGCCGCCGAGGTCGGGCAATAAAAAGAGGCGGGGGCCGCCTTTGACCTCGCGGGACCTTCGCTTACGCTGCCCTCGCCCATCCGCGCGCGCCGCCCCGTGCTCTGCTTCCACCATCCCGACTACCACTATCCCCTGCCCGAGGGGCACCCGTTCCCGATGGACAAGTTCAGCCGCTCCCGGGCCCTGCTCGAGGACGAGCTCCGTGGCGCCCGCTTCGCCGGACCCGCCCCCGCCCCCGAGGCCCTGCTCCACCTCGTCCACTCGCCCGGCTATCTCGCCGCCGTGCGCGACAGCCGGCTCAGCGAGCACGACCGCAACCGGCTCGGCCTGCCCGACAATCCCCGCTTGCTCGACCGCTGCCGGCGCGAGACCCATGGCACGCTCCTCGCCGCCCGCGCCGCGCTCGGGGAGGGTCTCGCCGCCAACCTCGGCGGCGGCACCCACCACGCCTTCGCCAACCGCGGCCTGGGGTTCTGCGTCCTCAACGACGTGGCCGTCGCCTGCGCCGTCCTCGAATCCGAGCGTCCCGGGCTCTCCGTGCTCGTGGTCGACACCGACGCGCACCAAGGCAACGGCACCCACGCCCTCCTCCGGGGCCGCCCCGGCCGATTCTCCCATTCCATCCACGTCGGCTCCAACTACCCCTCGGCCAAGGAGCCGGGCGATCTCGACGTGGCGCTGGCCCGCGGCGTCGAGGGCCCCGCCTACCTCGCCGCCCTCTCCGCCTCCCTCGAGGAGGCCCTGGCCCGCTCCCGCCCCGGCCTGGTTTTCTGGAATTCCGGCGCGGACGTCCATCGCGACGACCGTTTCGGCCAGATGGCCCTGGATGACGCCGACATCGCCGAGCGCGACCGCCGCGTCCTCGCCGCCACCCTCGGCGCCGGCATCCCCACCGTCGTCCTCTACGGCGGCGGCTACAACGCCGACCGACGCAAGACCGCGCGCCTCCACGTCGAGACCATCCTCCGCGCCGCGGCCTATCCGCGCTAGCGCGCGAGGGATTTGAGGGATGCCGTTGACCGGTGACTGGCGACCGGCGCGAGCGCTCGCTCCGCTCGATGCCTCAATGACGGATTAAAGGGATGAAATGATGAAGGGACGGGTGTCAGCCTGCCTCCCCATCCTCCCATCCTGCATCTGCAATCCTTCGGCTCCCTCGGGTCCTGTCTCTTTCCCGTGCCCCTGTGCCCCTGTGCCCCCGTGCCCCTGTGCCCCCGTGCCGCTGATGTCCTGGGCCGGCGGCCTTAGCCGCCGGCTCCCATCCCGTCCAGGATCTCGTGCAGCTCCGCGAAGCTGTCGATCACCGCGACGCCATGGCCCTCGAGCCGGCTGCGATGCTGGCCGCCGTGGGCCACCAGGAGGCAGTCGACCCCCATCGCGCGCGCGGCCTCCAGGTCGTGCGCCGTGTCGCCCACGAACAGGGCGTCGTCCGCCCCGACCCCGAGGTCGCGCAGGTGATGGCGCGCCCGCTCCGCCTTGCTTCGCGCATGGATGTCGCCGCCGCCGCAGACCTTGCGGAAACGGTCCGCCAGGCGCATGCCCTCGAGCGTGGCGTTGAGCAGGCGGCTCTCGTAGGCCGAGAGCACGGAGTGCGTGGCCCCGCGGGCGCTCAGGGCGTCGATCAGCTCAAGCGCACCCGTGTGCAGGCCGCACTCGACCTTGCGCGACTCATAGGAGTCGACGAACTCGCGCGACACCGCCTCGAAGCCCGCCTCGTCGAGGAGCAGGCCCACCTTGCGGTAGACGCGCTGCACCGGGAACTCGAAGATCCGGGTGTAGTCCGCCGGGTCGACCAAGGGCAGGCCGCGGTCGGCCAGCATCCGGTTGAGCGACTCGCAGCACAGCCAGGTGTCGTCCAGCAGCGTGCCGTTCCAGTCCCACACGAAGTGGCGGTAGTCGGTCAGCCGGCGGCGCATGCCCCCATCAGACCGTCCCGCGAACCGGAGGCAAGTCGGCGTCCACCAGCGACCAGCACCGGACCGACACGCCCGGCGAGGCCATCGCGTGGCATGGCTCGCCCAGGCCCGGCAGCCCGTCCCAGCGCAGGGGCAGGTCGGAGCTCGCCCGGACGCCCGCCCGCGTCAGCGGGTAGGGCGCGTGCCTGACCTCGCCCGCCAGCAAGCCCGCCGGTCCCGGCGTGAAGAAGGTGTAGCGCTCGGCCAGGAAGTGCTCGAGGGTTCCCGGATCCGCCGCCCTCGGCGGACCCCCCGATGTCCAGCTGAGCCTCGCCGTCTCCGCCTCGCCTTTGCGCCGGCAACGGAAGTCCCACGCCCCGTTCCCGCCTGACCGGCTCATCTCGGCGTGGCGGTAGGGAAGGTGGTAGCGACGCCGCGCCACCTCGACCGCCAGCCGTCGGTCGCAGTCGAGCGAGAGGAAGAACACCCCGGGCCGTCCGTGCGGCCCCCTGACATACAGCCGCACGTTGAGCTCGAGGAAGTTCGAGATCCAGGGCACCCAGGGCAGGCCGCGCGGCCGCACGCGCCGCATGGCGAACGCCACCAGGCCCGCATAGGTCCGGCCTTCCCAGAGGTCGGGCACCAGGCCCCCGGGCAACCGCCGCGCCGCCTCCGCGGCCGGGATTTCCCAATGCAGGAAAAGCAGGTCGTCCCACCTTTGGAGGAGCGAGGGTTGCCCCGCGGGTTCGGGCTGGATCGCCATCCCGCCCACCCTACGCGGCCGTCCCCCGCGCGCAAACGCGGTTCCGCCTTGTCGCCCCCGCTCCCTGCCGACAGCGTCTCCCCGTGCTGCCCCAGGCCCAGAACGAGGAACTTCGGCGCTTCGCCGGGCACCTGGCCGACCTGGCCGGGGAGGTGGTCCGCGCGGCCTGGGCCCGGCCCGTCATCGAGGTCGAGGCCAAGGCCGACGGCTCCCCCGTCACCGTGGCCGACCGCGAGGCCGAGCGCGCCATGCGCGAGGCCATCGCCCGGACCTATCCCGGCCACGGCATCGTGGGCGAGGAGTTCGGCTCCGAGCGCGCCGACGCCGAGTTCTGCTGGGTGCTGGATCCGATCGACGGCACCAAGTCCTTCGTCTCCCGCGTCCCCCTCTTCGCCATCCTGGTCGGCCTCCGCCACCGCGGCGCCCCCGCGCTCGGCGTCATCGACCAGCCCATCCTCCGCGAGCGCGCGGTCGGGGACGGCCGCTCGGCCACCTTCAACGGCGCGCCGACCCGCGTGGCCGAGGCGCCCCTGGGGGCCGCCGTCGTCCTCACCACCGACGCCGAGAACGTCGCCCGCGCCCATCCCTCCACCCGCTGGGCCGAGCTGACCCACGCCTGCGCCTTCGCCCGCACCTGGGGCGACGGCTACGGTCACCTCATGGTCGCGGCCGGACGCGCCCACGTCATGGCCGACCCCGTGATGAACCCCTGGGATCTCGTCCCCGTGCTGCCCGTGCTGCGCGGCGCCGGCGCCACCGCGACCTCCTGGGACGGCGGCGACCCGGTCGCCGCCGGCAACGTCGTCGCCGCCGCCCCGCGCCTCCACGCCGAGGTCCTGCGCCGACTCCGCGGCTGAGCCTCAGCGCCCGAGCCGGATGGCCAGCGACCGGCCGTGCGCGTCCAGCCGCTCCATCGCGGCGAAGGCCGCCACGGTCGGGGCCGCCTTGCGCAGGCTCGCCGCGTCGTAGCGCACCACGCTCGTGCGGCGCAGGAAGTCCGCCACGCGCAGCCCGCTGAAGAACCTGCCCGTGCCGCCGGTCGGCAGGGTGTGGCTGGGTCCGGCCACGAAGTCGCCGAGCACGGTCGGCGTGCGATGCCCGAGCAGCATCGCGCCGGCGGTCGTGATGGCGCGCGCGAGCCGGTCGATCGCGCGGTCGGCCACGAGCAGCTCGAGGTGCTCGGGCGCCACGCGGTTGGCCACGTCCGCCGCCTCCGCCAGGTCGCGGACCAGCACGGTCAGCAGCCGCTTGGCGAGGATGGCGCGCACCTTCGCGCCGTGGCCGAGGGCGCGGCACTGCCGGGCGGCGGCCTTGGCCGCGTCGGCGGCCAGCTTGGCCGAGTCGGTCACGAGGTAGAGCGTCTCCTTGCCGCTGCCGTGCTCGGCCTGGGCGCAGAGGTCGGCCGCCACCCACTCGGGGTTGGCGGTGCGGTCGGCGATGACCATCACCTCGCTCGGACCCGGCAGGAGGTCGACCCCCACCCGCCCGAACAGCTGGCGCTTGGCCTCGGTCACGAAGGCGTTTCCGGGGCCGAAGACCTTGTCCACCGCCGCCACCGCGCGCGTGCCCAGGGCCATCGCCGCGACCGCCTGCACGCCGCCGATGCGATAGACCTCCCGCACCCCGCAGAGGTGGAGCGCGGCGAGCAGGTCCGGGTGCACCTCGCCGCCGGGGCCCGGCGGGGTGCAGGCGACGACCTCCGGCACGCCCGCGACCTTGGCGGGGATGGCGGTCATGACCACCGTCGAGACGAGCGGGACCTGCCCGCCGGGGATGTACAGGCCGCAGCGGCGGATCGGCAGGTGGCGCTCGCCGACGCGCGCGCCGTGCGCGTTCCGGGCCATCCAGCCCCGGGGCAGGGTGCGGCGATGGAAGTCGCGAACCGAGGCGATGGCGTCCTGGATCGCGCGCCGCCGCTCGGGCGTCAGGGCCCTCGCCGCCGCGGCCAGCCGGGCGGGCGGGATGCGCAGGTCGCCGGCGGCCAGCTTGGCCCGGTCGAAGCGCAGGGTGGCGGCGAGCACGGCGGTGTCGCCGCGCCGGCGCACGTCCGCGATGATCGCCGCGGCGGCGGCGCGCGTGGCGGGGTCGGCCTCCCCGGTGCCGACAAAGGCGGCGAGACGGGAGGGGAAGTCCCGGTCGCTGCTGCGCAGGGTCGGCATCGTCGCTTAGCGGACGGGGAAGTCGAAGGCCGTGGGGGCGAGCTCGCCGTTGACCACGATCTTGTCGAAGACCAGGGTGCCGAGCAGCTCGCCCTTGTCGTCCTTGACCTGGACCGACTTCGGGAAGCGGATGCCGTCGACCACCTGGGTCTCGGTCTCGACCTGCCGCTCCAGCTTGCCGTCGGGGCGGGGGTAGTCCGTGGCGACGAGCTCGTGGGTGGCGGCGTTGAAATGGCGCGTGTAGGTGTAGGTGCCGGGATGGCGGTAGGTCACCGAGACCACGTCCTTGCCCTCCACCTTGTCGCCCTTCTTGGCGACCTCCGCCTTGGTCCCCTCGGGGGCGGCGTAGAGGCCGAGGTCCGACTTGCCCATCTCCCGGAGGTTCGAGGCGACCTCGAACGGCAGGACGCGGGCGGACTCCGACTGGCCGTTGGCCAGGTTGGTCCGCCGCACCCAGGCCTCGAGGCCGTTGGTCACGGTGCTGAACTCGAGGGTGTAGTCCTTGTCGTAGCGGAACTCGCGGCGCTTGCCCCCCGCGGCGACCTCCAGGATGAACGACTGGGTGAGCTTGCCCTCCTTGTCCATCACCTTGCCGGAGAAGTGGAGGTTGCGGACACCCGCGAGGGTCGCGGCATCCTTGGCCAGCGTGGCGCGAGCCTTGGCGATGGCCTCCGCGGCGTCCTTGGACACCTGGGCTTGGGCGGTGGCGGCGAGCAGGCCGGCGACGAGAAGGAGGAGGCGGGGCATGACCCACCCATAACAGCCCGCCTCGCCTTGGCTGGCAAGCCTCCGCAGGGGTCAGGCTCCTGTCCGGGCGGCCTCGAGCAGCTCCCGCACGGTGGCCCGGCCCTCGTAAAGGGCCTTGCCGACGATGGCCCCCTCGAGGTTCGGCCGGGTCCGGGCCAGCCGGGCCAGCCTCGCGACGTCCCCGCGGCCGGCGACCCCGCCCGAGGCGATCACCTTGGCCGGGCAGGCCTCCAGCATGGCCTCGAGCGACGTCCAGTTGGGCCCCGAGAGCATCCCGTCCGTGGCGATGTCGGTGAAGATGACCGTTCCCGCGCCGAGCGCCGCGGCCGCCTTGGCCAGCTCGGTCGCGCGGACCTCCGTCACGTCCTTCCAGCCGCGCACCGCCACCCGGCCGTCCTTGGCGTCGATGCCCACCGCGAGGCGGGGGCCGTGCGCGCCCGCCACCTCGGCGAGGAACTCCCGGTCCGCCGCGGCCCGCGTGCCCACGATCGCCCGCGAGGCGCCCGCGGCCAGCGCGGCCTCGACCGTCGCGCGGTCGCGCAGCCCTCCGCCGAACTGCACCTTGGGGCCGAGCGCGGCGATGCGACGGAGAATCTCGAGGTTGCGCGGGGCCCCGTCGAACGCCCCGTCGAGGTCCACCACGTGGATCCACGCCGCGCCTGCCTCGGCGAAGCGACGGGCCGGCTCGACCGGGTCGTCGTGGTAGCGGGTCTGCGCGTCATCCCTTCCCTGGACGAGCCGCACGCAGCGGCCTCCTCGGATGTCGATGGCGGGGTAGAGGATCATTGGGTGAGGAGCGAGAAGTGAGGAGCGGGGAGCGAGCGAAGGAAGGGAAAGGAATGGAAGGATGGGGAGTATGCGGAGGGAGAAGGTGCCGGGTCAGGGACTTGGGCCCTCAGCTTGCCTTCTTACCCGCTCCTCGCGCCTCGCTCCCCGCACCTCCTGGGCCCTGCCCGGCGATCCCCGCTCTCCCCGGGCCTTGGTCGACCTTGACCGGGGCCTCGCCGCGCACCGCCTCGGCGGTGACGGTGACGAGCGAGCCGGCCGGGGGCAGGGCGTACATCGTGTCGAGCAGGATGCCCTCGAGGATGGCGCGCAGGCCGCGCGCGCCCGTGCCGAGCGCGAGCGCCTTGGCCGCGACCGCCTGCAGCGAGCCGGGGGCGAACTCGAGGCCGCTGCCCGAGAGGGCGAGCAGCTTGCGGTACTGGCGCACGGGCGCGTTGCGCGGCTCGGTCAGGATGCGGACCAGGTCGGCCTCGGTCAGCGGCGAGAGGACGGAGATCACGGGGAGCCGGCCGACGAACTCGGGGATCATGCCGAAGGCGAAGAGGTCCTCGGGTTGGAGGTTGGCGAGGGTCAGCTCCGCCGAGGTCTCGGTCGGGCCGGCGCCCGAGGCGTTGTCGAAGCCGAGCGAGCCCCGCGAGCGCCGCGCCACGGCCTTGTCCAGCCCGACGAAGGCCCCGCCGCAGATGAAGAGGATGTCCGAGGTGTCGACCTGGATGCACTGCTGGTCGGGGTGCTTGCGCCCGCCCGCCGGGGGCACGTTGCAGACGGTGCCCTCGAGGATCTTGAGCAGCGCCTGCTGCACGCCCTCGCCGGAGACGTCGCGGGTGAGCGAGGGCGAGTCCGACTTCCGGCCGATCTTGTCGATCTCGTCGACGAAGACGATGCCGCGCTGGGCCCTGGCCACGTCCATGTCGCAGGCCTGGAGCAGGCGGAGCACGATGTTCTCCACGTCCTCGCCCACGTAGCCGGCCTCGGTCAGCGTGGTGGCGTCGGCGATGGCGAAGGGAACGTCGAGCGCCCGCGCGAGCGTGCGCGCGAGCAGGGTCTTGCCCGAGCCGGTCGGGCCGATGAGCAGGACGTTGCTCTTGTCGAGCTCGACCCCGGACAGGTCCTCGGGCACCCCCGCGCCCGCGCCGAGGCGGTCGTTCAGCCGCTTGTAGTGGTTGTGGACGGCGACGGAGAGGACCTTCTTGGCGTGGTCCTGGCCGATGACGTGCTCATCCAGGAGCGCGCGCAGCTCGGCCGGCGCCATCAGCTTGACCGGCCCGGGCGGGGCGGGGCGGGGCTTCTCCTGCACGGCGGGGCCGGCGGCGGGCGCGCCGCCCGCCTTGGCCTGCTCGCGCTGGAGCAGGCGGCCGCAGGTCGCCACGCAGGCGTCGCAGATGCCCACGCCGCCCGGCCCGGCGATCAGCTTGGTCGCGGCGGCCGCGGGCTTCCCGCAGAAGGAGCAGGCGTCGGCCTGGTCGGCCATCGCCTCAGGCCTTCTCCGGGCGCGCCGGCACCACGACGTCGACCAAGCCGTAGGCCTTGGCCTCCTCGGCGGTCAGGTAGTAGTCGCGGTCGGAGTCCTGCTGGACCTGCTCGGGCGACTTGCCGCTGTGCTTGGCGAGCGTGCGGTTGAGGATGTCGCGCCAGCGGAGGATCTCCTTGGCCGCGATCGAGATGTCGGATGTCTGGCCGCCCGCGCCGCCGCTGGGCTGGTGGATCATCACGCGCGAGTTCGGCAGGGCGTAGCGCTTTCCCTTGGCGCCCGCGGCGAGGAGGACGGTGGCCATGCTGGCCGCGCTGCCCAGGCAGTAGGTGTGCACCTCGCAGGGGATGAAGTTCATCGTGTCGTAGATCGCCATGCCGGCGGTGACGGAGCCGCCGGGCGAGTTGATGTAGAGCGAGATGGGCTTCTTGGGGTCCTCCATCTGGAGGAAGAGCATCTGGGCGATGACGGCGTTGGCCACCTCGTCGTAGATGGGGGCGCCGAGGAAGATGATGCGGTCCTTGAGGAGGCGGCTGTAGATGTCCCAGGCGCGCTCCCCTCGGGCATCGCGCTCGACGACGTTCGGGATGATGTAGCTCATGGGGACAGTCTGGGGCCTCGGCGGGGGTTTGTCAGCCCTGCTTCGCCGCCTGGCCGCCGGCCAGCACGTGGTCGAGGGCCTTGTTCAGGAGGGCGTCGCGCTGGATCAGGCGGAGCTGGTCGCGGTCCTTGGCCAGCTTCTCCGGCGGGGTGCGGCTGGCGTAGGCGGCGCGCATGACGGCCGAGCCCAGCTCCTCCTGCGTCAGGGAGAGCTTCTCCTCCTTGGCGATGCGCGAAAGGACGATCTGCGAGCGGACCCGCGTGCCGGCCGCCTTGCGGGCGTCGGCCAGGATCTGCTCCCGGTCCTTCTCGAGGGCCTCGGGCGAGGCGCCGCCGCGCAGGCGCAGGTTGGCGTACTCCATGAAGAGGTCGTAGGACTCGCGCTCCACCGCCGACTCGGGCAGGGGGAAGTCGAGGGGCTTGAGCAGCAGGTCGAGCGCCTGCTCGCGGCGCTTGTTCTCGGCCTGGGCCCTGCGCTGGCCCTCGAGGCCCTTGCGGACCTGCTCGCGGAGCTGGTCGAGCGTCTCGACGCCGACCGACTTGGCGAAGGCCTCGTCGAGCTCGGGCAGCTTGCGGGAGCGGACCTCGCTCACCGTCACCGCGTAGCGGGCCGCCTTGCCGCGCAGGGCCTCCTGGGCGTGGTCGGCCGGGAAGCTGTGGTCGACCGTCGCGGCGTCGCCGGCCTTCAGGCCCACCAGCGCCTTGGCCACGGAGGGAATCAGCGCGAGGTCGCCCTCGGCGCCGGCCTCCTCCCAGGCGCCGTCGGACTTGGCGAGGATGCCGGCGTCGGGCGCCGCCTCCGCCAGGTCCTTGCCGTCGATCGTCCCGGCGTAGGACAGGCGCACGTAGTCGCCCTTGGCCGCGGGTCCCTCGGAGACGGCGTAGCTGGCCTTCTGCGAGCGGACCTCGTCGATGCGGCGGGCCACGTCCTCCTCGGTCACGGCCTCGACCGCGACCTCGACCTTGATCGCGCGCCAGTCGGGCAGGGTGTAGGAGGGGATGACATCCACCTCGAAGGTCAGCGTGACGTCCTTGCCGGGCTCGCCCGCCTGGTCGGCCGAGACGAGGGCGAAGACCTCGAGCTTGTCGTCGGCGCGCAGCTTCTCGTAGCCCTCGCTGAGCAGCCGTTGGCGACTCTCCGCCTCGATGTCCTTGGCGAAGCGCGCCGCCACCATGCCCTCGGGCGCCTTGCCGGGCCGGAAGCCGGGCAGGCGGGCCTGCCTGGCGAACTGGAGGGTGACCGCCTTGCGCCCCTCCGCCGCCTGGGCGGCCGGGACGGTCACGGTGACCGTGCGACGGGTGGGGGAGGACTCTTTGATCTGGATGTTCACGGGTGTCTGAGGGTGGTCCGCCGGGGGCGGAAGGTCGGAGCAAAACGCCCCTCGCCCCGGGGGCAAGCAAGGATGAGGAGGAGCGGGGAGCGGGGAGCGGGGAGCGAGAGGGGGCGAAACAGCGGGAAAAATCCCAGGTTCGGCGCAGTCAGGCGAGGGTCGCCGACCCCGGCGTTCCGCTGCCTGGGAAGGGTGCGTTGGATGGCCGGCAGACCCCGGCCGCGAGGCTAGTCTCACGGACTCGCTCCTCACTCCCCGCTCCTCGCTCCTCCCTTATCCCCCGACTTTTGCCTTCAGACGGGGCATCACGCAGGCGGGCACGAAGTCCGCCGCGGCCGTCAGCCGGTGCCGGGCGATGTCCTTCACGAACGAGGACGAGGTGACGAACTGCTCCTTGCTCGGCATCAGCACCACCGTCTCGATCTCAGGGGCAAGCAGGCGGTTGGCGTGGGCGAGGTCGAACTCGAACTCGAAGTCGCTGAACTTGCGCAGGCCGCGGATGATGGCGGCCGCCCCCCTCTCGCGGGCGAACTCCGCGGTCAGCCCGTGGAGCGGAGCCACCTCGACCGCGGGCAGGTCGGCCAGCGCCTCCCGGGCCATCGCCAGCCGCTCCTCCAGCGCGAACCAAGGGCGCTTGCTCTCGCTCGGCGCGATGGCCAGCACCACGCGGTCGAACAGGTGGGTGGCGCGGCGGACGACGTCCACGTGCCCGAGGGTCACGGGATCGAAGGTGCCGGGGTAGATGGCGATGCGTTGGGCGGCGGGCATCCTTTGGTGTTGCCCCGCATCCTCGGCGGGCGGCATCCTGCCCGCAAGCCCGCATGAGCGCCCTGCGACACCTCCCCAACCTGCTCACCGTCGCCCGCATCCCCGCCGTCGCCCTCATCGCCCACTGGACCCACCTCGCCGGCCCCTGGGCCTCCGCCGCGCTCGCCCTGTTCATCGCCGCCGCCGTCACCGACCTGCTCGACGGGTGGGTCGCCCGCAAGGTCGGGGCCGTCTCCGACTTCGGCCGGCTCATGGACGCCCTGGTCGACAAGATCTTCATCCTCGGGCTGCTCGTCGCCCTCCTCGCCCTCGATTGCCTGCCCGTCCGGGTCCTCGCGCCCGCCGGCGCCTCGCCCGCCCACCTGCCCGCCGGCGGCGACGCCCGCCTCCTCGCCGCGCTCGGCGTCTTCCTCATCCTCACCCGGGAGTTCCTCATCACCGGACTGCGCCTCGTCGCCGCCGCGAAGGGCCAGGTGCTCGAGGCCGAGGGCTGGGGCAAGTCCAAGACCTTCCTCCAGATCCTCGCCATCGGCCACCTCATCGGCCTGCGCGCCTACGAGACCCACTGGCACCTCTCCGCCGAGTGGCACCAGCGCTGGCAGCTCGTCATCATGGGGCTCTTCTGGGCCTCGGTCGCCCTGACCGTCTGGTCGGGCGCGGTCTACCTCGTCCGGCATCGCCGCCACCTCGCCGCCGCATGATGGTGGCCGTCGCCACCCTCGGCCCCCTCGGCCGCCTCCCCGCGCCGGGCACCTGGGGGTCCGCCGCCGGCCTGCTCTGGTGGTTCCTCCTCGTCGACCCCATCCGGGCGAGGCACGGCCTTGGCCACCAGGTCGCCTTCTGCCTGCTTGTCGTCCTCGCCGCCGTCTTCCTCTGCGGCGCCGCCGCCGCCCTCATCGGGCGCAAGGACCCCCCGGAGGTCATCCTCGACGAGGCCGCCTGCATGCCCCTTGTCTTCATGGGTTTGCAGGGGCTGACCCTCCCCTGGGTGCTGGTCGGCTTCCTCCTCTTCCGCCTGCTCGACATCGCCAAGCCCCTCGGCATCGCCCGCCTCCAGAGGCTCCCTTCCGGGCTCGGCATCGTGGCCGACGACCTCGCCGCCGCCCTGGTCGCCAACGGCGCGCTCCACCTCCTGATGGTCTTCCTCGGGTCGGTCGCCTGAGGGCTCCCACCCGGTTCGCCGACCGGGGGATTTTTTGGCGCCCCGCCTTCTTTCCCTGTTGACCAGCGGGTTTCAGGGCGGTTCATTTCCCACCGCCGGCCACCGCTGGCATCCCAAACATCATCCCAACCCAAACCAACCCACACCCACATGAACAAGTCTGAACTCATCGAAGCCGTGCAGAAGGCCCTCGACGGCACCCGTGCCGACGCCGAGCGCGCCGTCGACGCCGTCATCACCGCCATCGAGCAGGGCATCATCAAGAAGAAGGGCGTCTCGCTCGTCGGCTTCGGCAACTTCACCGTCACCAGCCGCGCCGCCCGCGACGGCATCAACCCCGCCACCGGCGCCAAGATCAAGATCAAGGCCTCCAAGGGCGTGAAGTTCAAGGCCGGCACCGCCCTCAAGAAGGCGGTCAACAAGTAATCCTCGGATCACTCGTTGGAATCACGACCCCGCCGCGAGGCGGGGTCTTTTTTTGCCCGCGCGTTTTCCGCCCGCCTCGGCTTGCCCCCGCGGCGCGCCGCCGCACACTGTCCCCGTGGCCTCCTTCCATTACCAGGACCCGTTCCCGCTCGGCCCCGACGCCACCCGTTACCGCCGGATCACCGCGGACCATGTCTCGGTCGGCGCCTTCGAGGGGCAGCCCATCCTCAAGGTCGACCCCGCGGCCCTGACCCTCCTCGCCAACCAGGCCTTCCACGACATCAACTTCCACCTCAGGACCGGGCACCTCGAGCAGGTCGCCGCCATCCTCGCCGACCCGGAGGCCAGCGCCAACGACCGCGCCGTCGCCCTCGCCATGCTCCGCAACGCCGAGGTCGCCGCCAAGGGCGTGCTCCCCTTCTGCCAGGACACCGGCACCGCCCAGATCGTGGCCAAGAAGGGTCAGCAGGTCTGGACCGGGGGCGGCGACGACGCCGAGGCCCTCTCCCTCGGCGTTTACCAGGCCTACGCGCAGAACAATCTCCGCTACTCCCAGCTCGCCGCGCTCGACATGTACGCCGAGCGCAACACCGGCACCAACCTGCCCGCGCAGGTCGACATCGCCGCGGGCAAGGGCGCCCGCTACGACTTCCTCTTCGTCGCCAAGGGCGGCGGCTCCGCCAACAAGTGCTTCCTCTACCAGGAGACCAAGGCCGTCCTCAACCCCCGCTCCCTCGTCGCCTTCCTCACCGACAAGATGCGGTCCCTCGGTACCGCCGCCTGCCCGCCCTACCACCTCGCCTTCGTCATCGGCGGCACCTCGGCCGAGGCCACCATGAAGGCCGTCAAGCTCGCCTCCACCCACTGGTACGACGCGCTCCCCGCCTCGGGCGACGCCCATGGCCGCGCCTTCCGCGACCTCGCCCTCGAGGCCGAGCTCCTCAAGGCCGCCCACACCCTCGGCATCGGCGCCCAGTTCGGCGGCAAGTGGTTCGCCCTCGACGCCCGCGTCATCCGCCTCCCCCGCCACGGCGCCTCCTGCCCCATCGGCCTGGCCGTCTCCTGCTCCGCCGACCGCAACGCCAAGGCGTACATCGACGCGACCGGCGTCTGGATCGAGCAGCTTGAGACCGACCCCGGCCGCCTCATCCCCGCCGAGCACCGGACCAAGGCCGACACCTCGGCCACCGTCCGCGTCGACCTCAACCGCCCCATGGCCGAGATCCGCGCCGAGCTCTCCCGCCATCCCGTCACCACCCGGCTGGCCCTCACCGGCACCCTCGCCGTCGCGCGCGACCTCGCCCACGCCAAGATCAAGGAGCGCCTCGACCGCGGCGAGGGCCTCCCCCAGTACCTCAAGGACCACCCCGTCTACTACGCCGGCCCCGCCAAGACGCCCCCGGGCCTGCCCTCGGGCTCCTTCGGCCCCACCACCGCCGGGCGCATGGACAGCTATGTCGACCTCTTCCAGAAGGCCGGCGGCTCCCATGTCATGATCGCCAAGGGCAACCGCGGCCAGGCCGTGACCGACGCCTGCAAGGCCAACGGCGGCTTCTACCTCGGCTCCATCGGCGGCCCCGCCGCCATCCTCGCCCAGGAGAACATCCGCAAGGTCGAGGTCGTCGACTTCCCCGAGCTCGGCATGGAGGCCGTCTGGAAGATCGACGTCGTCGATTTCCCCGCCTTCATCCTCGTCGACGACAAGGGCAACGACTTCTTCTGCCAGATTCCCGGCACCGGCTGCGGCGTCTGCGCCGTCTGAGCCGGGCTTTGCCCGGCTCAGACGGGAGAGGCACGGGGGCAGGGAAGCACAGGGGCGCGGAAGATGCCAGGTCCGAGCCGGAGAAAGGGACCCAAGGGATGAGGAGATGAAGGACCCCGCGCGCGCCTCCGCCCCTTTGAATCCTCCTGATCCTTCGAATCCCCAAAAAAGGGCGGCCCTCGGGCCGCCCTTTTCACTGTCAGGAGGCGTCGCCTAGGCCTGCGCCGGAGCGGGGATGGCCGGACGATACTGAGAGTCGCCGAAGCCCAGCACGCACCAGAAGATGGGCGAGAGGAAGGTCATGCCCAGGGCGAAGCCGACGCCGTGCCCGAACCGCTCGGCGATGCGGATGTGGGCCCAGATGAAGATGCCGAACAGCGCCAGCGCGCCCAGGACGGGGATGCCTGCGAGCAGGATGGAGGCCGCCCACCAGCCGGAGAGGCCGCCGACCCTGAACATCACCACCAGGTTGTAGACGGGGATGATCGCCGCCCAGCCTGGCTGGCCGGCCTTCTCGAAACACTTCCACCAGCCGATGGTTGTCGCGATTAAGACGGCGAGGTAGGCGACGCCTAGGAAGATCAGGATGCCGGCGAAGGCGGCGCCGTCGCCGTCGCCGAAGTCTTGGGAGAGCAGGGTGGGGTTCATGGGGTGGGGTGCGCCATCGACCCTAGCCAAGGCGTGTGCCTGCGCAATTATCAATTCCGCTCAGACCGCCCGGGGTCGCCGCGGACGCCTCACTTCTCCCACTCGAGCGCGCCGCGGCGGAGCTCGTAGACCAGGCCGAAGACGAGGATGCCGAGGAAGACCGCGGTCGCGCCGGTGATGGCGATGCTCGCCGCGAGGAACTCGCGGTAGACCAGGGCCCAGGGCACGAGGAAGACCACCTCGATGTCGAACAGGATGAAGAGCATCGCGGTCACGTGGAACTTCACCGCGAAGCGGGGGTGGACCTTCCCCTCCGAGGGCAGCCCGCACTCGTAGGCCTTGTCCTTGATGTAGTTGCCCTTGGCCCGCTGGCCGAAGATGTGGCTGACCAGGAGGATGGCGGCCGGGATGGAAAGGCCGAGGACGACCTGCACCAGGACGGGCAGGTAGGTGGCGAGGGATTGGTTCTCGGCGGCCATCGCCCCCATCAAGGCAGGCGGGCCCCGCTTGGCAAGCGCGCTCGCCAAGCGGGGCTTTTCCCCCATCGTCCCGCCCATGGATCTGCCGAACTTCTGGGTCGCGCTCGGGCTGACCCTGTTCGCCGGCCTCTCGACCGGCCTGGGCAGCCTCATCGCCTTCGGCGCCCGCCGCGCCAGCTACCGCTTCCTCTCCGTGTCCACCGGCTTCTCCGCCGGCGTCATGCTCTACGTCTCCTTCATGGAGATCCTGCCCAAGGCCGAGGGCGCCCTGGGCAGGGCCCTCGGCCCGGCCGCCGGGCCGTGGTGGGCCATCGGGGCCTTCTTCCTCGGCATCCTCCTCATCGCGGCGATCGACGCCGCCCTGCCGCACGCCGACAACCCCCACGAGCAGCCCAGCGAGGACGAGACCGCGGCCCTCCGCTCCGGCGCCCCCGCCGTGCCGCGCTCCCGGCTCCGCCGCATGGCCGTGCTGACCGCGCTCGCCATCGCCATCCACAACTTCCCCGAGGGCCTCGCCACCTTCCTCGCCGCGCTCGAGGATCCCGGCGTCGGCCTCGCCATCGCCGTCGCCATCGCCCTGCACAACATCCCCGAGGGCATCAGCGTCTCCGTGCCCCTCTTCTACGCCACCGGAAGCCGCGCCAAGGCCCTCTTCCTCTCGTTCCTCAGCGGGCTCGCCGAGCCGGTCGGGGCCCTCATCGGCTTCGGCCTCATCCAGCTCCTCTCGCCCGGCTCCGGCCCGTCGCCCGCCTTGCTCGGCGGCTGCTTCGGCGCCGTGGCCGGCGTCATGGTCTACATCAGCATCGACCAGCTCCTGCCCACCAGCCGCGCCTACGGCAGGGGGCACGACAGCATCCTCGGCCTGCTCGGCGGCATGGCCGTGATGGCGGTCAGCCTGCTCCTGCTTCGCGCAGCCTGAGCGCCGTCAGCGTCGCGCAGGGTCGACCTCGAGGACCGGCCCGCCGGGCGCGGGAGCCGGGGGCTGGCCGCGCGCCGCCAGCTCCCTGGCCGAGCCGGGAATCTGCTCGGCGAGCCAGGGAGGGCAGGTGAACAGGGCCTTGGCGGCGGCCGCGTTGGCGGGGTGCTTCGGGTCGGAGTGGGAGACCGTCATCCAGGCCTGGGGCGGGGCCCCGTTGGCGGCGGCGGCGCGTCCCACCGTGATCGTGGCCTTGGCGCCGCCCGGGAGGGTCAGCGAGGCCACGACGGGCTTGGCCAGCGCGGCCGTCGCGGCCGCGTCGTCCTTGGCCACGGCGTCGCCGGCCCGAAGGTTGGCGAGCGACATCAGGAGCTCGCCCGCGGCGGCGGCGGTGGGGGCGTCGGCGCCCTTCAGCGGTTCGCCCGCCTTGTCGCGGGTCAGGCTGACGGACGAGCCGTCGGGGAAAGTCAGGGACAGGGCCGTCACCTCGTCGGCGCTGGCCGTCAGCAGCATGGGATCGATCCAGTTGGCGGGATCGCCCTCGAGGTGGCCCGCGAAGGTGGTGCGCAGCACGGCGGCCTCGCCCTCGGGGCGCGCCGCCGCGCCCGCGCCGTCGTCGGTCATGCGGCCCAGCTCGACCTTCCAGGACTTGCCGTCGGCGCCCTCGAGGCGCACCCACTGGCCGGCCAGGCCGAGGCGCTCGATGCGCCGGGGATCCGCCGTCAGGATGCCGAGGGATTTCGCGCTGCGCAGCGACTGGAGCATCGGGCGCAGGCGGTTCTCCGCGTCGGCCCGCAGCCCGAATCGGGCCGGCACCACCCACCCGTCGGCCGAGCGCTCGATCCGCGCGGTCTTGCCGCCCGCCGCGATCTCGACCGCCCGGAGGTCGGCGAGCAGCCCGGCGGGCACGAGGGGTTTCTCCTCCGGCGCCGCCGGCTCGGCGGCGGGCTCGAGCCAGAGGAGGGCGGCGGCGGCGGCGCCCAGGGCGAGGGTGGTCAGTAGGAGCGTGCGGTGGCGCATGGCGGTTCAGGCGGCGCGGCGGCGGCGAAGGAGGGCGTAGGCGAGGCCGGCGAGGATGGCGAGGACGGGGCCGGCGAGGAGGTTGACCAGCGCGAGCCGGCGCCCGAGGGCGTCGACCTCCTCGCGGGCGGCGCGGCGGATGTCGCGCAGGGTCTTGCGCACCTCGGCCTGCTGCTCGGTGAACCTCTGCACCTCGCGCTCCACCTCCGGCGTCAGCACGATGCCCTTCGAGAGGTCGCCCCCGGTCGAGCGGGTCAGCTCGGCGAGCTTCTGGGCGAGGTCGTTGAGCAGCTGCTCGTTGCGGTCGATCTCCCCCTGGTAGCGCGCCTGGGCGGCGCGCTGGAGGGCGAGCACGCGGTCGAACGGGCGGATGGCCGCGCCCTTCGCGCGGAGGGCGGCGAGCTCGGCGTTGCCGCCGAGGGTCTCCAGGGCGCCGAGCAGCAGCGCCTGGTTGTCGTTGATCGGCTCATACACCTGCTGGCCGTAGGCCTGGCCGCGGCGGAGGGAGTAGTAGTCGAGGGCGAAGTCGGAGTCGGCGACGACCAGCAGGCGGCCCTCCTTGGCCGAGGCCTTGAGGCCGGGCTCGGCCACGGGCTTGCCGTCCTCGCCCTTCGGCGGGCCGTCGGGGAAGGCGGAGCGGAAGCTGCCCGTGACCAGCGCGGCGAGGACGCGCTCCCTGCCGTCGGGCTTGAACTGGGCGGCGACCTTCTCGAACGGGCCGGCGTTGGCGGCCGCGATGGGCACGGCGCCGATCCCGGGCCCGCGGAACCAGGCGAGGGGGCGGAAGACCAGGCCCTTCGGCGCGTCGCCCGCCAGCTGCACCGAGCCGGCGTCGAGCACGTTGAGCATGCGGAGGTTGGCGGTGACGGGATGGTCGTCGGCCAGCCCCTCGGCCTCGATGGCCGCCGCGGGCGGGTAGCTCACGGGCTCGCCGCGGGGCGAGGGCATCATGAGCGAGCGGGCGGCGTCGCCGACCACGGCGTCGACCGGCACCTCCACGCCCCAGCCGCGCACGAGGGCGGGGTCGCTCGAGGCGCCCATCGCCGCCGCGGGCACCACCATGAACGGCATGCCGCCCTGCTGGAACTTCTGGTAGCGACTCAGCGGGTCGACCAGCGCGAGCACCGGGCCGCCGTTGAGGAGGAATTGGTCGACGGCGTAGGCCAGGCTCGGGCTGAGGTGGTGCGGGTGCACCAGGCAGACGACCGCGGTGTCCTTCGGCAGCTCCGTCGCGGTGTTCGAGAGGGTCGCCACCTCGAAGCTGCGCCCCAGCTCCTGGATGAGGATGTCGCCCGGCCCCTCCTGCTGCTGTCCGGGCGGAAGGTCCGACGAGATGGGCAAGGTGGTGACCAGCGCGAGCCGCGGGCGGGTCAGCCGCGTCACCGACGCGATCAGCTGCGACAGGTCGTGCTCGAGGAAGCGCTCGCGGCGGGGGTCGAGGAAGGGCAGGGCGCGCAGGGTGTCCGCCTGCTGGGCGGTCACGCCGAGGTAGGCCGCGCCCCCCTCGGCGCGCGTGCCGCCGATGCCGTGGCGCTGGGCGCGCGTCTCGGCCTCGGTGTCGGGCTGGGGGTCGGTCACGCGCAGCCTGATCTTCCCCCCGGAGGCGTCGGCATAGGCGCGGAGCAGGCCCTCGGCGCGCCGGGCGTAGGCCTGCAGGTAGGGCGAGAGGCGGGTGTCCGATCGGCTGGCGAACAGCTCGAGGGTCACCGGCTCGCCCACGCCGGCGGCCAGCTTGCGCGAGGCGTCGGAGAGGGTGAAGATGCCGTCGTCGGTGAGGTCGGCCTGCAGCCCGAGGCGGCCGGCGATGACGTTGGCGAAGAGGGCGGCGGCGGCGATGGCCGCGGCGGCGAGGAGCAGGGAGGCGCGGTTCATGGCGGGTTCAGCGGCGTTCGATGGCGAGGGTGCCCAGGCCGAGCCCGGCCAGGGCGACGCTTACGAAGTAGGTGGCGGGCTGCAGCGCGAGCGAGCCGAGCGTGAAGGGCTCGAGGTTGCGCCACAGCCCGAGGCGCGCGACCCACGAGACCTGCTCGGGCGAGAGCGCGCCCGAGAGCAGCTCGTCGAGCACGCCGTAGCCGACGATGACGAGGACGAAGCAGGCGAGGAAACCCGTCACGAAGGCGATGACCTGGCTGCGGGTCAGCGCGGAGCAAAGGGAGGCCACGCCGAGGCAGGCGCCGCCGCAGAGCAGGGAGCCCGCGTAGCCGCTGGCGACCACGCCCCAGTCCGGGTCGCCCAGCCAGCCGACCGTCAGCGCCATCGGGAGCGTGGCGAGCAGGGCGGTGGCGAGGAAGAGCCACCCGGCGAGGAACTTGCCCAGCGCCGCCTGCCAGACCGTCACCGGCCAGGTCAGGAGCAGCTCGAGCGTGCCCTGGCGGCGCTCCTCCGCCCAGAGCCGCGCGCCCGCGGCGGGGGCGAGGAAGGCCCAGAGCCAGGGGTGGTAGAGGAAGAACCGGTCGAGGTTCGCGACGTTGGCCTCGTAGAACGAGCCCACGAAGAAGGCCAGCGACACCGCGAAGGCGTTGAAGACGGCGAGGAAGACGTACGCGAGCGGCGTGCGGTAGTAGCCGAGGAACTCGCGGGCGAGGATGGCAAGGAAGGCGCGCATGGGAGTCAGGCGGTGAGGTGGCGGAAGATCTCGTCGAGGCGCTTGCCCGGGAATCGGGCCAGCAGGGTGGCGGGGCTCTCGTCGCAGCGGACCTTGCCGCGGGCGATCAGGATGACGCGCGTGCAGAGGGCCTCGACCTCCTCGAGCAGGTGGGTCGACACGATGACGGCCTTGCGCTCGGCCATGCCCTTGAGGATGCGTCGCACCTCGTGCTTCTGGTTGGGGTCCAGCCCGTCGGTCGGCTCGTCGAGGATGAGCGCCTCGGGGTCGTGGATCACCGCCTGGGCGAAGCCCACCCGCATCCGGTAGCCCTTCGAGAGCGTCTCCACCGCCTGGTGGGCGACATCCGAGAGGCGGCAGAGCTCGAGCGTCTCGCGCACCCGGTCGGTCGGCTCGGCCAGGCCCCGGAGGTCGGCGGCGAAGGCGAGGAACTCGCGAACCGTCATCTCGCCGTAGGCGGGCGCGCCCTCGGGCGAGTAGCCCAGGCGGGACTTGGCCGCCACGGGGTCGGCGGCGACGTCCACGCCGGCGATGCGGGCCGCGCCCGCGTCGGGCCGGAGGTGGCCGGCAAGCAGGCGCATGGTGGTCGACTTGCCCGCGCCGTTCGGCCCGAGGAAGCCGACGACCTCGCCGCGGTCGACGGAGAAGGAGACGTCGTCCACCGCTCGGATCTCGCCGTAGCGCTTGGACAGGTGGGAGGCTTCGATCAGTGCCATGGGTCGGAAAAACAGCGGGAGCGGGCGTGGGTTCCTCCGGCGGGCGACGGGCGCCGTACCGTCGGGCTGGCGATGGAAGCAGGTTCCCGCCCTTTGACAAGCGCCACCCGCCGGCGTCCCCGTCTCCTATCCGCTTGTCCCGCCCCCCGGCCCTCCCCACGCTTTCCCCCGTGAGCGAGCCCGCCGCCAAGCCCGTCGTCCTGACCTGCGCCCAGCCGACCGGGCGCCTCCACCTGGGGAATTACCTCGGGGCCGTCCTCAACTGGGGGCGGATGCAGGACGACCACGAGTGCTACTTCGGCATCGTCGACCAGCACGCCATCACCGTGCCCACCGTCCCCGCCGACCTCCGGGCCAACACCTACGCCTGCCTCGCCCAATACATGGCCTGCGGCCTCGACCCCGCCCGCAGCCGCCTCTTCGTCCAGTCCCACGTCACCGGCCACACCGAGCTGGCCTGGGTCCTCGGCTGCCTCTGCCCCCTCGGCCAGCTCGAGCGCATGACCCAGTTCAAGGACAAGGCGGCCAGGCAGGAGTCCGTCCGGGCCGGCCTCCTCACCTACCCGGTCCTGATGGCGGCCGACATCCTCCTCTACAACGCCGCCAAGGTGCCCGTGGGCGAGGACCAGAAGCAGCACCTTGAGCTCACCCGCGACCTCGCCCAGAAGTTCAACCACACCTACTCCGACACCTTCGTCATCCCCGAGCCCTACATCGCCGCGACCGGCGCCCGCGTCATGTCCCTCCAGGATCCCGGGGCCAAGATGTCCAAGTCCGACCCCAACGCCTCGGCCACCCTCTTCATCACCGACTCCGCCGACGACATCCGCCGCAAGGTCGGCTCCGCCGTGACCGACTCCGGCGCCGAGGTCCGCGCCGCCCCCGACAAGCCCGGCGTCTCCAACCTGCTCCAGATCCTCTCCGCCTGCTCCGGCCGGCCCGTGGCCGCCCTCGAGGACGACTTCCGCGGCAAGGGCTACGGCGACTTCAAGCGGGCCGTGACCGACGCCGTGGAGGCCGTCCTCGCCCCCGTCCGCTCCCGCTTCGCCACCTTCTCCGCCGACCGAGCCGAGCTCGACCGCGTCCTCAAGGCCGGGGCCGAGGGGGCCCAGCGCGCCGCCCACCGCACCCTGGCCAAGGTCCACCGGAAGGTCGGCTTCGTCGAGCGCCCCCGCTGAGCCGCCCCGCTTCCGTCCTTGTCCCCGGGCCGTTCCGCGCCATCCTGCGGCTCGAGCCCGCGCTCACCCCCTGCCCATGAAACAACTCGAACAGTTCCTGAAGGAGAAGTGGTTCCTGGTCGCGGCGGACGCCCTGGTTGTCGTCGGGATCCTCAGCATCGGGCTGGACCCCAAGGACAGCTTCCAGGCGTTCCTCGCCGTGGCCGGCATCCTCGCCGCCTCCGCCATCGTCGTGGTCCCCGTCCTCCGCGAGGAGGGCACGCGCAAGCAGCGCCAGCAGGAGGAGCGCCGCCTCCGCGCCGCCCTCGCCCAGGAGCTCGACCTGCTCCGCGGCGAGATCCGCGCCTCCGGCGAGGTCGCCGCCCGCCGCGCGACCGACATCGAGATGGGCGCCCGCAAGGCCGGCGAGGCCGCCGCCGAGGCCGTCGCCCGCAAGGCCTCCTCCGAGATCGCCGCCCTGCGCGCCGAGCTCGCCGCTTCCGCCGGCGCCAACGAGGGCTTCGACGAGCTCCGTGCCCAGATCCAATCCGTGGCCGACGCCGCCCGCGGCGCCACCGCCGACGCCGAGACCGCCCTTGAGCAGGCGGAGGCGGCGGGCAAGGACACCGACGCCCTGCGCGGCGCCTTCGGCGACGCCCGCGCCAAGGCCGACGCCGCCCTCAAGGCGCACCAGGCCGAGATCGCCGCCCTGCGCGCCGAGCTCGCCCAGCTTCGCGCCCAGACCGACGCTTCCCGTCCAAACCCCTCTGAGGCCTCCGCTCCCGCCGCCAGCGTCGCCCCCCGCGACGCCGAGCCGGAGGCCTTGGTTGCGGCGGAGGAGGAGCCGAAGGAGGACGAGGAGCGGCGGCAGGAGGCCGCCGAGGAGGAGGAGCCCCGGGCCGCCGAACCCGCGGCCGAGACCCAGCCTGCGCCCAAGGCCGCTCCCCGGACCGTCATGGCGACGGAGGACGACGCCACCGGCACCTGCCTCATCGTCAACCTGATGATCGGCATCGGCAACAAGCCCTTCGTCCGCGGCAGCGGCCCCGGGCTGTCCGAGGAGGCCGGCGAGCCCATGCAGTTCCTCGCCATCGGACGCTGGCTGTGGCGCGCGCCCTCCGCCGACGCCCCCGTCACCGTTCAGGTCTGGAAGAACGACCGCTCGCCCCTCGGCGAGCCCGTGCGCATCCCCGCCGGGGAGACGCGCGAGCTCGACGAGGATTTCTTCGCCGGCTGAGGATGTCCCTCCGGGTCCGCCTCGCCGCGCTCGGCTGCCTCGCCGCCCTGTCGGCACAGGCCGCACCGCCCGACCCCGCCGCCCCGTCGCCCTCGGCGGTCTCGCGCGTCACCGTGCGCGAGACCGATCTCGCGACCGTCGTCTCGCCCAGCGTCGCCGAGATGTCCTACGTCGCCGCCCACGCCGACGCCCTCGAGGTCCACCTGCGCGCGGTCGCCCGCGTCGGCGCGCCCCCGGGGCCCAAGCCCCGCATCGAGGCGGCCGATGTGCCCGGCCTGCCCGACGTCGCCTGTTCGGTTTCCGGCGGCTACGTCCTGGTCGCCGTGCGCCTGGGTTCGCCGGCCGACGCGCCGCTGCGCGCCGGCGAGGCGGTCGCCCGCGCCTGGCTCGCCGCCGCCTCGGTCGCCTCGGGTCTTCCCTCCGCCCAGGCCTCGCCCTGGGCGTCCGCCGCCCTCGCCGCCGAGACGGTCGCCCAGCTTCGCCCGGCCATGGTCGACCTTTGGTACCGCCGCGCCGCGGCCTCGCCGCCCGCCGCCCTCGCCGAGCTGGTGGCCGGGCGCGGCCCTCCCCACGAGGCCCTTCTCTTCGGACGCGCCCTGCGCCGCGCCCTCGGCCATGAGCGCTTCGCCCCGGCCCTCGCCGCGGCCGGCCGCGGCGAGTCGCCCGAGCCGCTCCTGCGCGGCATCGACGCCCAGCCCGAGGTCTGGTGGCCCGCCGCCCGCCAGGCCCTGCTCGACGCGCGTCCCGCGCCCTCGCTCGGCATGGCGGAGTCGCTCGCCGAGCTCGACGCCCTCACCCGCTTCGTCCACGACCCGGTCGGGCAGGGCGACGTCGTCCTGACCGGCCCCCAGGCGGCCCGCCTCCGCCGCCTCCCCGCGCTGAGGGAGGCGATGGCCGACCGGCTCGCCCGCCTCCGGCTCGCCATCCTCCGCCAGAATCCCGTCGCGCACAACGCCTGGCGCTCGCTCGGGAACTGGCTCGAGTCCTACCCCACGGCCACCGAGGAGCAGCTCGACGGGCTCTGGGCCGCCTACCTCGCCGACCGCGCCGCCGCCGGCCGCCTCGCCGAGGAGGTCGAGCACGCCTTCGGCGGAGCGCGCTGAGCGCGACTCAGCGTCCGGCGCCGCGCTGCGCGTTGCGCTGGAAGATCTGGTCGACCAAGGTCACGCGGAAGAGCGAGAGCGAGAGCCAGAGCACACCCGAAAGGCAGAGCGAGCAATAGGCGGCGCCGAGCAGGACGGCCGTCTCGCCGGCCTCCTCCCAGGGCACGTGCTTCCTGAGGATGCCGGTCATCCACGCGAAGAAGAGCGCCGTCACCGCGATGTCGATGATCGCGCCCGCCTTGGTGACCAGCTTGGGCCGGAGGTTGTCCATGCCTCATCCCAAGGCCGCCGACATCCGCCTGTCAAACCCGCAGGATTCGCGGGGGTTGACACCCCGCCCCCCCTCTCCAACCTCCGCCGCCCCCGGGCCCGCCCGGACCCAGCCGCCGGGCCGCCCCCGGGCCGGCCCCAACGACCTTCCACGTGGAGCTCAAAGACACCCTCAACCTGCCGGTGACCGACTTCCCCATGAAGGCCGGCCTCGCCGAGCGCGAGCCCAAGCGCCTCGCCCACTGGGAGCGCACCGGCCTCTACGCCCGCATCCAGGCCCGCAACGCCGGCCGCCCCGCCTTCGTCCTCCACGACGGCCCTCCCTTCACCAACGGCGACGTCCACATCGGCACGGCCCTCAACAAGCTGCTCAAGGACGCCATCCTGCGCTACAAGTCGATGCGCGGCTTCCGCACCCCCTACGTGCCCGGCTGGGACTGCCACGGCCTGCCCATCGAGCACAAGGTCATGAAGGAGCTCCAGGCCCAGGGCCGCTCCCTCGACGCCCTCGGCGTGCGCAAGGCCTGCGCCGAGTTCTCCGCCGCCTTCATCGAGAGGCAGCGCGGCCAGTTCCGCCGTCTCGGCGTCCTCGCCGATTGGAAATCCGAGTACCGCACGATGGACCCGGCCTACGAGGCCGAGATCCTCCGCGCCTTCGCCGCCTTCGTCGAGCAGGGCCTCGTCTACCGCTCGAAGAAGCCCGTCTACTGGTCCATCCCCTGCCAGACCGCCCTCGCCGAGGCCGAGATCGAGTACAGGGAGAAGCGCTCGCCTTCCGTGTGGGTCGCCTTCCCCGTCCCCGCCGACGCCGCCCGCGCCAAGGGCCTGGACCCCGCGCACCCGCTCTCGGTCGTCATCTGGACGACCACGCCCTGGACCCTGCCCGCCAACCTCGCCGTCGCCGTCCATCCCGAACTCGAGTACGTCGAGGTCCGCCACGCCGGCCGCTCGCTCCTCGTCGCCGCCGCCCTGCGCGACGCGTTTGTCGCCGCCTGCAAGCTGGAGGGCGCGACCGACGGCTTCCGCGCCAGGGGCGCCGCGCTCGAGGGCCTCGCCGCCCGCCATCCTTTCATCGACCGCGCCTCGCCCCTCGTCCTCGCCGACTACGTGACCACCGACGCCGGCACCGGCTGCGTCCACACCGCGCCCGGCCACGGCGTCGAGGACCACCAGACCGGCCTCCGTTACGGGCTCGAGGCCTACTGCCCGGTCCAGGACGACGGCACCTACGCCGCCGACGGCCGCGTCCCCGCCCCGCTTGTCGGCGTCTCCGTGCTCGAGACCGACGGCAAGTGTCCGGCCAACGGCGCCGTCCTCGGCCTGCTCGAGGCCGCCGGCGCCCTCGTTCACCGCGCCCCGCTCGTCCACAGCTACCCCCATTGCTGGCGCTCCAAGGCCCCTGTCATCTTCCGCGCCCTCGACCAGTGGTTCATCGGCCTCGACCGCGGCGGCCTTCGCGCCCGCGCCCTCGACGCGGTCGGCAAGGTCCAATGGATCCCCTCCTGGGGCGAGAACCGCATCCGCGCCGCCCTCCAGGGCCGGCCCGACTGGTGCGTCTCCCGCCAGCGCGCCTGGGGCGTGCCCATCCCCGCCTTCGTCTCCGCGTCCACCGGCGAGTCCCACCTCGACGCCGCCGTCACCCGCCACGTCGCCGACCGCGTCGCCGAGAAGGGCGCCGACTGGTGGTGGTCCGCCCCGGTCGGGGAGATCCTCGCCGGCGCCCCCGTCCCCGCGGCCTGGCCGCGCGACCTGCGCAAGGGCGGCGACACGCTCGACGTCTGGATCGACTCCGGCACCAGCCACCTCGCCGTCTGCGCGCGCCATCCCGACCTGCACTGGCCGGCCGACCTCTACCTCGAGGGCTCCGACCAGCACCGCGGCTGGTTCCAGTCCTCGCTCTGGACCGCCGTCGCCACCAAGGGCGCCGCGCCCTACCGCGCCGTCCTCACCCACGGCTTCGTCGTCAACGAGAGGCGCCAGAAGATCTCCAAGTCCGACGGCAAGCCCCAGACCGCCGACGGGTATGTCTCCAAGTACGGGGCCGACATCGTCCGCCTCTGGGTCGCCTCCGAGAACTACCAGAACGACATCCCCCTCTCGGACGCCATCTTCGACACCCTCTCCAACCAGTACCGCGCCGTCCGCAACACCCTCCGCTGGCAGCTCGGCTCCCTCGCCGACTTCGACCCCGCGCGCGACGCCCTCCCGCTCGCCTCCCTCCGCCCCCTCGAGCGCTGGCTCCTCGCCGAGACCGCCCGCCTCATCCGCGAGGTGACCGAGGCCTGCGAGGCCAACGAGTTCCACCGCGCCACCGCCGCCCTCGCCACCTTCACCACCGCCACCCTCTCCGCCGCCTACACCAGCATCGTCAAGGACACCCTCTACACGCTGGCACCCGCCGACCCCGCGCGCCGCTCCGTCCAGACCGCCCTGCACCTGGTCTCGCGCGCCTATCTCCGCCTCCTCGCGCCGTTCCTGCCCTTCACCGCCGACGAGGCCTGGTCGCACGCCGTCGCCGGCGCCGAGTACACCGACGCCGACTCCGTCCATCTCCAGCCCTGGCCCGAGGTCCCCGCCGGCTGGGAGGACGCCGGCGCCCACCGCGTCGTCGACGCCCTCCTGCGCCTCGGCGTCGCCCACGCCAACGGCCCCCTCGAGCGGCTCCGCCAGGACAAGCTCATCGGCCAGAACCTCGACGCCGCCCTCGAGGTCACCGGCGACCCCGCCGACCCCGACTTCGCCCTCCTCGCCCGCCACGCCGACCTCCTGCCCGACCTCTGGATCGTCTCCGCCGTCCGGGTCGCGCCGCTCGCCGGCGCCGCCCTCGCCGTCACCGCGGCCAAGGCCCCGGGCGTCCGCTGCCCCCGCTCCTGGCGCTGGGTCCCCGAGCTCGTCGCCGCCGGCAAGTTCGGCCCCGTCTCGCCGCGCTGCCGCGAGGCGCTCCTTGCCAAGTACGGCGACCTTTGAGCCTTCCCGCTTCCTTTCCTCCGCCTTTCCAACACCCTCCCCCCATGGCCAAGCCCAAGCCCAAGAAGCCCTCCGCGAAGAAGCCCGCCGCCAAGGCCAAGCCCGCCGCGAAGAAGCCCGCGCCCAGGAAGCCCGCGCCCAAGGCTCCGGCCAAGAAGCCCGCCCCGGCCAAGGCCGCCGCCGCCAAGGCCAAGCCCGTCCTCGCCAAGGCACCCGCCAAGCCGGCTCCTGCCGGCAAGCCCGCCGGCAAGGTTGTTCCGCCCGCTCCCGCGAAGGGCGGAAAGGGTTCCAAGCAGGCCCCCGCTCCCGTGGCCAAGGGTGGCAAGCCTGCCAAGGGCGCCAAGGCCGAGCCCGCGCTCTCGCATGACGAGCAGCGCAAGCTCCTCGACTCGCATCGCCAGGGCCACCACCAGGTCTCGCCCGTCGAGGCCCCGCCGGCCAAGCCCAAGCTCCAGGTCTTCACGGTCGACGACGTCCGCAACTACCTCAAGGGCCGCGGCAAGTCCAAGCTCAACCTCTGGGTGCCCGACGAGGAGCGCAAGGCGCGCGAGCGCGTCGCCGGCTCCGCCAAGGGCGACCGCAGCAAGCCCCACGCCGTCGCCGCCGCCTCGGTCGCCAGCCTCCTTGGCTTCAATCCCTTCAAGAAGAGCGCCGCCGCCGAGGAAAACCGCCGCATTCCCGACAAGTGGAGCCGCTACCACAAGCTCCTCCTCGCCAACCGCGCCAAGCTCGAGGACGTGCTCGCCCGCCACACCGACGAGGCCCTGAAGAAGTCCGGCAAGGACGACGCGGGCGACCTCTCCGGCTACTCCCAGCACATGGCCGACGCCGGCACCGACACCGCCGACCGCGACTTCGCCCTCAACCTCATCTCGAGCGAGCAGGCCCAGATCAAGGAGATCGACGACGCCATCGAGCGCATGCGCCAGGGATCCTACGGCATCTGCGAGATCACCGGCCGCCCCATCCCCGCCTCGCGCCTCGTCTCCGTCCCCCACACCCGCTACTCCATCGAGGGCCAGAAGGAGCTCGAGCGCCAGCGCCGCGCCCTGCGCCGCCGCGGCGGCAACCCCCTGGGCCCCGACGGCGACGAGGTCGGCTTCGGCACCGGCGGCGGCGGCGGGCCCGACGGCGACGGCGACGACGCCTGAGCCCGATGGACAACCCCGCGCCGCGCACCGCCACCTTCGGGTGGGTCGCCCTCGCGGCGCTCCTCGCCGACCAGCTCACCAAGTGGCTGGTCGTCGCCTCGATTCCCTACCCGACCTACCACCCCGGCGCCGGCGCCGGCGAGCCTGTCCGCGTCCTCGGCGACGCCGTCTGGCTCGTCCACGTCGGCAACAAGGGCGCGGCCTGGGGCCTCGGCGCCGACCACCCCGGCACCAAGCTCTTCCTCGTCGGCCTCGCCCTCGCCGTCCTCGCCCTTGTCTGGTTCAAGCGCCGCGAGTTCCTCCACGAGCTCGCCGGCGGCCAGCTCGCCTTCGGCCTCTTCGTCGGCGGCGCCCTCGGCAACGTCGTCGACCGGGTCGCGCGCGACCATGTGGTGGACTTCGTCGACATCCACCTGCCCTTCGAGCTCCTCGGCAGCCGCCGCTGGCCCGCCTTCAACGTGGCCGACGCCTGCATCTGCGTCGGCGTCGCCCTCTACTTCGCCTTCCTCTGGCGCCACGACCGCGCCCTCCGACGGCGCATCGCCGAGCAGTCCGGCCGCGGCACCGCCGACCGCGGCCCCGCCGACTCGTGAGCGCGCCCGCCGACCGCTTCGACCTCTCGGCCCATCCCGGCGCGCGCGCCTACCGCCTGCTCGCCGCCCTCGTCGTCCCCCGGCCCATCGCCCTCGTCACGACCGTCGACGCGCTCGGCCGCCCCAACGCCGCCCCCTTCTCCTTCTTCAACGTCATGGGCGCCGATCCCGCCCTCCTCGTCCTCGGCCCCGCCGACCGCGACGACGGCACGCCCAAGGACACCGCGGCCAACCTCATCGCCAACGGCGAGGCCGTTGTCCACCTCTGCGACGAGCCCCTCGCCGCCGCCATGGTCGCCTGCGCCGCCGAGCTCCCGCCCGGCGTCTCCGAGCTCGAGCGCGCCGGCCTCGCCGCCGTCCCCTCCGAGCGCGTGCGCCCGCCCCGCATCCCCGCCTGCCCGGTCGCCCTCGAGTGCCGCGTGCTCGACATCCGGACCTACGGCCGCAACCGCCTCGTCGTCCTCGAGGCCCTCCTCGCCCACGTCCGCGCCGGCCTCGCCGACCCCGTGTCCTGGAAGGTGCGGGTGGCCGACCACGCCCCCGTCGGCCGCATGGAGAGCCCCGACGGCTACCTCCGCACCCGCGACCGCTTCCGGCTGCCCTGGCCGGACTGAACCGCCGGCCGCCAAATCGGCATTGACTACCGCCCCCCGCCTCGGCACCCCTCTTCCCTCCAATGGCCAACATCAAAGCCAACAAGAAAGCCGCCCGCCAGACCGCCGCTCGCACCGTGCGCAACCGCGGCACCCGCACCCACCTCAAGGGCGTGCTCAAGGATTTCGGCGCCACCCCCTCCGCCGCCGCCGCCTCCAAGGCGAGCTCCGCCCTCGACAAGGCGGTCAAGACCGGCGTCATCCACCGCAACAAGGCCAACCGCCTCAAGGCGAAGTTCGCCGCGGCCCTCGCCAAGGCGAAGGCCAAGTAAGCGACCTCGCGGTCGATCCTCGGGCCGGCCTCAGACCGGCCCTTGTCGTGTCCGGGCCCTGAGCCTCCTCAGCGTCACCGCGAACTCGTCCGGCTGCGGCGACTCCACCCGGAACGCCTGCCCGCCGACCGTCCCCGCGACCCAGGCCAGCCTGAGCAGCACCCCTCGGTGGAGCGGTCGGTCGCCGCCCTTGTTCAGCCGTCCGTGGGCGACCGTCTCCGAGAGCGTCACGCGCCCCGCGCGGCCGTAGCGGAGCTCGCCCGCGATGCGGATCCCGCACTCGGCGGCGTGCGCCTGCACCTGGTCGCGCCGCGCCAGCGAGCAGGTCGCGGTCCACAGCCGCCAGTCGCCGAGCCGCTCGCCGGCGGCGAACCGAGTCTCGCTCTGCTTGCCGTTGCGGTGCGACACCGTCGTCCGCCGCCGCGTCTCGTCGTGCCGCAGCGGCAGGTCGCAGAGCCCGCCCTCCTCCGGGGCGTCGTCCGTCCGGGCCAGCATCTCGTAGCCCAGCTCGAAGGCCCCCGAGCCGAGCGCCTCGCGCCACGCGGCCAGCGAGCCCGCGCGGTCGGCCAGGATCGCCACCCCGGACAGCTCCGGCTCGGGGCCGACCACCGCGGCGGGCTCGGCCAGCCCGAGCCGGGCCATCTCGGGCTTGCCCGCGTCGAGCTGCGAGCGCAGGCAGCCGAGCAGCGTGGGGGCGCCGTCCTGCCAGGGATGGTCTTCCAGCGCCACGTCCGCCGGCTTGTCCAGGGCCACCCAACCGGGTCCGCCGGCGAGCACCGGCACGCGCAGCGCGATCTCGCCGAGCATGCCCGCGGGGAATCCGATGGCCTTGGGCGGCGAGTCCATGCCCACAGGGAACCGCCGCGCCGCCCAAGGCGGAAGCCTTAATCGCGCCCCCGCCCGACCTTTGTGCGTTGCCCTTCCTCCCTCGGTCCGACAAGGCTCCCGGGCGATGCGATTCCCCCTCCTGGTCGCCCTTCCCCTGCTTGCCGGCTGCATTCCCCTCACCCCCGCCGAGCGCGAGGCCGAGCAGCAGCGCCGCGCCGAGGCCGACCGCGCCCTCCGCCGCCAGCACATGCAGGAGCGGGGCGGGATCAGCGAGACCGAGTACGAGGTCCTTTCGCGCCGCACCGGCGAGACCGCTCCCGCCTCCGGCGGCATTCCCCGCGCACCGACCACCCAGGAGCTCGAGCGGAAGGTTGAGTCGCAGCGCTGATCCATGGGACCCTACCTCCTGCGTCGGCTGGGCGAGATGGTGCCCGTCCTCCTCGTCGTCGCCACCGCCGCCTTCCTCCTCGTCAAGGTCGTGCCCGGCAGCCCCTTCGACTCCGACCGGCCCATGCCCGCCGAGATCAAGGCCCGCTACGAGCGCTTCTACGGCCTCGACCAGCCCACCCACGTCCAGTTCGGCCGCTACGTCGCCAACCTCCTGCGCGGCGACCTCGGCCTCTCCACCAAGTACCACGGCTGGTCCGTCAACGAGCTCGTCGCGCCCCGCGTGCCGGTCTCCATCCAGCTCGGCCTTCTCTCCCTCCTCCTCGCCGTGGCCGTGGGCATCCCCGTCGGCGTCCTCGCCGCCTCGCGGCCGGACTCCTGGCTCGACCGCATCCCGATGGGCTTCTCGCTCCTCGGGATCTGCCTTCCCTCCTTCGTCATCGGCCCCCTCCTCTCCCTCCTTCTCTCGCGCTGGCTCGGCCTCGTGCCGCCCTGCGGCTGGGGCGGCCCCGAGCACCTCCTCCTGCCCGTCCTGACCCTCGGCATCGTCGTCGCCGCGCCCATCGCCCGCCTCACCCGCGGCGCCATGCTCGAGGTCCGCGCCTCCGACTATGTGCGCACCGCCCAGGCCAAGGGCCTAGGTCCCTTCCGCGTCTGGTTCGTGCACACGCTCCGCAACGCCCTCCTGCCCGTCGTCACCTACCTCGCCCCCGCCGCCGCCGGCCTCGTCTCCGGCTCCTTCGTCGTCGAGTCGATGTTCGACGTCCCCGGCCTCGGCCGGCTCTTCGTCACCTCCGTCACCAATCGCGACGCCACCCTCATCGTCGGCCTCACCCTCCTCTACGCCTCCTTCCTGCTCGTCCTCAACCTTGTCGCCGACCTCGCCCTCGCCTGGCTGAACCCTCGCCTCAGGCGGAGCCAGGCTGAGTCCTCCGGCATGACCCCGGGCTACCTGGCGGGCATCTTGCTCGCGCCCGCCGCGCTCCTCCTCCTCCACGCCGGCGTCGGCGCGCTCGGCAAGGCCCTCGGCCCCGCGCCCGCCTGGCTGACCGGCGACGCCGCCCGCGTCACCGCCGCCGTCCTGGTCGCCATCCCCGTCCTTCTTCTCCTCGCCGTCGTCGCCCGCGCCATCCTCCGCGGCTGGGAACGCTTCCGCCGCAACCGCCCCGCCGTCGTCGCCGCCGTCTTCCTCCTTCTCGTCGGCGGGCTCTGCCTCGCCGCCGGCTGGGTCGCCCCCCACGATTTCCGCGCCCAGAATCTCGCCCTTGGGCCCGTCCCGCCCGAGGCCTCCCACTGGCTCGGGACCGACATCCTCGGTCGCGACCTCCTTTCCCGGGTCCTGCACGGCGGCGGCGTCTCCATCCGGGTCGGCCTCATCGCCACCGTCATCGCCCTCCTGTTCGGCACCGCCTACGGCATCGCCGCCGCCCAGGTCGGCGGCACGCGCGGCGAGGCCATGATGCGCGTGGTCGACGTCATCAACACGCTCCCCCTCACCCTCATCATCATCCTCTGCACCGTCGTCTTCGGCCAGGAGCTCTGGCTCCTCTACGTCGTCGTCGGCGGCATCTCGTGGCTCACCATGGCGCGCGTCGTCCGCAACCAGGTCCTCGCCTTCCGCTCCACCCCGTTTGTCCAGGCCGCCGAAACCATGGGCGCCTCCACCGGCCGCATCATCCTCCGCCACTACCTGCCCAACCTCGCCGGCACCCTCGCCATCTACGGCACCCTCACCGTCCCCGGCGTCATGCTCCTCGAGGCCTTCGTCTCCTTCCTCGGCCTCGGCGTGCAGGCGCCCATGACCTCCTGGGGGCTGCTTATCAAGGAGGGCGCCGACGTCATGGAGGAATGCCCCTGGATCCTCCTCGCCCCCTCGACCCTCTTCGCGCTCACCCTCCTCGCCCTCAACTACGTGGGCGACGGCCTGCGCGACGCCTTCGACCCGCGCGACACGCGCCGCTAAGTCAGCCGGATTGGGGTGTCAGCGATAAGTGAGCCAAGCAGCGAGGGAGCCAAAGAGCTATACCTCCGTGCCCCTGAGCCCCCGTGCATCCTGCCGACGTTCAATCCAACCACCTTTGGTCCCTCGCGTCCGGCAGCGTGCAGTCCGGCTTGCTGCGCCGCCGTCGCCTCGCGACCGCCGCATAGACCCGATGCGTGAGACAGCCGGGCAGGGCGCCGAGGACAAGGCCGGCCAGGGGCCAGCCGCCCCGGAGCTCGAGCAGCGCGCGGGCCACGGCCGGCACCCCAACGAGTCGGCGGGCTCCGTCCCAGACCACGATGCCGGCGTCCTCGCCTCCGGCGGGCTCGCCGGCGACGCGGGCCGTCACGCCGGTGTTCGGCGCCATCAGCAGCCTCCGGCGGGCGTCCCGCCGCGCAAGCCAGCGCGCGCTCCGGTTGCAGAGCCCGCAGTCGCCGTCGTAGAGCAAAATGAGCTCGTCCATGGCCGCCTCAGGTCACGTCCGTCCAGCCCGTGCCGTCCTTCTCCATCTTGCGGAAGCCGCCTTCCTTGAGTCTGTTTGATATCCCCCTGTCCGTCCATTTGCCCCCCACGCTCGGCGCCTCGAGCAGCTTCCGCAGCTCCCGCCCGTCAAGCGGGTGCCGGGCCAGGTCGGGGCTCCCCGCGGGCTGCTCGACCTCGAGGATCTCGGCCTCCCGGCCGTCCTTCTCGACCACGCGGTAGCGTCGGATGGGCATGTCGACATCATGCCGGGCTTTTCGGCCCGCGCAAGCGCCCCTGTTCGTGGTGGAGGGAGTGGGATTTGAACCCACGAACAGCAATGCTGAACGGATTTACAGTCCGCGCCCTTTAGCCACTTGGATATCCCTCCCAACGAACAGGAAGGTTGGTTTTGGAAAAGCCTCCCCAAGGGGCAAGGGAAAAGGGAGACCAGGGGCCCGGGGCCCCGAGGCCAAGGGGCACGGAAGCACAGGGGCATAGGAGGGTGCTGCCGTTCGTTGCCTCACGAGAAGGGATTAAAGGGATGAAATGATGGAAGGATGAAAACGCGCGCAGCTGGCCCGCTTCCCCGCGTTCTGCCTCCGTGCCCCTGTCTCGTCCCGTGCCCCCGTGCCCCTGTGCCGCCGTGCCCCTGTCTCGTCCCGTTCCCCTGTGCTTCCGTGCGCCGGCGTTCTTCTGTCGGCCCAACAAAAAACCCCGCATCCGCGGGGTTCCTTGCTAGGCCGACGGAA
>JAURJZ010000083.1 GCA_030831965.1 Verrucomicrobiota bacterium
CTGGTGGTGTGGTCGCCCGACCACGACCGGGACGACCGGTTCTTGTTCCGGGGCGTCAGGGTGCAGACCGGCGCGTCCCCCGAGCCGTCCCCCGAGGGGGAGGAGGGTGAGGCCCCCGCCCCCGACCAGGAGGTCGAGCAGGAGACGACCTACTCCGGCATCCCGTTCCGCGACGCGGCCGGCAACCCCGTCGTGCCCATCGTCCCGCTCTACTTCTCGCGCGACCCCGAGATCCCGCTCCGCGGCTACAGCCTCGTGGGCAGGGTCTACCCCCTCGTCGCCGAGCTGAACCTGATGCGCACCTACCGGCTGCGCGGGGTCCGGCGCATGGCCCGTCAGTGGCTCGTCCGCCCCGGGTTCCTCGACCAGGAGGCCGTGGCGAAGATCGGGGAGGGCGTCGACAGCGAGATGATCGAGTGTACCGTGCAGCCGGGTGAGGACCTGAACGGCAACATGGTCCCCGTGCCCCAGGAGCCCATCCCGGCCGACATCGCCATCCACGAGCAGCAGGTCGAGTCCGACATTCAGCAGAGCGGGGTCAACGCCCCGTTCGTCTCCGGGCAGGTCACCGGCGTCACCGCGACCGAGAACCGCCTGCTTCAGGAGTACACGGCAAGCTCCCTCGGCCGAATGGTCCGGGTGCGGGACCAGGCGATCGTCGACATGGCCCTCGCCTACGTCGCCATGCTCGCGGTCATCCTGGCCGACGAGGGCGAGCCCCTGAACCTCCCCGGCATCGGGCCGGTCATCCTGACCGAGCAGGACCTCCGCGGGCAGTTCCCGACCTTCGCGCTGGACCAGGGGAGCACCCCGATGGGCGACGCCGCGAAGCGCGAGGCCCTGGTCCAGCTCACCCCGATCCTCGGCCAGCTCGGTGCCCCCGCCGAGGCCATCCTCCGCGAACTGGTCCGGGCCTACAACCTGCCCGACACGTTCGTCGCCGCCCCCGAGGCCCCCGCCGGGCCCCCCGCCCTCCCCGAAGGAGTCTGAGCCATGAAGATGCCCGAAGCACTCGCCAACGCCGCCACCAAGGCCGACCGCACCCTGGAGTCGGCCCTGATGACCGCGATCCCCACGCCCCGCCGCCCGTACTCGGACAAGGTGCTCAAGAACCTCGTCCAGGCGGCGGCCAAGGCCTCCATGCTGTTCGGTGCGCCCGTCGAGGTGGAGATCAAGGACGCCTCCCGGCTTCCCCCCGACCTCGTGCGCACCCTCGCCATGCTGGAGCAGGCGGCGGCCGACTACGGTTCGCCGTTCCCCGTGAGCATCCGTGAGGCGCAGTCCGACGACGCCCTCGTCGCCATCGCGGCCCACCTGCTCGCGCTCGTCAAGGACCAGGGGTTCCAGGACTTCCTGACGCAGGACGCCGCCCCCGAGGAGGGCATGGAGGAGGGCATGGAGGAGTCCATGCCCGAGGAAGAGTCCACCCCGGAGGGCGGCGAGGTCGAGGTCGTCCGCGAGGAGCAGGAGGACGACGGGGAGGTCGAAGGGATGGAGATCGACGATGCCGCGGAGCAGCTTGACCTGTTCCGCCGCCGCATGGCCCGCTGACACACAGGCACCAACACCAACCCACCCTCCCCGCACGGCGGGGAGGACACGGAGCAACCAATGTCCATCGCCGCCGAAGCACTGGCCGAAGCACAGGCCGCCACCCCCGCCCCGGAGGTCACCACCACCCCCGCCGGGACGGAACCTGCCCCCGAAGGAGGGGAGCCGACCCAGGCCCCCGCCGCCGAAGGCGGCAAGACCCTGTCGTGGGAACAGGAGGTCGCCAAGCTGCCGCCCGAGTTGCAGAACCTCGCCAAGGGCCTGCAGGGCATGGTGACCCGCAAGACCCAGGCGCTCGCGGAGGAGCGCAAGCAGCTCGCCGCCGAGCGTGAGGCGTGGCGCAAGTCCATCTCCAAGCTCGCCACGCCCGCCGCGGAGCGGCAGGGTGACCTGCCCGACCTCGACTCGTGGGATCCGTCGTCCATCCAGGCCCGCATCGAGGCCGAGGTCAGCCGCCGTCTGGCCGAGGCCCTGGCCCCCGTGGAGACCGAGTACCGGGCGGCGCAGGCCGACCTGGAGTTCGACCGCTTCACGGCGTCCCACCCGGACCTGCTCGACGACCCCGAGGTGAAGGCCGGCGTCGCGGACCTGCTCAACAGGAACGAGTCCCTGGACCTGGAGACGGCCTACTTCGCCGTCAAGGGTCGACTCAACCGTTCCCGCCCCGCCGCCCCTCCGGCCCCCACCGTGGACCCGCGCCGTGCCGCCGCCCGCAAGGCCGCCGAGGCCGTCGCCACCCCGCGTCGGCCCCCGCCCGCCGCCCCGGTGAAGATGGCCCCCGCCGACCTGAAGCGGGCGACCCCCGAGCAGATCCTCGCCTACGCCAAGGCCCTGGCTGAGCGTCGGTGACCCGGTTGCGATTGCAGCCGATCGGCGGTACAGTGACACTACGGGTGGGGCACCCGAGCCGGACACGCCCCCACCCGTAGCGCCGACAGAGGGCACCCCCGGGGGGCACGCCTCAACCCGCAGCAAGGAACCACGACACAACCCCCAAGGAGGCCATGATGGCTCCCCCGAACAGTGTCCTCTCCAC
>JAURJZ010000084.1 GCA_030831965.1 Verrucomicrobiota bacterium
GGAGATTGTGGTGGCGCTGACGGGCGCGGACGCGCCGACCCCGAGGTGGCGTCCCTTGGCGTGGCGGGTGAGCATCCTGGGGCCCGATGGCAAGGAGCTGGCGGTGAGGAGGAGTTTCCTCTGGGGGATGCCGACGGACACGGGGTTGGGGAAGTGAGCGACGGCGGAGCCGCCGGTGAGGGAGACGGGGCTCGGGGGCTCGGGGGCCGAATGGCTCGTTGGCTCGATGGCTCTCTAGCTGAATAGCGGGGTTAGAAGGTAGCGGATTGGCGGGAAGCGGGGCTCCGGCTTTTTTTCGTCCCTCGTTTCTCGTTCCTCATTCTTCGTTCACTTGGCTTAGCGCCAGGAGCGGGGGCCCGGGGAATGGGTGGCCGGCGGCAGCGTCCGCTGGCGCCGCTGGTTGCCATGGGCGAGGGAGGAGGTTGATTGGGGAGATGAGGCGAAGCAGGCAGAAGCTGGAGTGGACGACGTGGCGCGTGTTGCGGCTGGCGCAGCCGATGGAGGAGCGGGTGCTGGCGGAGGTCTTGGACGGGGGGCAGAGTTTTCGCTGGAGGCGGGAGGCGGAGGGGTGGGTCGGGGTGTTTGGGCGCGGGGTGGCGCAGCTGAGGCCGCACGCGAGGGGCGTGGAGTGGCGCCAGCCGGAGGGCATGCCCGACCTGGGGGAGGCGCTGGGGCGCTACCTGGACGCGGAGGGGGAGCAGGCGGCGCTGGCGGAGCGGCTGCCGTGGAGGTCGGATGCGTTCCTGCGGGAGGCGATGGAGCGGTTTCCGGGGCTGAGGATCCTGCGGCAGGAGCCGGAGGAGGCGCTGCTGGCGTTCCTGTGCAGCTCGAACAAGCAGATCGTCCAGATACGCAGGATGGTGGCGGCGTTGGCGGAGAGCCTGGGCGAGGAGGTGGCGCCGGGCTACTGTGCCCTGCCCTCGTGGGAGAGGTTGGCGCGGGCGGGCGAGGCGGAGCTGAGGGCGTGCGGGCTGGGTTACCGGGCGGGGTTTGTCCGAGGCACGGCGGGGCGGCTGGCGCGGGAGAGGGATTGGCTGGGCGGGCTGGAGGGGACGACGACGGCGGAGGCGGAGGCGAGGTTGGCGGAGTTGCCGGGCGTGGGGCCGAAGGTGGCGGCGTGCGTGGCGCTGTTTGGGCTGGGGAGGCTGGATGCGTTCCCGGTGGACACGTGGATCGGTCGGGTGATGTCGGAGGGCTACGAGCTCAGCGGGTGGCGGAACGAGGCGCTGGGCCGGTTTGGGCGGGCGCACTTCGGCGAGGCGGCGGGCTTGGCGCAGCAGTGGCTTTTCGCGCGGGCGAGGGCGGAGCAGGGGCGCAAAAAAAGCCCCCGGATGTCCGGGGGCTTTGGGGAGGGCCGGGGGCCGCGGCTCAGCCCTTGAAGGAGTAGCCTTCCTCGCCGTGGTCGGTGACGTCGAGGCCGCGGGCCTCGTCCTCCTCGGTGACCCGGAGGCCGATGGTGTGCTTGACCAGGAGGCCGATGACGAGGGTGGCGAGGAGGGAGAGGACGAGGGTGATGCCGACGGCCTTGAGCTGCTCGCCGAGGAGGCCGCCGGAGGCGAGGACGTCCTTGAGGTTGGTGTTGAGGTTGCCGTTGACGTCGGCGGTGGCGAGGATCCCGGTGAGGATCGCGCCGAGGGTGCCGCCGACGGCGTGGACGCCGAAGGTGTCGAGGGCGTCGTCGTACCCGAGCCACTTCTTGAGGTAGACCACCGCGAAGAAGGGGATGGCGCCCGCGAGGAGACCGATGAGGACGGCGGCGTTGAGGGTGACGAAGCCGGCGGCGGGCGTGACGACCACGAGGCCGGCGACGGCGCCGGAGCAGAGGCCGAGGATGCTGGCGTGGCGGCGCAGGACCCACTCGAGGGCGCCCCAGGTGAAGGCGGCGACGGCGGCGGCGAGGGTGGTGGTGGCGAAGGCCTGGGCGGCGACGCCGTCGGCGGCGAGGGCGGAGCCGGCGTTGAACCCGTACCAGCCGACCCAGAGCATGCCGGTGCCGACCATGCAGAGCACCATGGAGTGGGGGGTCATGGGGGTCTTGCCGAAGCCGGAGCGGCGGCCGACCAGGATGCAGAGCAGGAGGGCGGACCAGCCGGAGGTCATGTGGACGACGGTGCCGCCGGCGAAGTCGATGGCCTTGATCGAGGCCTTGGCGTTCCAGACGCCGTTCATGTCGCCGGTGATGCCCCAGACGTTGTGGGCCATGGGGAAGTAGACGACGAGCATCCAGAGGGTGACGAAGGCGACGACCGCGGAGAACTTCATGCGCTCGGCGACGGCGCCGACGATGAGGGCGGGCGTGATGATGGCGAACATCAGCTGGAACATGGAGAAGACGTTCTGCGAGATCCAGTAGGCGTAGTCGCCGTTGGGGGCGGAGGTGACGCCGTTGAGGAAGAAGAACTCGGAGCCGCCGAAGGCGAGGCCGAGGCCGGTGCCGTCGAAGCTCTTGCCGAAGACCAGGGAGTAGCCGACCGCCCACCAGAGGATGGAGACGAGGCCGGCGATCCCGATGCACTGGGCGGCGACGGAGAGGACGTTCTTCGAGCGGACAAGCCCGCCGTAGAAGAGGAAGAGGCCGGGAAGGGTCATGAAGAGGACCAGCGCGGCGCAGGTCATGAGGAAGGCGTTGTGGCCCGGGCCGGCGACGGCGGCGAGGGGACCCGCGGCGACCTTCTCATCACCGGCCTTGGGGCCGGTGTTGCCGACGTAGGCCTCGAGGTCGCCGATGCGCTGCTCGAGGGAGGCGGGGGCGGGCCCGGCGGGAGCCGAGGGGGCGGCGGAGGCCGCGGGGGCGTCCTGGGCCATTGCCAAGGCAGGCAAGGCCAGCAAGGCGATGAGGGAGAGGTTGCGGAGCAGGTTTTTCATGGCGAGGGGGAGAATGCACCCGCTGTGCCAACGGCCAAACGGACCCGGACGGGGCCAAGTTTGCGATTATTTGCGCATTCCCGGGCGGAGCGCAGGCTAACTTTGGGCAAAAGCCCGGCTTGGCTAGCCAGCCATGCGCAGGAGCTCGTCGGAGGCCTGGAGGACCTGGTCGGGGCGGATGCGGCCGAAGGCGCGGCCCATGCGGTCGCGCCACTCGGCGGCGGTCTCGCCGAGGTAGGGGGCGTTGTCGACGCGGACGTTGCGGCTGAGGGAATCCCAGGGGCGGTTGCGGCCGTAGTCGGAGGGACCGTAGAGGCCGACGACGGGACAGCGGACGGCGGCGGCGAGCTGGAGCACGGGGGTGTCGACCCCGAGGCAGAGGCGGGCGTCGGCGAGAAGGCGGGCGAGCTGGGGGATGCGAAGCTTGCCGGCGAGGGAGGAGGCCGCGGGGCCGATGGCGCCGCAGACGGCCTCGGCGTAGATGCGCTCGGTGGCGTCGGGGCCGCAGGAGACGACGACGCGGTCGACGGCGCGGGAGTCGATGAGCTCGCGGCCGACGACGGACCAGAAGTGGGCGCCGAGCATGCGGGCCGGGTCGGCGGCGGTCGGGTGGATGAGGGCGTAGCGGCCGGGCTCGAGAAGGAGGCCGTGCTCCTGCATGCGGGAGGTGGCGAACCAGTAGGCGGGCGCCTGGGTGGGGAGGGACATGGCCTGGGCGACCACGGCGTGGTTGCGGGCGGCCTCGTGGAGATCCTGGGTGGGAGGGTCGCCCCAGCCGTCGAGCAGCGGCAGGTAGAGTCCGGGCCGGCCGACGACCCAGCGGCGGGCGGCGCCGGAGAGGGCGGCGCAGCGGCGGGCGGCGGCGGAGGGCGCGAGGGCGAAGGCGTGGTCGAAGTCCTGGCGGCGGAGGTGGGCGAGGAGGGCGAGCCCGGGCGAGGGTGGGAGCGGCAGGGCCAGGTCGACGCCGGGGCAGCCCTCGAGGACGGCGAGGGCGGCGGGGGACGTGAGGACGGTGACGCGCGCGGCGGGGTGACGCTCGCGGATGGAGCGGACGGCGGGGGTGAGGGCGAGGGCGCCGCGAAGGCCGCAGGGCTTGGCGAGGAGGACGCGCACGGTCAGCCGGCTCCCTGCTGCTCGGCGAGGCGGCGGAAGAGGGGGGAGGCGGCGAGGACGTCGGCGCGGGAGCCGTCGGCGACGACGGCGCCGCGGTCGAGGACGACGATGCGGTCGACGTCCCGGATGGTGCTGAGGCGGTGGGCGACGATGAGGGTGGTGCGGCCGCGCATCAGCTGGTTGAGCGAGGACTGGATGGCGCGCTCGGTCTCGGTGTCGAGGGCCGAGGTGGCCTCGTCGAGCAGGAGGATGGGGGCGTCCTTGAGGAAGGCGCGCGCGATGGCGACGCGCTGGCGCTGGCCGCCGGAGAGGGAGCCGCCGCGCTGGCCGACGGGGGTGTCCATGCCCCGGGGAAGGGCGCGGATGAAGTCGAGGGCGCCGGCGAGGCGGGCGGCCTCGTCGACCTGGGCGTCGGTGGCGCCGGGGCGCCCGAGGCGGATGTTCTCGCGGACGGTGTCGTCGAAGAGGACGGGGTCCTGGGAGACGAGGGCGATGGCGCCGCGGAGCTCGGCGAGGCGGAGGTCGCGGAGGTCGCGGCCGTCGAGGAGGATGCGCCCGGAGGCGGGATCGTGGAAGCGGGGGATGAGGTTGACGAGGGTGCTCTTGCCGGCGCCGCTGGGCCCGACGAGGGCGACGGACTGGCCGGAGGGGATGTCGAGGGAGATGCCGGAGAGGACGGCGTCGTCGCCGTAGCGGAAGCCGACGGCCTCGAGGCGGAGGGCGCCGCGGACGGGACCGAGGGCGGGGGCGTCGGCGCGCTCGGGCACGTCGTCGGGGGCGTCGAGGACCTCGGCGAGGCGGCGGAGGCCGACCTCGGCGAGGCGGAGGAGGTTGCTGACGCGGCCGAGCTTCTTGACCGGCTCGTAGGCCATGTAGAGGGCGGTGACGATGAGGAGGAGGTCGGGGAGGCCGAGGCCGATGTCGGCCCCGACCCAGACGGCGAGGGCGACGCCGCAGGCGGCGACGATCTCAAGGAGGGGGGAGAGGGCCTTGTCGTAGCGGGCGATGCGCGAGTTGATGCGCAGGGTCTCGTCGGCCAGGGCCCGGTAGCGGGCGAGCTCGCGGGCCTCGAGGTTGTAGGCGCGCACCTCGCGCGGGGACTGCAGGTTCTCGATGAAGACGGAGCCGAGGCGGGCGTGGCGCTCCGCGGCGAGCTGGGCGCGGCGCCGGAGGGCGCGGCCGACCCAGCGGACAAGGAGGACGGAGGCGGGCGTGGCGGCGAGGCAGAGGAGGAACTGCCAGCCATCGGGCAGGCTGAGGCAGGTGAGGACGACGGCGCCGGTGGCGAAGACCAGCATGAAGGGCTGGATGACGAGGTCGTTGGTGACGTCGACGAGGACGATGCGGACCGACTGGACGTCGGTGGTGAGCCGCTGGAGGAGGTCGCCGGTCGGCATCCGCGAGAAGAAGGCGACGGGAAGCCGCTGGATGCGGGCGAAGACCGCGGTGCGGACGGAGTCGATGACGCGGAGGCCGGCGACGTTGATGCAGACGTTGGCGCCCCACTGGGCCAGGCCGCGGAAGGCGAAGACGGCGGGGAGGAAGAGGACGGCGAAGGCGACCTCGCGTCCGGGGGGAAGCCGGAGGGGTTCCCAGCCGAGCCAGCCGGGGAAGGCGAGGAGGGGCTGGGCGCGCGTGGCGGCGTCGCCGAAGGCCGCGGGCAGGACCTTGCCGATGAGGAAGGGGACGCCGAGGGCGCTGGCGAGGGAATAGACGATGCCCAGGAGGACGGCGAAAACCAGCAGCCGGCGACTGCCCCTGAGGTGGCTGAGGTAGTCTTGGCGGCGGCTGGGCACGCGCCCAGCGTGGCGAGGGAGGGGCGGGAAGGGAACGGAAAAAGCGCCTCAGCGCCGCCGGGGGAAGGCGAGGGAGAGGAGCATGGCCAGGGCGAGCACGGAGCCGATGACGGCCAGGGAGACGTCGGTCGGGACATGGACCTTGCCGTCCCGGACGATCCATCCGGGGACCCAGGCGGCGAGGGCGCCGTCCTCCTGGCCGAGGCGGGCGGCGAAGGGCAGAATCATCTTGAGCCCGATGAAGCAGAGGATGAAGGCGAGGGCGGGCTTGAGGAAGCGGAAGTAGGCGAGGAACCCGGAGAGGGCGAAGTACATCGAGCGCAGGCCGAGGATGGCGAAGATGTTGGAGGTGAAGGCGACGAAGCGCTTCTCCTCGAGGGGCATGTCGGGCGGCAGGATGCCGAGGACGGCGGGGATGGAGTCGACGGCGAAGACGATGTCGGTGCCCTCGATGACGAGGAGCACGACGAACAGCGGGGTGAAGACGCGGCGGCCGTCCTCGACGGCGACGAAGCGGTTGCCGTGGAGGCGGTTGGTCAGGGGGAAGAACCGGCGGGCGATGCGCACGAAGAGGTTCTCCGCCATGTCCTTGCCCTCGTCGGCGTCGTTGGCCAGGGCCATCTTGGCCCCGGTGAAGACGAGGAAGAGGCCGAAGATGGGCAGGAGCCAGGCGAAGCGCTCGACGGCGGCGATGCCGAGGACGATGAAGAGGGCGCGGAAGGCGACCGCGCCGATGATGCCCCAGAAGAGCACGCGGTGCTGGAGCTCGGGCGGGACGCGGAAATGGGCGAAGACGAGGATGAAGATGAAGAGGTTGTCGACCGAGAGGGCGAGCTCGAGCAGGTAGCCGGCGGCGAACAGCTGCGCGTCCTCGGGCCCCCGCCAGGCGTTGAGGATGAGGCCGAACCCGACCGCGAGCGCGACCCAGACGACGACCCAGGCGGTGGCCTCGCGGAAGGAGGGCTTGTGGTCCTTGCGGTTGAAGACGCCGAGGTCGAGCGCGAGCATGACCACGACGAAGGCGAGGAAGGCCGCCCAGGCCCAGGCGGGGAGCACGGCGGAGGCGGCGGCGAGGGCTGGCAGGGGCGTCATCTTGGGTAAGGCGGCGGTAGTAAGGGAGGGGGGCGGGCGGGGGCAAGGGAGGAAGGCGGCCGATGCGGGCTTGCCCGGAGGGGGCGGGAGGGCCAAAAGGGGAGCCTCAGGTCCCCGTAGTTCAACGGATAGAACATTGGTTTCCTAAACCGAGGATGGAGGTTCGATTCCTCCCGGGGACGCTGGGCGAGAAGGGTGACTGCCCGGGGGCTCGGGGGCTCGGGAAGTTAAAGCCTCCCGGATTCCCCATCGGGCACAACCCGTCATCGAGGGAGAACGGGCATAATTCCTTCACCCTCCGCTTCTTGATTCCCTAGGTTCTACCCGAACCCCTGCGCCCCCGTGCACCTGTCATTCACAATCCCCTTTCCCTGGGAGGCGGTTTGGTGTTGGCTGGAGGACACTTTACCGCCGTGCCCGCCAAGAAAAAGCCCGCCACCGCCAGCCGCAAGGCATCCTCCCGCCGCCGCGCCCCCAGCCGGGGCGCGTCCCGCGCGGCCGCGCCCTCGACGTCGACGCCCGAGGCCGCCCGCGGCTCGGCCTCGGAGCGGATCGCGCTGCTGATCGACGCCGACAACGTCTCGCACGCCTACCTGCCGACCCTGAGGAACTTCGTGGGCGAGACGCCCCTGGTCTCGGCCCGCGCCTACGGCGACTTCACCTCGCGGCTGCACAACTGGCGGAAGATGGCCGAGGACTGGCCGGCCCTGGAGCTGGTCGAGCAGCGAAACTACACGGCGGGCAAGAACGCGACCGACATGCGGCTGACCATCGACGCGGTGAAGCTGCTCGCGGGCAAGGAGCCGCCGACGACGCTGGTGTTCGTGACGAACGTCAGCGACTTCACGCCCGTGGTGGAGGACGCGAAGAAGGACGGCGTCCGCATCGTGGTGATGGGCGAGCGGCCGCACCGCGCGCTGCGCAGCGCGGCCCACCATTACATCAACCTCAACGACCTGCGCGACCGGCTGGAGACGAAGGCCGCGGTGGAGACCGATCCCCGCGAGGTGCTGCGGCTCATCCTCGCGGCGCTGCGCGCCCTGCCCAAGCTGGGGCCGGAGGCGGAGGCGGCGCTGGCGGAGGCGGAGCGCCGGCTGCCCTTGGTCGGCTTCGGCGCGGCCAAGCCCGCGGCGAGGGCGGCGCGGGCGGCGCGCGAGCCCGAGGCGGGCGGCGGACGCCCCCGCCGGGCCCGCCGGGGCGCGGGCCGGACGGAGGAGCCGGGCCCCGCGCCGGCCAAGGACGCCCCGGGCGGCCACATGCCGGTCGACGCCCATGCGCTGAGGCGCAGGGAGGAGCTGCTGGCCAACGGGCCGCTGATCCAGGCGCTGGTCGAGGCGGCGCGGAGCCTGCCGAGCCAGGACGGCTGGGTGAAGGGCGAGTTCGTGCTGCGCCGGGTGCGCGAGCGGGTGCCCAACTACGACCAGCACGCGCCGCGCTACGCGAAGTTCTACCGGCTGCTCGAGGACACGGGGCGCTTCGAGGTCGAGCTGCGGGGCAGCACGGTCTACGCGCGGCCGAGGTCGGACTGACGGCGGACGCGGCCGGCCGGCTCAGTCCCTGTTGTGGTCCTGCCCGGCGAAGTTCTCCTGGGCCTCGCGCTGGAAGCGCCGCCAGACGAGGTAGCCCCCGGCGGCGGCCACGAGGCCGAGAACGATGAGGACATCGGCGGCGTCGGCGCCGGGGAGGGTCTTGGGCCGGTAGGAGCCGTGGACGGGCTCGGCGCCCTCGAGGCGGAGAGCCGGCAGGTCGGCCGAGGCGCCGCTGAGGCTGATCGACTGGGAGCCGGACTCGTAGCGACCGGAAAGGGACGACGGGGGGATGAACGCCTCGCGGGCGTCGCGATGCTCGACGGTCGCGGGCGGAGGGGCGGCGCCCTGGGCCTTGGGGTCAGCGGGCGAGGGCGTGGCCATAGCCGTCGATGAGGGCGCGCAGGCTGGCCTCGACGAGGTTGGCGCTGACGCCGACGGTGCCCCAGGCGGTGGAGCCGTCGGTGGAGCGGACGACCACGCGGGTCTTGGCGGAGGTGCCGTCGGCCCCGGCGAGCACGCGGACCTTGTAATCGGCGAGCGTGACCTTGGCGAGGCGGGGGAAATGGGGGGTGAGGCCGGCGCGGAGGGCCTGGTCGAGGGCGTGGACGGGGCCCTCGCCCTCGGCGACGGTGAGGGTCTCGCGGTCGCCGATGCGGACGCGCACGGTGGCCTCGCAGGCGGCGTGGTTGAGACCGCCGCGGATGGAGACGTGGTAGGTGAGGACCTCGAAGGGGGTGGCGGCGGCCTTGCCGAGGTGGCGGCGGAGGAGGAGGCGGAGGGAGGCGTCGGCGTCCTCGAAGCTCCAGCCCTCGTGCTCGAGGCGCTTGAGCTCCTCGAGGGCGGCGCGGGTGGAGGGGGCGTCCTTGTCGAGCTCGATGCCGAGCTCGCGGGCCTTGAGGACGAGGTTGCTGCGTCCGGACTGGTCGCTGACGAGGACGTCGCGGGCGTTGCCGACGGCGGCGGGGTCGACGTGCTCGTAGGCGGCGGCGAACTTGCGGACGGCGTCGACGTGGGTGCCGCCCTTGTGGGCGAAGGCGGCGGCGCCGACCCAGGGGCGGCGGGGGTCGGGGGCCTGGTTGGTGACGCCGTCGAGGAAGCGGGAGAGCGCGGTGAGGCGGCGGAGGGAGGCGGCGGGGACGCAGCGCCAGCCGCGCTTGAGCTGGGCGACGGGGATGGCGGCGGTGAGGTCGCAGTTGCCGGTGCGCTCGCCGATGCCGTTGACGGTGCCCTGGATGTGGGAGGCGCCGGCGTCGAGGGCGGCGAGGGCGTTGGCGAGGGCGAGGCCGGCGTCGTCGTGCGTGTGGATGCCGACGGGGGCGCCGACCGCGAGGAAATCGCGCGCGCAGGCGGCGACCTCGTCGGGGAGGGAGCCGCCGTTGGTGTCGCAGATGACGACGCGGGAGGCGCCGGCCTCGGCGGCGGCGCGGCCGCAGGCGAGGGCGTAGTCGCGGTCCTCCTTCCAGCCGTCGACCGCGTGCTCGAGGTCGTAGACGACCTCGCGGCCGTGGCGGACGAGATGGGCGACGGTGTCGGCGATCATCGCGAGGTTCTCCTCGGGGGAGCAGCGCAGGACCTCGCGCACGTGGGTGAGGGAGGTCTTGCCGTAGAGGGTGACGACGGGGGTGCCGACGGCGAGGAGCCCCTTGACCTGCGCGTCCTCGGAGGCCTTGACGCCCTTGCGGCGGGTGGAGCCGAAGGCGGCGAGCTTGGCGTGGCGGAGCCTGAGGCGCTTGGCCTGGGCGAAGAACTCGATGTCGCGGGGGTTGGATCCGGGCCAGCCTCCCTCGATGTAGGCGACGCCGAAGCGGTCGAGCTCGGCGGCCACCCGGAGCTTGTCCTCGACGGAGAAATGGATGCCGAGGCCCTGGGCGCCGTCGCGCAGGGTGGTGTCGTAGACCTCGATGGACCTCGCCATGGGGGGTGCAACTTGGCGGCTGGGGGCGGGAAGGGCAAGAGGGGATGCGGCTTGCCCCGGGCCGAGGACCCCCTGAAATGGGAGGAATGCGCGTCCTGCCCGCCATCCTGGCCGTCCTGGCCGGCCTCGGGGCGAGCACCCGCCCCGCCTTGGCGCAGTGGGAGATCTTCGCCGAGCGGATGCCGGCGGACGGCAGCTGGGCGACGTACCGCATGAGCGCGATCGAGGAGGGGAAGCCGGACAAGGTGACGGAGGTCAAGGTCAGCTCGCGGGACGGCACGGTGGTCCGGGGCGTGCCCTGCGTCTGGCTGGAGATCGAGCCGGTGAAGTGGCTGGGGCAGCGCAACAAGGGCCGGCTGAGCTTCCTGATCCCTAGGACGATGGACCGGGAGAAGGCCGGCCGCCTGATCCACGAGGCCTTCGAGATCCTGTTCACGGACCCGGTGCGCGGCCCCTGGCACATGCGGCCGGAGGATGTGGCGGATGTCTGCGAGCTGGTCGAGCTGAGGGCGGTGTGGAAGTTCACGCCGCAGGGCGAGGAGGCGGCCAAGGACGGCAAGGGGGTGACGCACCCCTGCTCGAGGATCGGGCTGAGGGGCGACCTCAGCCTGGACCCGCCGCTGCTCAAGCGGATTGACACCGTCCTCGAGGGCGTGATTTGGCGGGACGAGTCGAAGCCCTTCGGGGTGGTGCGGGCGGAGTGGGTGATGACGGAGAGGAAGGGTTCCGACACCGAGGTGGAGCGGCGCCGGATGGAGCTCCTGGAGTGGGGCCGGGAGGCGGCGCCGCCCAAGCCGATCGAGCACGGGGACCGGTTCACGTACTGGAAACTCATCCGGCGCTGAGCCAAACGGCGGGGGCCGCTTGAAAAACCGCGCTTTACCCTCAAAAAGGGGGTGGAAACGGAACTCCCACCCCCGGGGATATGTCCAAGCACCACTCCCGCCAGATGCGAAAAAAAGCCCTCGTCCTCCCCTTCGCGGCCGTCGCCGCCGCCGCCTGCCTGAGCCCCCTCTTCACGGGCTGCGGGGACGCCTCGGCGAAGGAGGGCCCGCCGAGCTTCAACTTCGAGGTGCAGCCCATCCTGGCGACCCACTGCCTCGGTTGCCACGGTCCCGACCTGAAGGCCAACAAGGCGGGGCTGCGCCTGGACACGTTCGCGGGCGCGACGGCCAAGCTCGAGGAGTCGGAGGGCCACGCCATCGTGCCGGGCAAGCCGGAGAGCTCGGAGGTGATCTCGCGCATCTTCGACGAGGACGCGGAGGACGTGATGCCGCCGCCGGAGACCGGCAAGAAGCTGACCGCCGCGGAGAAGGACATCCTGCGCCGCTGGATCGCGGCGGGCGCCAACTACGAGCGCCACTGGTCGCTCAACCCGCCCAAGGCCGCCGAGGCCAAGGACACCTCGGGCTGGTCGCGCAACGGCGTCGACCCCCACATCCGCCAGCGCCTGGCCAAGGCGGGCCTGAAGCCCAACGGGGAGGCGGACAAGCCCGCCCTGATCCGCCGGGTGAGCCTCGCCCTGACCGGCCTGCCCCCGGCGCCCGAGGAGGTGGCGGCGTTCCTCGCCGACAAGTCCGAGCAGGCGTACGAGCGGGTGGTCGACCGCCTGCTGGCCTCGGAGGCGCACGCGGAGCACTTCGCGCGCCACTGGCTCGACGGCGCCCGCTACGCCGACACGCACGGCATCCACATCGACAACTACCGCTCGATCTGGCCGTACCGCGACTGGGTCATCGCGGCCTTCCGCGAGAACAAGCGGTGGGACGCCTTCACCATCGAGCAGGTCGCCGGCGACCTGATGCCGGGCGCGGGCGACGACCAGAAGGTCGCCACCGGCTTCAACCGCTGCCTGGCGACCACCGGCGAGGGCGGCGCGATCGCCGAGGAGTACCTGGCGATCTACGCGAAGGACCGGGTGGACACGACGGCGACGCTGTGGCTCGGGCTGACCATCGGCTGCGCCTCGTGCCACGACCACAAGTTCGACCCGATCGGCATGCGCGAGTTCTACCAGTTCGCGGCCTTCTTCCGGAACACCACGATGTCGGGCCTGGACGGCAACAACGCCAACCATCCCCCGAACCTGATGATCATCCAGCCCGGCGACCGGGCGCGGATGGCCGAGCTGGACAAGGCGGCCGAGGGCATGCAGGCCCGGCTCGCCTCGGCGGCCAAGCCGGGGGACTCCGAGGCGGCGGCCTGGGCGGCCAAGCTGCCCCTCGCCCCGACCCCCGAGGTCTCCATCCCCCTCAACACCCCCGGCGAGCTCGTCGCGCAGGCCGGGGGCAAGCGCCTGCCGCTGGGCAAGGGACCGGCCGTGGGAGGCGCCGGCATCCTCGGGCCGAGCCCGCAGATCGGCGACGCGCAGCTCCAGGGCATGGCGCTGAAGGGGACCCCGCCGCTGGCGGGCAAGGGCCACAGCTGGAGCGCCTGGATCCTCTCGACGGGCAAGGGAGACGGGCCGATTTTCTCGCGGCTGGACTCGCCGAAGGCCTATCGCGGGATCGACCTCTGGCTCGAGGGCGGCAAGGTCGCCGCGCACGCGATCGAGACCTGGGAGCACAAGGGGAACAAGGTGCTTTCCAACGACGTTCTGCCCGCGGGCTGGCATCATGTGACCGCCGTCTGGGACGCGACCAAGCCGCCCGCCCAGCGCCTCTCGCTCTACCTCAACGGCAGCCTCGCGGGCTTCACCGTGACGAACGGCAGCGGCGCGGACACCGTGGCGACGGACTCGCCCTACCGCATCGGGGCCCGCAGCGCCGGCCAGGAACCCGAGGGGCCCGTGCGGGGCGCCGGCGGCGTCCGGGCCCAGGGCTTCCGGGTGCACAACCGGGCGCTGAGCGCGGCGGAGGTGCTGGCCGAGACCGTCTCCGACCTGACGCGCGCCGCCGGCCCCGGGGCCGGCATCGACCAGGCCGCCCGCTCGAGGCTCCTGCTGGAGGCGTACGTCGAGCACGGCAACCCCGAGCTCAGGGCGGTCCGGGCCGAGCTGGCCAAGGTCAACGCCGAGCGCGAGGCCATCCGCAAGCGCGGGGTGATCACCCTGGTGATGGACGAGCGCGCCGAGGCGCCCTATGCCCACGTGCTCAACCGCGGCGAGTATGCCTCGAAGGGCGAGAAGGTCGGGGCGGGCACGCCGGCCGCCCTGCACCCCTTCCCCAAGGACGCCCCGCGCAACCGGCTCGGGCTGGCCAAGTGGCTGGTCGACCCGGCGAACCCGCTGATGGCGCGCGTGACGATGAACCGGCTGTGGCACAACCTTTTCGGCGCGGGCATCGTGGAGACGGTGGAGGACTTCGGGATCACGGGCGCGACGCCCTCGCACCCGGAGCTGCTGGACTGGCTGGCGCTCGAGTTCCAGCGCACGGGCTGGGACCACCGGGCGATGGCGAAGACCATGGTGATGTCGGCCACCTTCCGCCAGTCGGCCAAGGTCGACGCGCGCAAGCTGGAGCTCGACCCGGCCAACCGCCTGCTCTCGCGCGGGCCGCGGCACCGCCTGGACGCGGAGGTGATCCGTGACCAGGCCCTGGCCGCCTCCGGCCTGCTGGTGCGCAAGGTCGGCGGGCCCTCGGTCCGCCCCTACCAGCCCGAGGGCATCTGGGAGGCGGTGGCGATGAAGGAGTCGAACACGCGCTCCTACAAGCAGGACGCGGGCGAGGGGGTGTGGCGCCGCTCGGTCTACACGTTCTGGAAGCGCACGGCCCACCTGCCGTCGCTCGACATCTTCAACGCGCCCTCGCGCGAGGTCTGCACGGTGCGCCGCGAGCGGACCAACACGCCGCTGCAGGCGCTGGTCACGCTGAACGACCCGCAGTTCGTGGAGGCCTCGCGGGTGCTCGCCGAGCGCGCCCTGGCCGAGGGCAAGGACTTCGACGCCCGGCTGGACGTGATCACGACCCGGCTGCTCGCCCGGAAGCTGGCGCCGCGCGAGCGCGCGGTGGCGCGCGAGATGCTCGACGCCGCCCGGCGCAGGTTCGACGCGGACGCGAAGTCGGCGGCCGACCTGGTCGCCGTCGGCACCAAGCCGGCCGCGCACGCCGACAAGGCGGAGCTGGCGGCCTGGACCCTGGTCGCCTCCCAGGTCCTCAACCTCGACGAGGCGCTTTCCCTCTGACCCAACCATGAACGACATCCTCGACTTCAACGGCGCCATCAACCGGCGCCAGTTCTTCCGCAAGGGGGGCTTCGGGCTGGGGGTGGCCGCCCTTGGCACCCTGCTCGGCGAGTCGGCCCTGGCGGGCGAGGCGGCGGGCAAGGTGGCCCAGACCGCCGCGGCCAAGATCGCCCCGAGGGCGAAGCGGATCATCTACCTGTCGATGATCGGCGCGCCCTCGCAGCTCGACCTGTTCGACCACAAGCCCGAGCTCGCGAAGCGCTTCAACCAGGACCTGGCGTCGTTCCTGAAGGAGTCGGGCCAGCGCCTGACCGGCATGACGTCGGGCCAGTCGCGCTTCCCGGTGGCGCCCTCGATCTTCAAGTTCGCCCAGCACGGCAAGAGCGGGGCGTGGATCAGCGAGCTGCTGCCGTGGACGGCCAAGATGGCGGACGACCTCTGCGTGATCAAGTCGATGCACACGGAGGCCATCAACCACGAGCCGGCCAACCAGCTGATGTACACGGGCAACATGCAGGCGGGGAAGGCCTCGATGGGCTCCTGGATGTCATACGGCCTCGGCTCGCTCAACAAGGACCTGCCGACCTTCGCCGTGCTGCACGCCCAGCACTCCTCGCCCCAGTCCAACGTGCAGGCCATCTCGGCCCGCCTCTGGGGGGCGGGCTTCCTGCCCGGCCAGCACGCGGGCGTGACGCTGCGCACGAAGGGCGACCCGGTGCTCTACCTGAAGGACGCCCCGGGCATCGACCGCAACCTCCGCCGGCAGATGCTCGACGGCCTGGGCAAGCTCAACCGGATGTCGTACGAGGCGGTGGGCGACCCCGAGACGCAGGTGCGCATCCAGCAGTACGAGATGGCGTTCCGGATGCAGGCCTCGGTGCCCGAGCTGGCCGACCTCTCCGGCGAGCCCGCGAAGGTCACCGAGATGTACGGCCAGGAGGTCAACGTGAAGGGCAGCTTCGCCCATTGCGCGCTGCTGGCCCGTCGGCTGGCCGAGCGCGGCGTGCGCTTCGTGCAGATCTTCCACCGCGGCTGGGACCAGCACGGCAACCTGCCGAAGGACCTCGCGGACCAGTGCCGGGACATCGACCGGGCGTCGTGGGCGCTGGTGCAGGACCTCAAGCAGCGCGGGATGCTGGACGACACCCTGGTCATCTGGGGCGGCGAGTTCGGCCGCACGGTCTACAGCCAGGGCACGCTGACCCAGACGAACTACGGCCGCGACCACCACCCCCGGGCGTTCACCATCTGGATGGCGGGCGGCGGCGTGAAGCCGGGCTTCGTGCTCGGGGAGACGGACGAGTTCTCGTACAACATCACGCAGGACCCCGTGCACATCCGCGACCTGCACGCGACGGTGCTCAACCTGGTGGGCCTCGACCACGAGAAGCTGCACGTGCGCTACCAGGGGCTGGACCAGCGCCTGACGGGCGTCGAGCACGCCAAGGTCGTCAAGAAGGTCCTGGCCTAGCCCGGCCGGTCGGCCGCCAGCGGGGCCCGCCGACGGCGGGCCCCTTTTTGCGCCGCGCGCTCAGACCTCGAGGTTGTCGATGAGCCGGGTGGCGCCGGCGAAGGCGGCGACGAGGAGGACGGACTTGCCCGGCTCGGCGAGCGCGGCGGGCCGCAGGTCGCCGGCCGAGGCGAGCTCGAGGTACTGGAGGCGCAGGCCGGGCTCGGCGGCGATCACGGCATGGGCGGCGGCGAGGACGGCGTCGCGCGGGCGGGAGCCGGAACGGGCGAGGGCGCGGGCGGCGAGTAGGGCGCGGGGGATGGCGGCGGCGGCGGCGCGCTCGGCGGGGGAGAGGCGGCGGTTGCGCGAGCTGCGGGCGAGGCCGTCGGGCTCGCGCGAGGTGGGCGCCTCGAGGATGCGCACGGGCAGGTCGAGGTCGCGCGCCATGCGGCGGATGACGGCAAGCTGCTGGAGGTCCTTGCGGCCGAAGGTGGCGACATCGCAGGCGCAGGCGTTGAGGAGCTTGAGGACGACGGTGGCGACGCCGCGGAAGTGGCCGGGCCGGTGCTCGCCGCAGAGCCCCTGGGAGACGGTCTCCTCGGTGACCCAGGTGGAATGGCCGGGGGCGTAGAAGTCGGCGCCGGGGGCGAAAAGGACGTCGACCCCCCTGCCCTCGCAGAGCCGGCGATCCTCGTCGAAGGCGCGCGGGTAGCTCGAGAAGTCCTCGGCGGGGCCGAACTGGGTGGGATTGACGAAGACCGAGACGACGGTGAAGGGCGCGTGGGCGCGCGAGAGGTCGACCAGGGAGAGATGCCCCTCGTGCAGGCACCCCATGGTGGGCACGAGGCCGACCTGCTTGCCCGCGGCCCGCGCGGCCGCGACGGCGGCGCGGAGCTCGGGGATGTTGCGGGCGATGAGCATGGTTAAAGGGGCACAGGGGCCCGGCGGCGCGGGAGGCTGGGTGAATTAATGGCTGAAGGGATGAGCGGATGAAAGGCTGAAGGGATGGGAGCGCCCGCCCCGCCCCTTCGCATCCCTGCCCCGAGGTCACTCGAGGGGCTCTCCCTCCCGTGCCCCTGTGCCGCCGTGCCCCTGTGCTCCCTTATCGTCCGCGCCCCTGTGCCCCTGACACCCGATATCAGAGCGGCCCTCCGGTGAGGGAGGGCCGCGAAAGAGGTGGCCGGAGTCGGAATCGAACCAACGACACGGGGATTTTCAATCCCCTGCTCTACCAACTGAGCTATCCGGCCGTCAGGGGGTGAGCAGACCGCCTTTCGGGGCGGGTGTCAAGGTTGGGCGCGGGCTCAGAACTCGAATTTCCAGGGGGAGAGGCGGCGCTGGACCTCGGTGACGACCTCGGCCTCGCCGGCCTGGCCCTTGGGCGAGACGAAGGTGACGGAGAAGCGGACGAAGGCGCCGCAGTCGTCCCAGGGAACGGTGGAGATGAGGTGCTCGGTGATCATCCACTGGGAGAAGGCCTCGCCGGAGTCGAAGGCGACGCGGGCGCCGCCGGGGCCGGTGGCGGCCTTGGGGGCGGGCATGTAGAGGAAGAAGCCGGCGCCGGGCTTGCGGACCTGGAAGCCGAGCTTGGCGAGGACGCCGACGAGGAGGTCCATGCGGCGCGAGTACTTGGCGGCGATGGCGCGGGGGATGGAGGCGTCGTCGAGCCCGGCGGCGCCGGCCTTCTGGATGCCGAGGAACTGGCCGGAGTCGGTGTTGTCCTTGACGTCGCCGTAGGCGCGGACGAGGAGGGCGTTGCCGGCGACGAAGCCGATGCGCCAGCCGGTCATGTTGTGGCTCTTGGAGAGGGAGTGGAGCTCGACGGCGACGTCCCTGGCCCCGGGCACCTGGAGGATGGAGAGCTGCTCGGCGCCGAAGTGGAGCGAGCCGTAGGCGGCGTCCTGGACGATGACGAGGTTGTGGCGCTTGGCGAAGGCGACGGCCTCCTCGTAGAAGGCGCGGGTGGCGCAGGCGCCGGTGGGGTTGTTGGGGTAGTTGAGGACGAGGACCTTGGCCTTGGCGAGGAGGTCGGCCGGGATGGCCTTGAGGTCGGGCAGGAAGCCGTTGTCGGCGGTGAGGCGGAGGTTGTGGACGACGCCCCCGTAGTATTTGGCGTGGGTGCCGAAGACGGGATAGCCGGGGACGGTCATCAGGACGACGTCGCCGGGGTTGATGAGGCAGGCGGGCAGGATGGAGAGGGCGGCCTTGGAGCCGATGGAGTGGAGGACCTCGGTGTCGGGGTCGACGTCCACGCCGAAGAGGGTCTTCATGTAGCGGGCGGCGGCCTGGCGGAAATCGGCGCCTCCGTTGTCGGCGTAGCCGCGGTTCTCGGGCTTGGCGGCCTCGGACTGGAGGGCGGAGACGACCTGGGGGAAGGCCATCTCGTCGGGCTCGCCCACGCCGAGGTCGATGAGGGCGACGTCGGGCTTGGCCTTCCGGGCGGCGGCCTTGGCGCGCTTGATCTTCTCGAACTTGTAGATGGCGGTCGACTTGCCGTAGTTGGCGCCGCCGATGCGCTCGGCGAAGAGCTGCTGGATGTAAGGGTCGGACATGGGAAAAGAGGGGAGAAGATGGACGGGGAGCTAGGAACGAAGAACCAAAAAGGCGGACGAGGCGAGGGACGAATAGGGACTAGCGGGGACCAGGGGGGACGAAAGACGAAAAACATGGGATGAAGGCAAGGGCATGGGGTCGCGTGTGTTCGTTTTTTCGTTCTTCGCTCCACGTTCCTAGGCTAGCGTGAGGCCATGTCCTCCCCGTCGCGCGGCACCTTCTGGAACCTCCTTGGCCTGCTGGCGCTGTGCTACGGGGTGGCGGCCTTGGGCGGCTGGTCGACATCCCAGGGCGTCCGGGAATGGTACCCTGCGCTGGCCAAGCCGCCGCACACGCCGCCGAGCTGGGTGTTCGGGCAGGTCTGGACAATTCTTTACGGGCTGATGGCGGCGAGCCTATGGCGGGTTTGGCGCCACCCCGAGGCCGGAACGGCCAAGGCCCTCTTCTGGGCGCTGCTCCTGACCAACGCCGCCTGGTCGCACCTGTTCTTCGGCCTGAGGCGGCCGGACCTGGCGCTGGTGGACATCGCCCTCTATCTCGCGCTTCTGGCGGGCATGGTCCGCGAGTTGGCCAAGCTGGACCGGCCCGCCGCTTGGCTGCAGGCGCCCCACCTGGCCTGGGTGGCCTACGCCTCGACCATCAACGCCGGGGTGTGGTGGCTGAACCGGTGAGGGTCAGCGGACCGGCTGGCGCGCGACCCGGAGCAGGTGGATGGAGGTGTGGGGCCGGCCGTCGAGGGCGCAGCCGGAGGTGGCGAAGAGGAACTCAGGCTCGCCCTGGGCGTCGAGCAGCAGCTTGGGTCTCTCGAGCTTCCGCTGGTTGCCGTAGACCATCCTGACCGGCATGTCGGAAAGTCCGGGCAGGTAGGTGGGGAGGGTGTGGAACCCGAGCTCGGCCAACTCCCTCGGGAAGGTGAGGCCGCCGTCCTCGGAGGTCCAGAGGACGCCCGCGCCGCCGAGGCCGGTGATCGAGCCGTGGTTGTCGGTGGTGAGCAACCGGACCTTGCCGCGCCAGAGGAAGGCGCAGGCGTCCTCGATGATGACGCCCGCGGGCGAGATCGGGGCGGGCGCCATGACGTAGGGCCCCTCCAGCCGGTCGGAGGTCGCGAGACCGAAGAGCACCTCGCCGCGGCGGTGCGAACCGGCCTTGAAGTAAAGGTGGTGCCGGTTCCCGACCTGGAGGAGCGAGGGGTTCACCACCTGGACGCCGTGGGTGAAGTGGGCGGGGTCGGGCGAGCCGGAGAGCACCTGGCCGTTGCCGACGGCGGGGCGCCAGGGCCCCTCCGGACGATCGGCGAGGAGCAGGCCGGTGGATTGGTTGCGGGGCCAGCCCTGCTTGGGATTGGGGTTGGCGATGTGGGCCATCGCGTAGCGGGAGCCGACGCGCCTGACCTCCGGGTTGTGCGGGGCGAAGGCGTTCCAATCCCCGGGCTTCCCGGTGCCGCGCAGGACGGTCTCAGCGAGGCGATAGGGGCCCTCGGGGCGGTCGGCCACGTAGCGCGCGATCTCGCCGTGGGTGTACCATCCCGGCACGACGCCCTGGGACGGCCAGCGCGAGACGAAGAGGTGGACGCGGCCGGCGTCGTCGCGGATGGGCGAGGCGCACCAGACGGACCAGCCGGGCTCGCTGACCACGGTGCCGACCCACTCCAGCCGGCGGGCGAGGTCGGAGACCGGCACCTTGGCGGACCCCGCGGCCGGGCCGAGGAGCAGGGCGGCGGCGAGCGCCAGGAGGGACCGGGAGGCGCTCAAGGGCGGACCTTGGTCCAGCGGGAGTTGGCCTTGGAGGATCTCACCGCGGCCTCGATGAAGGCCATCCCGGCGACGCCGTCGTCGATGGTCGGGAAATCGTAGCCCTCCCTGGGCGGCTTGCGGCCGGCGAGGCGGTCGTGGACGGCGCGGGCGAACTCGACGTAGAGGTTGGCGAAGGCCTCGATGAAGGCCTCGGGGTGTCCGAACGGCGTGCGGGTGAAGCGCTTGGCCTCGGGGCCGTTGTAGCTGTTGCCGCGGCGCCAGACCTGGCGGGGGGCCTCGGCGAACTTGACGGTGAGCTCGTTGGGATGCTCCTGGTGCCACTCGAGCGAGGCGAGGGTGCCGTAGACGCGGATGTTGAGGTTGTTCTCGTCGCCGGTGGAGACCTGGGAGGCGTGGAGGACGCCCTTGGCGCCGCCCTTGTAGCGGAGGAGCAGGTTGCCGTCGTCGTCGAGCGGGCGGCCGGGGATGTAGGTGCTCAGGTCGGCGGCGAGCTCGTCGAGCTCGAGCCCGGTGACGTAGTGGGCGAGGTTCTCGGCGTGGCTCCCGATGTCCCCGATGCAGTTGGAGATGCCGGCGACGGCGGGATCCATGCGCCAGTTGGAGATCTTGCCGTCGGCCTTGGTCTTGAGGGCGGTGATGGCGTAGCCCTGGGGGTACTCGACGACGACCTTGTTGATCTTGCCGAGCTTGCCGGCGCGGACCATGGCGCGGGCCTCCTTGACCATCGGGTAGCCGGTGTAGTTGTGGGTGAGGGCGAAGAGGCGGCCGGAGCGCTTGGCGAGGTCGCGCAGCCGGCGGGCCTCGGCGAGGGTGTAGGCGAGGGGCTTCTCGCAGACGACGTGGAAGCCCGCCTCGAGGAAGGCCTTGGCGACGGGGTAGTGGAGGTCGTTGCGGGCGACGATGGCGACGAAGTCGATGCGGTCGGCGGCGGGGCGGGCGGCCTCGGCCTTGGCCATCTCGAGATAGGAGGCGTAGACGCGGGCGGGGTCGAGGTGGAGGTCGGCGCCGGAGAGGCGCGACTTGGCGGCGTCGGAGGAGAAGGCGCCGGCGACGAGCTCGATGCGCCCGTCGAGGGCGGCGGCCATCCGGTGGACGGCCCCGATGAAGGCGCCGCGGCCGCCCCCGACCATGCCCATGCGCAGTTTGCGGTCGGCCATGGCGATCAGAGGGAGACCGGCTGGCCGGACTGGGCGGAGGCGTAGAGGCCGTCGATGACCTGCATGAGGCGGCGGGCCTCCTCGAGGGTGTTGAGGGGCTTGGCCCGGCCCTCGATCGTCTCGATGAAGTTGGCGGCGGAGGCGCTGCGGCCCATGTCCTCGCAGGGCGGGGTGACGATGGAGCGGTTGACGCTGTTGCCACCCTCCTGGACGTAGAGCTCGCAGGTGTCGATGGCGGTCGCGTCGATGCCGTCGACGCCGAAGAGGCGCTCGATCTTGCCGCCGGCCTTGGTGCCCTGGAAGGTGACGGAGACCTCCTCGCGCCGGACCATCTCGGCCCAGGAGACCTGGAGGGTGAGGATCTGGCCGGTCTTGAAGGTGACGACGCCGTGGGCGGCGTTCTCGACGTCGGTCACGCCGCCGACCTTGTCGGGGATGCCCCAGGGGCCCTTGAAGGACTTGTCCTGGATGAAGTCGTTGAAGGTGCGGCCGAGGACGTGGGCGGGCTCGGGGTAGCCCATGAGGTGCATGGCGAGGTCGACCATGTGGAGGAGGTCGATGACGGGGCCGCCGCCGGAGAGCTCCTTGGTGGTGAACCAGCCGCCGAAGCCGGGGATGCCGGTGCGGCGGATCCACTTGGCCTGGGCGGAGTTGATCCGGCCGACCTGGCCGGCGTCGACGTAGGCCTTGAGGGCGCGGGCCTCGGGGCGGGCGCGGTTGTTGAAGTTGAACATGACCGTCTTGCCGGCGGCCTTGGCGGCGGCGACGATGCCGTCGACCTCGGCGGCGCTGAGCGCGGGCGGCTTCTCGCAGAAGACGTGCTTGCCGGCCTTGAGGCACTGGATGGCGAGGGGGGCGTGGAACTTGTTGGGGACGATGATGCTGACGGCCTGGAGCTCCTTGCGCTCGGCGAGCATGGCGTCGACGGACTCATAGGCGTGCCGGACGCACCATTTGTCGGCCGCCTTGCGGGCGGCGCCGGGAGCGGGATCGGCGACGGCGACGATCTCGGCGCCGGCTTGGCGGAAGCCGGCCGCGTGGTACTGGAGCATGCCGCCGGCTCCGATGATGCCTACTTGGGTTGCCATGGTGATGGGGGAAGAGTGGGGTTGGGGGCGCGTGAGACGGCGAGGCTTCAGCCCTTCATCGTTTCATCTCCCAAATTCCTGCGTCTCAAGCCTGCTTGCGGGCCTTTTGCTTGGCCTTGTCGAAGGCGGCGTCGAAGGCGACCTTGGAGCCGGGGAAGTCGAGCTTGCGGACGAAGGCGCAGGACTCGGTGGCGCCGTGGAAGCGGTCCATGCGGCCGTCCTCCCACTCGACGGAGAGGGGGCCGGCGTAGCCGATGTCGTTGAGGGCGACGACGACCTCCTCGAAGTTGACATCGCCGCGGCCGACGGAGCGGAAGTCCCACTGGCGGCGCGGGTCGCAGAAGTCGGTGTGGCCGCCGAAGACGCCGACGGTGCCGTCGCCGTGGCCCCACCAGGCGTCCTTCATGTGGGCGTGGTGGATCTGCCTGCCGAAGGCGCGGATGAAGCGGACGTAGTCGACGCCCTGGTAGCCGAGGTGGCTGGGGTCGTAGTTGAAGCCGAAGCGGGGATGGTGGCCGACGGCGGCGAGGGCGCGCTCGGCCGAGGCGATGTCGAACGCGATCTCGGTCGGGTGGACCTCGAGGGCGAAGAAGACGTCGTGCTTCTCGAAGGCGGCGAGGATGGGCTTCCAGCGCCTGGCGAAGTCGTCGTAGCCGCGCTGGAGGAAGGCCTGGTTGGTGGGAGGGAAGGCGTAGAGGGCGTGCCAGATGGAGGAGCCGGTGAAGCCGTTGACGACGACCTTGCCGCTGCCCCTGGGGCGGCGGGCCATGTGGGCCTTGCCGGCGTCGGAGAAGCGGCGGGCGGCCTGGGCGGTGAGGGCCATCTCGGCGGCGGCGCGCTGGCGGACGCCCTCGGGCTTGCCGTCGCCCCAGACGTGGGCGGGGAGGATGGACTGGTGGCGCTCGTCGATGTTGTCGCAGGTGGCCTGGCCGACGAGGTGGGAGGAGATGGCCCAGCAGCCGAGGTCGTGCTCGGCGAGGAGCTTCCAGACGGACTCGACGTAGCCTTTCTCCTTGGTGGCGCGGGTGACGTCGAAGTGGTCGCCCCAGCAGGCGAGCTCGACGCCGTCGTAGCCCATGGCCTTCACCTTGGGGAGGAGTTCCTTGAGGGGGATGTCGGCCCACTGGCCGGTGAAGAGGGTGACGGGGCGAGGCATGGGGAGCGGGGGTGGGCGTTGAGGATGCGGCTGGGCGGGGCCTGTTAAAGTCAAAAGGCGGCGCTAGCGGAGGGCGGCGGCAAGGGCCGATTCCAGGGCGGCGTAGGCGGGGGCGAGGCGGGACCGGGGCTGGACGATGCCGGGGGCGGGCTGGCAGAAGGCGGCCTCGAGATCGGCGAGAGATGAGCCGCAGGCGGCGTGGGCGGCTCGCAGGGCGGCGCCGAGGGCGGCGGAATCCGAGACGCCAAGGCGGAGGACGGGGGCGCCGAAGACATCGGCGAAGACCTGGGCGATGGCGGGGTTCTCGGAGGCGCCTCCGGCGAGGAGGAGGCGGGTAGTGGGGGTGCCGACCCAGCGGCTGTGGAGGCGCAGGCTGAGGGCCTGGCCCTCGACGGCGGCGCGTGCCAAGGAAGGACCGGAGACGGGGGCGCCGACGGCGACCCGGCCGGCGGGGCGGCGGGGGGTGATCTCGTCGTGCTCGAGGGGAAGGACGGCGGATTGGGCGGGCGGGGCGGCGTCGACGGCGGCGGCGAAGGCGGCCCAGTCGGCGAGGCCGAGCTCGCGGCGGATGGCGTCGCGCGCGAGGGAGCCGTTGCGGACGCAGACGAGGCTCATGGTGCCACCCATGGGATTGCCGAAGGCGTGGCCGAGGCCGGCGGGATCGGCGCGGGCGCCGTCGATGGCGGCGAAGAGGGTGTCGCTGGTGCCGAGGCTGACGACGACCTGGCCGGGGCGGGAGGCGCCCATGCCGACGAGGCTGGAGGGGTTGTCGCCGGTGCCGACGACGACCTGGCAGCGCGGCGAGAAGCCGTGGCGCGCGACGAGGTAGGCGGAGACGGGACCGACGAGGGTGGGGCCGGGGACGACGGGGGGAAGCCGGCGGGCGAGGTCGGGAGCGGTGGCGGCGAGGGCGGCGGGGGACCAGGCGCCGGCGGCGAGGTCCATGAGGTTCATGCCGGCGCCGTCGCCGGTGTCGATGGGCGCGTCGCGTCCCGCCAGGACGGAGGTGGCGAAGGAGGAGACGAGGTGGACGCGCGCGGTGCGAGACCAGGCGGCGGGTTCGAGGCGGGCGAAGCGGCGGATCTGGGGGCCGGTGAAGCGCGCGGTGACCGCGCTGCCGGTGAGGTCGCAGGCAGCCTGGTGGCCGCCGAGGGCCGCGGCGATGGCTTGGCAGTCCTCGACCGTGGAGCTGTCCATCCAGATGGGCGAGGTGGGGCGGGAGAGGAAGGGGGCGAGCTGGGCGGCGAGGGACTTGGAGGGATCGGGATCGGCGAGGGCGAGCTGGAAACCGTCGGCGAGGTAGACGCTGCCGTGCTGCTGGCCGGAGACGGCGAGGGCGGCGACCTGGGAGAGGTCGGCGGACTGGGCGAGGCGGTCGAGGGCGAGCTGGAGGCCGTCGAGCCAGAGGAGGGGGTCGGCGTGGACCTCGCCGGAGGCGCCGCCGGGCAGGAAGCCTTCGGGGTGCCCGCGGGAGGGGAAGTCGGGGCCGAAGGCGGCGCGGGCGCGGGCGAGGAGGGCGCCGCGGTCGGTGTCGACGAGCAGGGCCGTGACGCCCTGGGTGGAGAGGTCGATCCCGAGGGCGCGCGGCATGGCGCTCAGCGCAGGTGGTCGTTGATCAGGTTCTCGAGGAGCTCCTGCCGGCCCGAGTCGAGGCGCGGGGGCTTGATGCCCTGGGCATAGGCGTCGAGCTGGGCGAGGGTGAGCTTGCCCTGCTCGACCTTGCGCCCGATGCCGGCGTCCCACGAGGCGTAGCGGCGGTCGACGAAGCGCCCGAGGCGGCCGTCCTTGAGAATGGCGTGGGCGACCTTGAGGCCGCGGGCGAAGGCGTCCATGCCGCCGATGTGGGCGTGGAAGAGGTCGGCGGGCTCGTGGGACTCGCGGCGGCGCTTGGCGTCGAAGTTGAGGCCGCCGGTGTCGAAGCCGCCCATGCGCAGGACGCGCAGCATGATGTTGGTGGTGAGGTAGAGGTCGGTCGGGAACTGGTCGGTGTCCCAGCCGACGAGGGTGTCGCCGCGGTTGGCGTCGATCGAGCCGAGGGCGCCGGCGGCGATGGCCACCTCCATCTCGTGCTCCATGGTGTGGCCGGCGAGGGTGGCGTGGTTGGTCTCGAGGTTGAGCTTGAAGTGGCGGAGGAGGCCGTGCTCGCGGAGGAAGTTGAGGCAGGCGGCGGCGTCGGAGTCGTACTGGTGGGTGGAGGGCTCGCGGGGCTTGGGCTCGATGTAGAACTGGCCCTTGAAGCCGATGCGGCGGGCGTGGTCGACGGCGAGGTGGAGGAGGGTGGCGAGGTGGGAGAGCTCGCGGCCCATGTCGGTGTTGAGGAGACTGGCGTAGCCCTCGCGGCCGCCCCAGAAGACGTAGCCCTTCCCGCCGAGGGCGTGGGTGGCCTCGAGGGCGTGGCGGACCTGGCTGGCGGCGTAGGCGAAGACGTCGGCCGAGGGGGAGGTGGCGGCGCCCTGGGCGTAGCGGGGATGGGCGAAGAGGCAGGCGGTGCCCCAGAGGAGGCGCTTGCCGGAGGCGCGCTGGTTGGCCTTGAGCTCCTTGGTGACGCGGGCGAGATTGGCGTGGGTCTCGGCGAGGGTGCGGCCCTCGGGGGCGACGTCGCGGTCGTGGAAGCAGTAGTGGTCGATCCGGCACTTCTCGAGGAACTCGAAGAAGACGGGGATGCGGCGCAGGGCGTTGTCGAGCGACTCGGTGCCGTCGTCCCAGGGCATCAGGGCGGTGGCGGCGCCGAAGGGGTCGCCGAGGCCGTTGCGCATGACGTGCCAGTAGGCGGCGGCGAAGCGGAGGTGCTCGGCCATGGTCTTGCCGCCGACCTTCTCGTCGGGGTTGTAGTGCTTGAACGAGAGGGGATTCCGCGAGCGGGGCCCCTCGAACTCGATGCGGGGGATGCCGGGGAAGTGTTCCTTGCGGGGGAGGCGGGCTTGGCGGGGCATGGGAAAGGGGCTGGGGGCTGGACGCTAACTGACGGGGCGGCGCTTGGGGCGTCAACAGCGGTGTTGGCGAGGTCGGGGGATGGCGGCGGTTCCTAGGAAAGGCGGCGGAGGAGGGCGTCGCCGTAGGCGGACCAGAGGCAGCAGGCCCAGAGGACGGCGGCGTTGGCGATGGCGAGGAAGACGGCGGCCGAGCCCATGTCCTTGGCCCGCTTGGCGAGCGGATGGCGCTCGAGGGTGATGTGGTCGGTGTTGGCCTCGATGGAGGAGTTGAGGAGCTCGACGACGAGGATGAGGAGGAGGGAGCCGAAGAGCAGGGCGCGGACCCACAGGGAGAGGTGCGGGAGGGTCCAGGCGGCGAGGGCGAAGGGGGCGCAGGCGAGGAGCTCCTGGCGGAAGGCGTGCTCGTGGGTCCAGGCGGCGCGGAGGCCGTCGACGGTGTAGCCGAGGGCGTTCCACACGCGGGCGAAGCCGCCGCGGGACTTCATCCGCGCGGCGTGGGAGGGCTTGGGGGGCGCGGGTTCGGGCACGGGTCAGAGCTTGAAGCGCTCGGCGACCTCCTTGGCGAGGGCCTCGTAGGCGGCGGCGCCGGGGGAATGGGGGTCGTAGTCGAAGATGGTCTTGCCGTGGCTGGGCGCCTCGGAGAGCCGGATGGAGCGGGGGATGTGGGAGCGCAGGACGAGCTGGGGGAAGTGCTTCACGACCTCCTCGACGACCTGGCGGGAGAGCTTGGTGCGGACGTCGTACATGGTCATGATGATGCCGCCGACGTCGAGCGTCCCGGTGGCGCCGGCGGCCTTGAGCTGGTCGACGACGCCGAGGATCTGGCCGAGGCCCTCGAGGGCGAGGTACTCGGTCTGGAGGGCGACGAGGAGATGGTCGGCGGCGGCGAGGGCGCTCATCGAGAGGACGCCGAGGGCGGGCGGGCAGTCGATGACGACGGCGCGGTACTTGCCCGAGCGCAGGAGGGGCTGGAGGGCGTCGCGGAGCCGGCCGAGGAAGCCGTCGGTGGCGGCGAGCTCGGACTCGAGGGCGGCGAGGTCGAGCTCGGAGGGGATGAGGTCGAGGCGCTCGATGCCGGAGGGGATGACCTTGTCGGCGGCGGCGCCCTCGCCGTGGAGGACGCGGTACAGCGAGCCGCCGGGCTTCTTCTCGAGGCCGAGGGCGCTGGTGGCGTTGGCCTGGGCGTCGAGGTCGACGAGAAGGGTGGGCAGGCCGAGGCGGGCGAGGCCGGCGGCGAGGTTGACGGCGGTGGTGGTCTTGCCGACCCCGCCCTTCTGGTTGGCGATGGCGAAGACCTTGGCCACGGTCAGGCGTCGGCGACCGGGCGCTCGACCTCGGTGGGTTTGTCGTAGTCGACGCCGGCGAGGCCGAAGCCGAAGAGCTTGAGGAAATCGGACTGGTAGCCGGCGAAGTCGCCGAGGGCGTCGAGGGTCTCGGTGGTGACCTTGGGCCAGAGGGCGAAGACGGCGTCCTGGACGTCGGGCGCCATCTCCCAGTCGTCGAGCCGGACGCGGCCGGCGTCGTCGAAGTCGAGCGCGTTGCCGTTGTACATCTGACGCTCGAGGAGGCGCTGGATCTGCTCGACGCAGCCCTCGTGGGTGCCCTTGGCCTTCATGACCTTGAAGAGAAGCGAGATGTAGAGGGGAACGACGGGGATGGCGGAGGAGGCCTGGGTGACGACGGCCTTGTTGACGGAGACGAAGGCGCGGCCTCGGCGGAGCTTGAGCAGGGCGTCGATGCGGGCGCCGGCCCTCTCGAGGTCCTCCTTGGCCTTGCCGATGGTGCCGTCCTTGTAGATGGGCCAGGTGACCTTGGGCCCGATGTAGGAGTAGGCGACGGACTGGGCGCCGTCGGCGAGGACGCCGGCCCGGTCGAGGGCCTCCATCCAGAGCTCCCAGTCCTCGCCGCCCATGACCTTGACGGTGGCGGCGATGTCCTCGGGCGTGGCGGCCTCGAGGGTGACGTCGTTGACGACCTTGCGGTCGGTGTCGAGGTTCTTGGCGTGGAAGGACTGGCCGACGGGCTTGAGGACGGACTTATGGGTCTCGCCGGTGCGGGGGTCGGTGCGCCGGGGCGAGGCGAGGGAGTAGACGACGAGGTCGACCTTGCCGCCGGGCATCCGGGACTTGATGAGGTCGGCGACCTGGGCCTTGAGCTCGTTGGAGAAGGCGTCGCCGTTGAGGTAGAGGGCCTTGAGGCCGGCCTTGCGGGCCTCGTCGTGGAAGGCGACGGTGTTGTACCAGCCGGGGCTGGCGGGCTTGTCGCCCTCGCCGGGCCGCTCGAAGGCGACGCCAAGGGTGGCGGCGCCGGAGCCGAAGGCGGCGGCGATGCGCGAGGCGAGGCCGTAGCCGGTCGAGGAGCCGAGGACCAGGACGGACTTGGGGCCGTCCTTGAGCGGCGGGCGGGACCTCACAAGGGCGATCTGCTCGCGGATGTGGGCGGCGCAGCCCTCGGGGTGGGCGGTCAGGCAGATGAAGCCGCGAACCCGGGGCTTGAGGACAACGGAGGCCATGACGGGATGCTGGAGGATAAAGGGGGAAGTAAAAAGACGAAAGAAGGGGTCGGCGGGGGCCCGCGGACGCGGGCGCGTACCGGGGCGCGCGGTTGCGCCTCGGAGAACTGAAAGCCCCGGCGAACCCGGGGCTTTCAGGGGAAACCGGGAGGTCCTCAGGCCTTCTCGACCAAGCCGGCCTTGATGGCCTTGACGGAGACCCAGAGCCGCTTGACCTGCCCCGAGGGGAGCTTGACGCGGATGCGCTGGAGGTTGGGCTTGAAGGTGCGCTTGGTCTGCTTGACGAGCTGGAGGCCGATGCCGCCGCTCTTCTTGGACTGACCCTTGTGGATGATGCGGCGGCCCTTGGTGGGGCGCTTGCCGGTGATGGCGCAGATGCGGGACATGGCGGACCTTGGTTTGGGAGGGTCGAATGAGCAGGGCGCGGGGGGTCTTGGCAAGGGGAAAACGGGCGGGGCGGCCGAGACCGAGCGAAGGCGCCGCTTTCGGCGCTGGACAGCCTGCCCAGCGGGGGTTTTGTGAACCTTCCCTCATGCGCTGGACCCAGTTGCCCGACACACCGAACGCTCCCGGCGTGGGCGGAGCCTTTGCGGGAGCCCATGGGGAAATCCTGATCGCGGCCGGCGGGTCGAACTTCCCGGACAAGCCCTTCTGGGAGGGCGGCGCGAAGGCCTGGCACGACGCGGTGTGGACGCTGAAGCCCAAGGCGCGGAAGTGGAAGGAGGCCGGCAAGCTGCCCCGGCCGCTCGCGTACGGCGTGTCGGTCGGCATCCGGCAGGGGCTGCTTTGCATCGGCGGGGCGGACGCGCTCCGCCATTACGCCGACTGCTTCATCCTCTCGGTGGCCGAGGACGGCTCGGTGCGGACGGACAGCTTCCCCGAGCTGCCGCGCCCCTTGGCCTACGCGGCGGGCGCGCTGGTCGGCAGCAAGGTGATCGTGGCCGGCGGCACGGAGCGCCCCGACGCCACGGCGGCCTCGTCCGCCGCCTATGCGATCGACCTCGCCAACCTCAACGCCGGCTGGAAGGAGCTCCCGCTCTGGGGCGGCTCCGGACGGCTGCTGGCGCAGGCGGCGGGAACCAAGGACACCTTCTTCCTCTTCGGCGGCGTCGCCCTCAAGCCGGGCGCCAAGGGCACCGAGCGCGAGCATCTCGCCGACTGCCACGCCTTCCGCCTCGGCAAGGAATGGCGGCGCATCGCGGACCTTCCCCGGCCCGTCGCGGCGGCGGCGACCCCCTGCCCCGTGGTCGGGCCCATCGTCGCCCTGATCGGCGGGGATGACGGTTCCGCGAACGGCAAGCAGGAGCCGGCCAGCCATCCCGGCTTCGGCAAGGGCATCCTGACGTACGACACGCAGTTCGACGCCTGGGCGGAGTCGGGCGAGGCGCCCATCGGGAGGGTCACCCTGCCTTGCGCGCGCTGGAACGGGGGATTTGCCCTGGTCAACGGCGAGACCAGCCCGGCCCGCAGGTCGACCGAGGTCTGGCAGGCGTTCGCCTGAGCCCCGGCCTGGCTGGTCAATTGTTCTGCCGCGGCCGCCAGCCGACATGGGGCTGGCAAGGACGGGGGGCGGAGGGTAGGCAGGAGGGGCGGCGAGCGCATGGAGCTGGCCGCCGCGCAAACCCCACGCCCCAACCCCGATGAACCCCGCCAACCCGCTGGCGACACCCTCGACCCCCCGGCTGGCATGGATGATGGTCGCGCTGCTGGTGCCCGTCGCCCTGCTCAACTACCTGGACCGCCAGCTGGTCGCCACGATGCAAAAGTCGATCATGTCGACGGTCGAGGGCATCGACAGCCAGGCCAAATGGGGGCATGTCCTCGCCTGGTTCAAGTGGACGTACGCGATCGTGAGCCCGATCGCGGGTTATGTCGCGGACCGCTTCGGCCGCAGCCGGGTGATCACGCTGAGCCTCTTCGTGTGGTCGCTCGACACCTGGGCCACGGGGCATGTCACCACCTATGAGCAGCTGGTCGCGACGCGGGCCATCATGGGGCTGAGCGAGGCCTTCTACATCCCGGCGGCCCTGGCCCTCATCGCCGACCACCACTCGAGCGCGACGCGCTCGCGCGCCGTCGGCGCCCACCAGATCGGCATCTACATCGGCGTCATGATGGGCAGCATGGGCGGCTACGTCGCGGAGGACCCCGGGCTCGGCTGGCGCTGGGCGTTCTCGGTGCTCGGCCTGCTCGGCATGGCCTACGCGGTGCCTCTGTGGTGGGTGCTGCGCGACACGCCGAGGAACCCCGGGACGGCCGTGCCCCGCCCGCTGGGCGCGGCCACGGAGCTGCTGGGCGACCGCAACTTCCGCCTGCTGCTGCTTTACTTCACCCTGCCGGCCCTGGCCGGGTGGGTGGTGCGCGACTGGATGCCGAGCGTGCTGCAGAAGGACCTCGGGCTGACCCAGGGCCTGGCCGGGGTGAGCGCCGTGGTGTGGTGGCAGGGAGCGGCCATCTTCAGCGCCATCGGCGGCGGCTGGCTGGCCGACCGATGGATGCGCAGGTCGCCGCGGGGACGCCAGCAGGTGAGCGCGCTGGGGATGGCGATCATCGTGCCGGCGCTGCTCGGGGTCGGCATCGTGATCGGCCTGGGCTCGCTCCCCCTGGCCATCGCCTTCCTCGTGCTCTTCGGCGTCGGCTGGGGGCTCTTCGACAGCAACAACATGCCGATCCTGTCGCAGATCGCCCGCCCCGACCAGCGGGCCACGGGATACGGCCTGATGAACCTCGCGAGCATCTCGTGCGGCGGCCTGGCCGACATCGGCTTCGGCTGGCTGCGGGACCGCGAGGTGCCGCTCAACCTGATCTTCGGGTGCTTCGCCGGCATCGCCTGCCTTTCCGCTTGGCTCGTGCTCCGAATCAACCCAGCTAGTTCCGACAAATCCTGAGCCAACCGAACCCCATGAACGCCTTCGCCATCCACGGCATCTGCGCCGCCACCCACACCCCCTTCGGCGAGGACGGCTCGCTGAGCCTGGCCGGGGTGGAGCGGCAGCGCGACCACCTGCTCGCGCGCGGCGTGAGCCAGGTGTTCATCGGCGGAAGCACGGGCGAGAGCCACTCGGTGTCGGCCGCCGAGCGCCGGGCGCTGGCCGAGCGCTGGATGGCCGTGGCCAAGGGCACGCCGATGCGGGTCATCGCGCACGTGGGCTCGAACAACCTCGCCGACGCCGCCGAGCTCGCCGCGCACGCCCAGCAGGCCGGGGTCGCGGCGGTCTCGATGCTCGCCCCCTCGTACTTCAAGCCGCGCAGCCTTGCCGACCTGGTCGCCTGCTGCGCCAAGGTGGCGGGGGCCGCGCCCGCCCTGCCCTTCTACTACTACGACATCCCGGCGCTGACGGGCGTGAGCTTCTCCATGGAGGAGTTCCTCAACACCGCTCCCGCCGCGATCCCGAACCTGGCCGGGATCAAGTTCACCAACCCCGACCTGATGGCCTTCCAGCTGGCGCTGCGCGCGGGCGGGGGCAAGCACGACCTGCCCTGGGGCTGCGACGAGTTCTACCTCGCGGCGCTCGCGCTCGGCGCCAAGGGGGCGGTGGGCAGCACGTTCAACTTCGCCCCGGGCGTCTACCAGCGCATGGCCAAGGCGTTCGCCGCCGGCGACCTCGCCGCGGCCCGCGCCGAGCAGTTCCGCTCGGTCCAGCTGGTGCAGGTCGTGGCCAAGCGAGGCTACCTGGGGTCGGCCAAGGCCCTGATGCGCCACCTCGGGGTGCCGGTGGGGCCCGCGCGGCTGCCCAACGCCAACCCTGACGCAGCCGCGGTCAAGGCGATGCTCGGCGAGCTCGAGGCCATCGGCTTCTTCGGCTGGAAGGACTGAGATGGCCCACGCCTCCCGCCGGCGCCGTCGCGGGGTGGGCGCCGCGGGGGGAACCGCCTCGCCCCTGCGCTTACTAGGTTAAGTCCCCAACCATGCCCAGCCCCCGCCACCTCCTCGCCCTCGCTCTAGCCGCCTGCCTCGGCGCGGCGCCCTCCGAGTCCTCGCTGGTATTCAAGGCCGGGGAGACGAGCGGGCACCCGAGCATCCGCATCCCCGCCCTGTTGCACACGGCCAAAGGCACCCTCATCGCGGTCGCCGAGGGGCGCGACGCGCCCACGGACCAGGCGGGCAACGACCTGATCGCGCGTCTGTCGACCGACGGTGGCAGGACATGGACCAAGTCCGCCGTCGCCCTCGAGCTTGGCAAGGACTGCATCAACAATCCCTGCCTGGCGCAGGACGCCAAGTCGGGGCGCGTCTTCCTCTTTTACCAGGTGTTTCCGGCCGGGATGAAGGAGTTCGGCGGGCTGGCGCCCGGCCCTTCGGGTCCGACCCGGATCGCCTACCTCGTCTCGGACGACGACGGGCGCTCGTGGTCGAGGCCGGTGGATGTGACAGAGGCCCTCAAGCCCGACATCGCCACGACGACGGCCTCCGGCCCCGGCATCGGCATCCAGATCACGAGGGGACCGAGGGCTGGCCGGCTTGTGATCCCCTTCAATTCCCAGGGCCCCAAGGGCAGCTTTGTCAACTGGGTGGCCTATTCGGACGACGCCGGCAGGACGTGGAAGCGGGGGGCCGATGTGCCGCAGGTCGGCATGCAGCTGAACGAGGTGCAGGTTGCCGAGACCTCGGAGGGCGGCCTTTACCTGAACTCGCGCCAGTGGAGGGGCACGGGCGGCCGGAAGGCTGCCTGGTCCTCGGATGGCGGCGAGACCTGGTCGCAGGCCATCGAGGACAAGACCCTGCCCGAGCCGGTCTGCCAGGGCTCGCTGATCTCGTTCGAGGACAAGGGGCGGCACGTGACCCTGTTTCTCAACCCGGCGGGCCCGAAGCGGGCCAACGGCACGCTCCGGATGTCGCTCGACGGCGGCAAGACCTGGGCCAAGTCCCGCGTGCTGGTCCCGGGGCCCTTCGCCTACAGCTCGATGGCCCGGCTGAAGGACGGGCGCATCGCGGTGATTTACGAGCCCAACAGCAACACCGAGATCCGCCACCTGACGGTGGACTTGGCATGGCTGGAGAAGGGGGAGTGAGTGCGACAGGGGCACGGGAGGCACACGGAGGTCCCGGATGGGCGCCTTCCAGGCATGAGAAGAGGCGGTTTCGGGCAAACCTGCCCATCCGAGGCAACGAGCAGAGCGAATCTCGCCCGCGGACACCGCAGTCACCGCGGGCCCGCCTTCCCGCCGTCCCTACTCGTAGCGGCCCTCGAGAAGCTGCCAGCAGACGTATTTCTGCCGGGGCATGTGGAAGGGACCCTTCCACATGTTCCCCTTGAGCTCGGAGGTGGGTTTGCCGGCGCGGTCGAGGTAGCCGTACCACTCGCCGTGCTCGCGGTCGGGAAAGCGCGCGTAGGACCAGTCATGGACCCGGCGGTGCATCTCGGCGTACCTGGGGTCGCCGGTGTGGAGGTGGGCGAGGAGGGTGGCGATGATGGCCTCGTTGTGGGGCCACCAGAACTTCATGAAGTGCCAGTATTCCTGGATGGGCTTGCCGTGGAGGTCGGTGAAGTAGAGCAGGCCGCCGTGCTCCTTGTCCCAGCCGCGCTCCCACATCCAGTCGAGCATCTCGAGCGAGGCGCGGGCGTGGTCCTTGTTGCCGGTGCGGCGGGCCTCGCGGAGGATGAACCAGGCGGCCTCGATGGCGTGGCCGGGGTTGAGCAGGCGGCCGTCGAAGTGGTCGGCATAGACCTCGCCCTGCGGGCCGACCATCTCCATGACGGCGCGGAGGTCGGGCTTCACGAAGAAGGTGAGGATCTCGGAGATGGCGACGTCGGCCCACTCGGAGAGGGTCTTGCCGCGCACCGGCACGTCGCCCAGGCACGCCCGCATGTCCTGGGCGGTGACGAGGGTCATCATGAGGGGCGAGAGGCCGCGGGCGGGGCGAAGGCTCTTGGGGGCGATGTGTCCGGGCTCGCGGTTGAACCTGAGGAAGCTGTCGTAGGCGGCGAGGGACCGGTCCTTCCACCCGGCCTCGCCCGTGGCGCGGAAGGCCTCGGCGTAGCCGATGGCGGCGAAGCACTCGGAGAAGACGTAGCGGCGCATGCGGAGCGGCTGGCCCTCGCGGGTGACGGTGAAGTGGAGCTTGCCGGAGGGTGAGCCGCACTTGTCGCGCAGGAACCGGGCGCAGGAGAGACTGGCCTCGAGCCACTCGGGGCGCCGCTCGACGGTGTTGTGGAGGACGCCGAAGGTCCAGGCGGAGCGGCCCTGGAACCAGACGGACTTGTCGGAGTCGAGCAGCTCGCCGCGGCGGCCGAGGGCGGTGAGCATCCCGCCGTGCTCGCGGTCGAGGCCATGGCGGAGCCAGAAGGGGAGGACATCGCCCAGGAGGCCGTCGCGGTAGGTCCGGAGGAGCTCCTCCTTGCGGCTTTGAAGATACGGTGTCACCCCGGGCAGGCTGGATGGGAGGGGGCGGGGGTCAACTGGCAAGGGAACTTGCCAGCGGCCGGGATTGTCCGAGGTTCAAGGCATGAACTTGCTCCTCTTACGGCCGCTCGGAATCGTCCTGCTCAGCCTGCTCGTTGCCGGTTGCTCGCCCCCCGAGCCCGAGAAGGGCGCGTATTTCCTCGTCATCGGCGACTGGGGCCGACCGCCCAAGGACGAGGTGCGCCATGCCCAGCAGCGCGAGGTGGCCGGGGGCATGGCGGCGACGGTCCGCGCCTCGGGCGCCCCGCCCGTGGCGGTGATCTCGGTGGGGGACAATTTCTACAGCCACAGCCCGTCGGATCCGAACGACCCGCTTTTCCGGACGGGCTTCGAGGAGGTCTACGCCGACCCGGCGCTGCAGGTGCCCTTCTGGGCCTCGCTCGGCAACCACGACTACCAGAAATCGGTCAAGGGCATCCTGGCCTACGCGGGCGGGGGCATGGGAAGCGGCCGGCTGACCCTGCCGGCGCGCCATTGGTCGCGCACGGTGGAGGTGGCGCCGGGCACCAAGGCCAAGCTGGTCTTCATCGACAGCAATCCCTTCATCAAGGCCTACGCCAAGGCGCACTCGGACGCCCCGCTGCAGGACCGCAAGGCCCAGCTGGCCTGGCTGGACAAGGAGCTGGCCGAGCCGGGCGTGGCCTGGCGGATCGTGGTCGGCCATCATCCCTTCTGGTCGTCGGGGCCGCACGGCAACCGCGCGGCGGTGAGGGCCTACGAGGCCGAGGGGCGCCCCTGGAAGCAGGCGGTGGTCAACGGCGTGCCCGAGGCGATTGTGGACATGCAGACCCAGGTGCTGCCCCTGCTGCGCAAGCACAAGGTCCAGATCTACCTCTGCGGGCACGACCATCACGGCGAGGTGGTGCGCGACGGCGGGCTGGTGCAGGTGCTGAGCGGCAACGCCTCGGAGGCCCGCAAGGCGTTCGCCCAGCCGAACACGCTCTACGCGGGCCAGCACCTGGGGTTCGCCACGCTCTCGCTCGGGGCCGACAAGGCGGTGGTGCGGCAGCGGGACGAGGACGGGCGGGTGGTCTTCGAGCTCGAGGTGGCCCGCTGAGCCGACGGGAAAGGGGGCCCGCCGGCCCCCCTTGGCTTCACCGGGCTTCCGCCGCGCCTCAGGCCTTCCAGCCGCCGACGGCGCCGGCGTAGAGGGCGTGGGCGCCGAGCTCCTCCTCGATGCGGAGGAGCTGGTTGTACTTGGCGACGCGGTCGGAGCGGCAGAGGGAGCCGGTCTTGATCTGGCCGGCGTTGAGGGCGACGGCGAGGTCGGCGATGGTGGCGTCCTCGGTCTCGCCGGAGCGGTGGGAGATGATGGCGGTGTAGCCGGCGCGCTGGGCCATCTGGACGGCGTCGAAGGTCTCGGTGAGGGAGCCGATCTGGTTGACCTTCACGAGGATGGAGTTGGCGGTCTTGGAGGCGATGCCGCGGGCGAGGAACTCGGTGTTGGTGACGAAGAGGTCGTCGCCCACGAGCTGGGTGTCGGCGCCGAGGGCGTCGGTGGCGCGCTTCCAGCCGGTCCAGTCGGCCTCGGAGAAGCCGTCCTCGATGGAGACGATGGGGTAGCGCCTCTGGAGGTCCTTGTAGAAGGCGATCATCTGGTCGGCGGTGCGGACGGAGTTGTCCGACTTGTGGAAGGTGTACTTGCCGGTCTTGGCGTCGAAGAACTCGGAGGCGGCGACGTCGAGGGCGAGGAAGACGTCCTTGCCCAGCCTGAAGCCGGCGTCCTTGACGGCCTTGGCGATGCACTCGAGGGCGTGCTCGTTGGACTTCACCTTGGGGGCGAAGCCGCCCTCGTCGCCGACGGAGGTGGAGAGGCCCTGGGACTTGAGGACCTTCTTGAGGGCGTGGAAGATCTCGGCGCCCATGCGCAGGGCCTCGCGGAAGCTGGCGGCGCCGCGGGGGACGACCATGAACTCCTGGATGTCGACGGGGGCGTCCGAGTGGGCGCCGCCGTTCATGATGTTCATGAGGGGGATGGGGAGGACCTTGGCGTTGGGGCCGCCGACGTAGCGGTACAGGGGCACGCCCTTGGCCTTGGCGCCGGCGTGGGCGGCGGCCATGGAGACGCCGAGGATGGCGTTGGCGCCGAGCTTCGACTTGGTCTTGGTGCCGTCGAGCGCGAGCATGGCGTGGTCGATGCCGAGCTGGTCGGTGGTGTCGAAGCCGGCGAGCTCGGGGGCGATGACGTCGTTGACGTTGGCGACGGCCTTGAGGACGCCCTTGCCGAGGTAGCGGGACTTGGGGTCGACGCCCTTGGCGAAGGCCTTGGCGGGCACGGAGGCGTCGCGCAGCTCGAGGGCCTCGTGGGTGCCGGTGGAGGCGCCGGAGGGGACGGCGGCTCGGCCGACCACGCCGGACTCCAGGACGACGTCGACCTCGACGGTGGGATTGCCGCGGGAGTCGAGGATTTCGCGGGCCTTGATGTCGACGATGGTGGTGGAGCTCATGGGAAGGGGGACTTGGGGATGAAAAGAGGAAGGGGGGAAGGGATGAAAGGATAAAAAGGCCCGGGCGTCGGAGGGACGCCGGGCCGCGAAAGGTGGTGGGGATAGCAGGACTCGAACCTGCGACATCCTGCATGTCATGCAGGCGCTCTAACCAACTGAGCTATATCCCCGGGATGAGGAGAATCGAGAAAAGGACGGAGGGTGACCTTGGCAAGGGGAATCCAAGGGACAGAGGGGACCGGGGGAGCAGGGGTGCGAACGCCGCGGGGAAAGGAGAGCGAACGGGGAGCGGGCCGGCGAGGTCACCCTGCCCTTGCGGGCGTCCGCCCCTTCATCCGCCGGCAGCCCGATCCCCGGACACGGCGAGCGCGATCCAGCCGGCGAGCAAGGCGGTCCCGCCCAGGGGCGTGACAGCGCCGAGCCAGCGGGGGGCGCCGAGGGCCATCGCATAGAGGGTGCCGGCGAACACCAGCGCGCCGAGGAGGAGGCAGGCCCTGCCGAGCCGGGAGGAGGGGGAAGACGGGAGGACGGCGACGGCGGCGGCGTGGACGAGGAGATAGAGGGTCGCGGTCTCCCACCAGCCGGCGGCGTCGGGGAGCGCGGCGAGACGCTCCTTCAGGCCGTGGGCGCCGAAGGCGCCCAAGCCGACGGCGAGGGCGGCGGCGAGGGCCCCGGCGGCGCGGAGCGGCATGGCTTAGGCCTTGGGCTCCTTCGGCTCCTTGGGCTCCTTCGGCTCGCGCTTGGGCTTGTCCTTGGCCGGCTCCTTGGCGGGCTCCTTCTGGCTGAAGGTGAGGCCCTCGGGGGAGGCGCCAACGGTGACGGGCTCGCCCTTGCGGAGCTCGCCGCGGAGGAGGATCTCGGCGAGGGGATCCTCGAGGTGGCGCTCGACGGCGCGGCGGAGGGGGCGGGCGCCGAACTTCTCGTCCCAGCCGTGCTCGACGAGGTAGTCGCGGGCGGGGGCGGTGACCTCGAGGTTGACCTCGAGGTCGGCGAGGCGGCGGAGGACCTTGGCCAGCTCGATGTCGACGATCCGGTGCATGTGCTCCTTGCCGAGCTGCTGGAAGATGACGATGTCGGTCAGGCGGTTGAGGAACTCCGGCTTGAAGGCGCGCTTGGTCTCGTCGAGGATGCGCTCCTTGAGCTTCTCGTAGTCGCGGGTGGAGTCGGCCGCGGTCTCGAAGCCCATGAAGGAGTTGCGCTGGAGGACGTCGGCGCCGACGTTGGAGGTGAGGATGAGGACGGTGTTGCGGAAGTCGACGGTGCGCCCGAGCGAGTCGGTCAGGCGGCCGTCCTCGAGCACCTGGAGGAGGAGCTGGACGACGTCGGGGTGGGCCTTCTCGATCTCGTCGAAGAGGACGACGGCGTAGGGCTTGCGGCGGACCTGCTCGGTCAGCTGGCCGCCCTCCTCGTAGCCGACGTAGCCCGGGGGCGAGCCGACGAGGCGGGAGACGGCGAACTTCTCCATGTACTCCGACATGTCGATCTGGATGACCGACTCGGCGTCGCCGAACATGCGCTCGGCCAGGGTGCGCGCGAGGAGGGTCTTGCCGACGCCGGTGGGGCCGAGGAAGAGGAAGGAGCCGATGGGGCGCCGGGGGTCCGTGAGGTCGGCGCGGGAGCGGCGGAGGGCGCGGGCGACGACCTCGCAGGCCTTGTCCTGGCCGATGACGGAGGACTGGAGGTCCTTCTCGAGGTCGAGGAGCTTCTGGGCCTCCTTGCGCTCCATGCGGGCGAGGGGGACGCCGGTCCAGTCGGAGACGATGGCGAGGATCTCGTCCTCGCCGACGGTGACCTTGGTCTCGTCGCGCTTCTGCTTCCAGGCGGCGAGGACCTGCTCGCGCTCGGCGCGGAGCTTCTTCTCGGTGTCGCGGAGGGAGGCGGCCTCCTCGAACTTCTGGCGGCGGGAGGCGTCCTCCTTGGCGGCCACGGCCGCGTCGATGTCGGCCTGGAGCTTCTCGACCTCGGGCGGGAGGTTGAGGGCGCGGATGCGGGCGCGGGCGCCGGCCTCGTCCATGACGTCGATCGCCTTGTCGGGCAGGTGGCGGGCGGTGATGTAGCGGTGGGAGAGGCGGACGGCGAGCTCGATGGCGGCGTCGGTGTACTCGCACTTGTGGTGCGCCTCGTACTTGTGGCGGATGCCCTTGAGGATGCGCACGGCGTCCTCGGGCGAGGGGTCCTCGACCTTGACCGACTGGAAGCGGCGCTCGAGGGCGGCGTCCTTCTCGATGTGCTTGCGGTACTCGGAGAGGGTGGTGGCGCCGATGCACTGGATCTCGCCGCGGGAGAGGGCGGGCTTGAGGATGTTGGAGGCGTCCATCGCACCCTCGGCGGCCCCGGCGCCGACGATGGTGTGGATCTCGTCGATGAAGAGGATGGCCTTGGGCTTCTTCTCCATGTCGCGAAGCAGGTTCTTGACCCGCTCTTCGAACTCGCCGCGGAACTTGGTGCCA
>JAURJZ010000085.1 GCA_030831965.1 Verrucomicrobiota bacterium
CCTAGCCTTCGGCGGGAATCCAGAACCTGAAGGTCGTGCCGCCCGGGCCGGTCGACTCCACCGCGATATCCCCGCGGTGCGCCCGCAGGATTCGCTTGACGATGGCGAGGCCGAGGCCGGTGCCATCCTCGCGGCCGGTGAAGAACGAGTCGAAAATCCGCGGCAGGATCTCGGACGGAATGCCGCCGCCCGTGTCCGTGACGCGCGCGGCGACCACCACCCCCGCCGGCCCGGGCTCGGGCCCCAGGGTGATGCGGATGGCGCCGCCCGCTGGCATCGCCTGAAGGGCGTTCATCAGCAGGTTGAGCAGGACCTGCTGGAGCTGCCCGGGATCGCCCGAGACGCGCGGCAGGTGGTCCGGAGCCCCCACCTCGGCCGAGGCGCCGACTTGCTCGAGCTTGAGCCGCATCATCAGGAGGGTCTGGCGGGCCAGCGCGGCGAGGTCGACCGGCCGGAAGGGTCCGGACTGGCTCCGGGCGAGGGAAAGGACGCGCGCGACGACGCCCTCCATGTGGGCGACCTTCTCGCGCATGACCTCGAGGTCCTCCCGGCGGGGGTCGCCGGCGGGCAACCCCTCGCCCAGGGTGTCGGTCAGGAGCCGCATCACGGTGAGCGGGTTGCGGATCTCGTGGGCGATCTCGGCCGAGAGCATGCCGAGCGCGGTCAACCGCTCTCCCCGGCGGAGCTCGGCCTCGGCGGCGAACGCCTTGGCGTAGAGACGGACGTTGCGGAGGGCGAGGGCGGCGTAGGACACCACCGTGCCCAGGACCCTCCGCTCGTCGTCCGAGAAACGACGGGGCCCCTCGGCCACCCCGACCAGGACGGCGAAGGTCTCCTGCTCATGGGCGACGGGCATGAGGATGAGGGAGCTGGCGGCGACGTCCGGACGGAGGGACGAGAAAAGCTGCTCCTCGCCCTTGCCGGCCGATGCCACCTCGACCGGGCGACCGCGGGCGGCGACCGTGCCGAGGGCCGTGTCGCCCGAGGAGAGGCGGGCGACGAGGGTGGAGCCCCCCAGGTCGCCGTCCACGGCGACGCGAGCGAGCCCACCCTCCTCCAGCGTGTAGACCGCGACGGCCCGGAGGCCGAGCAGCGCCCGCGCGTGGCGAGCGAGATCGGCCGAGATGCGCGGCTCATCCCGGTCGCGGACCAGCTCCTGCCCGGCGCCGAGGATGGCCTCGAGCTGGCGGGTCTTCGACCGCAGCTGGCCGAGCATCCACAGCCTGCCCACGGCCTTGGCGGCCTCGGCGGTGACCAGGGTGAGGAGCTCCTCGTCCGCGGCGTCAAAGGCGGCGAGTCGGTCGGAGTCGCAGTTCACCACGCCGACGACCTGGCCGAGGATCTGCATCGGCACGGCCAGCTCGGACCTGACCTCCGGGCGCAGCATCCGGTACCGGGGCTCGGCCCGGACATCGCTGACGCGGAGGGGGCGGGCGTGCACCGCCACCCATCCGGTGATCCCCTGCCCCATCCGGAGGCGGGAGGAGGCGGCGTCGCCGAGACCCTTGCTGACCTCGATGCGGAGCGTGCCGGTGGCGGGGTCGATGAGGGCGATCGACGCGCTCGAGGCGCGGAGCGTGGCCACCACCTCGTCCATGATGTGGCGCAGCGCCTCGGCGGGATCCTCGGTGGAGTTGACCTTGGCGCTGATCCGCGCGAGGCATCCCAGCGCGCGCCGGTCGCCGTCGCCGCCGGGCGCCTTGCCCGACGCTGCCATCAGATGGTGTGGTCCATGTCGAGCGCCGGGGCGTCCTGCCGCGACTGGCCGACGACAACCGCGGGCACGCCGGCCGCGGTGGCGTGCGCGGGGACGTCGGTCAGGACCACGGAGCCGGCGCCGATCTTGGCCCCGACGCCGACCACGATGTTGCCGAGGATCTTGGCGCCGGCCCCGACGAGCACGCCCGAGCGGATCTTCGGGTGACGGTCGCCCCGCGTCTTGCCGGTGCCGCCGAGGGTCACCTCGTGGAGGAAGGAGACGTTGTCGTCGACCACGGCGGTCTCGCCGGCGACGAAGCCGGTGGCGTGGTCGAGGAGGATGCCGGTGCCGAAGGTGGCCGCCGGATGGATGTCGACCCCGAGGGCGGCGGAGGCGAGGGACTGGATGTGGAAGGCCATCTCCCGGCGCCCCGCCTTCCACAGGCTGTGGGCGAGGCGGTGGCAGGTGATGGCATGGAATCCCTTGAACCAGAGAAAGGGCATGAGCGCGTGCTCCGCGGCCGGGTCCCGCTCAAGGATGGCCCGGATGTCGCCCCTGGCCTGCTGGGCGACCTGGGAGTCCCGGGCGAGGACCTCGTCGAAGACCCGCGCCAGCGCCCCGGCCTCGGACGGGGAGTCCGCCAGCCGCTCGGCCACACGGCGGGCGAGCCCCTCGCCGAAATCCCTGCGCCCCAGCACGTAGCGCTCGAGGAGGGGGAGAAGCACGGGCTCGGCCTGGGCCGCCGCGACGGCCCTTTCCCGCAGCTCCATCCAGAGGGATGCCTCGGTTGCCGTCACCACGGAGGGGGGCTGGTTTTTCATGGGGGTGGTGCATGAAACCTATTTCCCGTTTCGGGTGTCAACGCAAGTGCACACCCATGAGACTCCCCACCCTGCTCCTGACCCTCCTCGCCCCCCTGGTCGCCCTCGCCGAGGCCCAGTTGGGACAGCCCGCGCCCGACTTCACCCTGCAGACCGTCGCCGGCGCGACGGTCAAGCTCGCCGACCTGAAGGGGAAGCCCGTCGTGCTCGAGTTCTTCAATCCCGGCTGCCCCTACGTCGTCAAGTTCTACAAACCCGGGGCGATGCAGGCCTCGCAGGCCAAGGCGGCCGAGCTCGGCGCCACCTGGATCCTCGTCTCCGTCAACGGCAAGGCCGACGCGCTCGCCAAGACCGCCGCCGAGTGGAAGATTACCGCCCCCATTGGGCTCGACAGCGGCTCGGTGGGCAAGGCCTACGGCGCCAAGACGACCCCCCACTGCTTCGTCATCGATGCGTCCGGCAACCTCGTCTACAAGGGCGCCATCGACAGCATCGCCTCGACCAAGTCCGACGACATCGAGAAGGCCGAGAACCACGTCCTCGCCGCCCTCGCCGACCTCAAGGCCGGTCGCCCTGTCGCCAAGCCGAGCTCCAAGCCCTACGGCTGCGGGGTGAAGTACTGAGACGCGCGGCCGAGCCTGCCCGGGGCGGCCGTCGGCCGCCCCTTTTTTTGCCCTCGCTCAATAGCCGCAGCCGGGCGCCCTGCCCTCGGCCGACTCGGCGGCCAGCCTGCGCCAGGCGGGATCGCCCCTGACGCCCGCCTCGCGGATGTCGAAGGAGCGAAAGCCGAGCGCAAGGGCCGGGGAGTCCTCCCTCAGCCTGAAGTCGCCCGCGGCCGCGTCGACGAACCGGGGGTCGCCGACCTTGCCACCGGGGTCGCGCCCGGCCAGCCACTCGGCGGCGGGACGCCCGAGAACCCGGGCCTCGTCGCCCTCCGCGAAGAGCAGGTTGCCGCTGGCACGGTAGACGAGCTTGTCCCAGGAGGGGCCGCCGAGGGCCCGGGAGCCCTTCTCCCAAACGAGTATGTTGCGCTCGAGCAGGAAGGACTCGTGAGGCTCGGGCCGGTAGCTGCACTCGACCTGCTGGGAGCCGTTGCGGTGGAAAATGTTGTTCCGCAGGATGTTCTCGCGACCGTAATGCTGGAAAAACCCCGCGGCCTTGGCGTGGCGCACGACGTTCTCCTCGAAAAGGATGCCCGTGCTCCCCTCGTCGGCGTAAAGACCCCAGCCGAGGGCGGCGCGGGAGACGACATGGTGGATGTGGTTGCGGCGGATGACCGTGCCGGGCGAGACGCCCAGCGTGTAGATGCCGCCCAGGTCGTTCATCAGGCGGCTGAGCCCGACATGGTGGATGTGATTGGACTCGATCCGGTTGCGGACCGAGAGGCTCTCGTGGTAGCCCCAAGCCCAGCCGACGCTGATGCCGGTGTAGTGCAGGTCCGCGATCTCATTGTGGGCCACCAGGTTGTCGGCGGCATGGCAGATGAGGATTCCGGCCGCCTCCGGATTGACGCGCCCGGCCTGGGTCACGATGCAGTCGGAGATCTCGTTGCGACGGGGATGCCAGCTTCGGGTCTCGGGGCTGATCTGGCTGAAGGGACCGGCGCCGACCTGCACGCCGCCCCCGCCGAGGTCGCTCATCCTCGTCCGCGTGACGCGCACCTCCTCGCAGCCCAGCCCGAGCCAGAAGGCCCAAAGACCGGTGTGGGCGACGGCGCAGCGGTCGAACCGCACGCGCGAGGCCGCCTCGACCTCGACGACCGCGCCCATGGAGTAGGCGGCTTGGCCGGCTTGCAGGGCGCGCTCGTCCCATCCGCCCCCGGCATGGCGGAAGGTGATTCCCTCGAACGCGAGGTTCTCGACCCTGCGCCCGGAGGCGAGGTCGCCGCGAACCCGGAGCAGCCGATCCGTCACGGGAACCACCGCGACGACCTTGCCTGGGTCCTGGCCGGGAAGGGGGCGGTAGCGCAGCTTGCCGAGCCGGCTGAGGTGCCACTCGCCAGGCGTGTCGAGACCCGACGCCACTCCCTCGAGGATGAAGGGCTGACCGGCCTTCCACGGGTTGCCCGACATCACGGATTTGCCGCGCATGCGGGCCACCCCGGCGGCGGCGTCGAATCCGACCAGCCGACGGCGCGAGACCGCCCATGAGTGGATGACGGTCAGCCGCGCCTCGGCGAGGTCCTCCACCCCGAGCCGGGAAAGCAGCTCGGCCTCCGGAGCCGGAAGACGGAGGGCCTGCTCGCGCCAGGGCTTTCTCCAGGATGCCCCGTCGGGCGGCGCGACCTCGGACTCCGACGGCGGGCCCGGGAGCAAACCCCACTCGCCGTCAGGCTCGCGCGCGGGAATCGCCCGTCGGCCGTCGACCCAAAGCGCGTCGGCCCCGCCGACCGCATCGAGCCCCGTCTCCCAGTCGCCGCCCGGAACCGTCTTCCAGCCGGAGACGACCTTGCCGCCGTCCAGGATCGCCGGTCCGCCCGAGGATCGGTAGGTGACCGGGGCGTCAGCCGTGCCTCCGTCCTCGGGCGAGAACTCGACGGCCTTGGAGAGAGGGTAGACACCCGCGGCTAGTTGGACGACGAAGGGGCCCTTGGCGCCCCCGCTCCTCAGCTCCCGCAGGCGAGCACGGGCGCCGTCCACGGTCGCAAGCGGCGCCTGGAGCGTGCCCGACGATCGGTCCGATCCGCCCGGGGAGACGTGCAGGATCGTCTCAGCCCCGACCGGGGAGGAGACCATGAGCAGAAAGGCGGCGGCGCGGAGCATGGCCCACCCTAGTCGCGGCGGGGCCCTCGCTAGAAGCCGAAAGCCTCAGCGCGGGCGATCCTCGGGAATGAGCGCACGGAGGATAGGCTCGCGCCAGACCCGGGCGGAGGGATCCCATGCCCCGAATCCGGCCTGGTATTCCCAGTAGGCCCAGGCGAATCCCCTCCGCTCGGCCTCCCGGGCGACAAAGGCGGTCCAACGCCCGCGGCAGGCCGGATCGGCATGCTTGCCGTAGGTGCCGAACTCACCCAGGAACACCGGCCGCCCGGTGGCGCGCGACCATGCCGCGGCCTTGTCCAGGATCTCGGCGACATGGGCCCGCTCGGCCGGGGAGCCCTCCCACCTGTTGCCAATCCACCCGGAGGTGTCCGAGTGCTTGATCCATGCGGCTCCCTGGTGGGTGAACGAGAACGGCGCGTAGAGATGGAAGTGCCCGATGAGGTGGCGGTCATCCTCCGGCAGGCGGAGGCCGCCCAGGGAATGGGCCTGGCTCCAGTCGACCCCGCCCACATGCACGGCGCGGGTCGGGTGGAGGCGGCGAATCTCGGCCAGGGCGAGCCGCAGCGTCTCGTTCCAGACCTTGGCCGTGTGGCCGCCGTGCGGCTCGTTGTACACCTCGAGTTGCAGCTCCCCGGGAAAGCCGCGGAAACGCTCGGCGATCTGCCGCCAGATGGCGAGGAAACGGGGGCGGTGGGCGACCGGCTCGGCGTCGAGCTCCTCGTAGTGATGCACATTGAGGACGACGGCCAATCCGGCGCCGAGGGCGTCCCTCACCACCTGCTCCACGCGCCCGGCGAAGGCGGGGTCGAGGGCGAAGGGGGGCTCCTTGCCGGCGTGGGCGGACCAGCGCACGGGAATCCTCACGCTGTCGAACCCGGCCTTGCGGATGTTGGCGAAGTCGCCCTCGCGGATGCGGATTCCCCAGGCCCCCTCCCGCGGCGCCTCGAGGCAATTGCCCATGTTGATGCCGCGCCCTAGCCGGCGCAGCTGGGCATGCGCATCCTCCGCCGGGGCCAGCGCGGCGGCGAGCACGAGGAGGAGCGGGAGGATTCGGCCCATGGGATCCTCAGGCTCGCGGCGCCGCCGGGGCGGCGGGAGCGGGGACGCGGAGGCGGCGCTCCCTCACCTCCGTCAGCACCCTGGCGAGGAAGTCGTCCAGGGGCATGGTGCCGTCCATCGACCGGTCGGCCCGCGAGCGGACCGAGACGAGGCCGGCCTCGACCTCCTTGGCGCCGAGGACGAGCATGTGGGCGACGCGCTCGACCTCGCCGCGGCGGATCTTGGCGCCGAGCTTGTCGCTGGCCTCGTCGAGGGTCGCCCGCAGGCCCGCGGCGCGGAGCCGGGCCACGACGTCGCGCCCCTGGGGCAGGAGGTCGTCGTTGAGCGTGAGCACGCGCACCTGCTCGGGCGCGAGCCAGGTCGGGAAATCGCCCGCGAAATGCTCGATGAGGATGCCGACGAAGCGCTCCATCGACCCGAACGGCGCCCGGTGGATCATCACGGGGCGATGGGGTTTGTTGTCGGGCCCGGTGTAGCTGAGGTCGAAGCGCTCGGGAAGGTTGAAGTCGACCTGCACGGTGCCCAGCTGCCACTCGCGGCCGATGACGTCGCGCACGACGAAGTCGATCTTCGGGCCGTAGAACGCGGCCTCGCCGGCCTCCTCGCTGAAGGGGACCCCGAGCGTGGCGGCGGCGGCGCGGCAGGCCGCCTCGGCCTTGTCCCAGTTCTCCTTGCTCCCGGTGTACTTTGCCGAGTCGGGCGCGCGCAGCCCGACGCGGACGCGGTAGTCGTCAAGCCCGAGGGTGCGAAGCACGACCTTGACCAGCTCGAGGCACCCGAGGACCTCCTGGCCGACCTGGTCCTCGGTGCAGAAGAGGTGGCCGTCGTCCTGGGTGAAGCCCCGGACCCGGGTCATGCCGCTGAGCTCGCCCGACTGCTCCCAGCGGTAGACGGTGCCGAACTCGGCCAGCCGAACGGGCAGGTCGCGGTAGGAGTGCGGCTGGGAGGCGAAGATCCGGATATGGTGGGGGCAGTTCATCGGCTTCAGCAGGAAGCCTTGGACGGCGCCCGACTCGAGCCGGTTGGTCAGCTCGCCGCACCCGCAGCCCTCCTTGGCGAGCAGCTCCATCGCCTCGCGCTCAACCAGCGGGGGGAACTGGGCGTCCTTGTAGTAGGGGAAGTGGCCCGAGGTGCGATAAAGGTCGAGGTTGCCGATGTGGGGGGTGAAGACCTGCTGGTAGCCGGTGGCGAACAGGCGATCGGAGATGAAGGTCTGGAGCTCCTGGCGGACGACCGCGCCGTTGGGCGTCCAGAGCACAAGCCCCTGCCCCACCTTCTCGTCGATGTGGAAGAGCCGCAGGTCGCGGCCGAGCTTGCGGTGGTCGCGCTTCCGGGCCTCCTCGATGCGGGCGAGGTGCTGCTCCAGCTCCTCCTTTGTGGCGAAGGCCGTGCCGTAGATGCGCTGAAGCTGCTTGTTGCGCTCGTCGCCGCGGTGGAAGGCGCCCGCAAGGGAGAGGAGCTTGAAGGCCTTGACCTGGGCGGTGTAGCGGACGTGGGTGCCGGCGCAGAGGTCGGCGAACTCGCCGTTTTGGTAGAAGCTGATGGCCTCGCCCTCGGGGATGTCGGCCAGGCGCCCGAGCTTGTAGCGCTCCTGCCCACGCTCGCGGATGAGCGCCTCGGCCTCCGCGCGGGTCATCTCCCTGCGCTCAAAGCGCTGGTTCTCCTTGGTGATCTTGCGCATCTCGTCCTCGATGCGGGCGAGGTCCTCGGCGGTGAAGGGATGGTCGAGGTCGAAGTCGTAGTAGAAACCGGCGTCGGTGGGCGGGCCGATGTCGAGCTTGGCCTCCGGGAAGAGGCGGAGCACGGCGGCGCCCAGCATGTGGGCGGCGGAATGCCGGATCTCCTGGAGGGGCGTCATCTGGGGGCGGCTGGACTGCATGGCGAGAACCCCCTTGCTAGGGGTCGGCGAAGGCAGGGCAAGGTCGGACCTCGCCCCGCGGGTCACTCCCGGACGATCTCGAACCTCAGGCTGACGACCACGCGGACCACCTTGTTGATGGCGGTGGTGTCGAAGTCGTCGCCGGGATTCTCGGGCGAGGTGACCTCGAACATGCCTTGGTTGGCCTCCAGCAGGGCGCCCACCCTGCTGCCCGAGCCGGCGACCAGGACGTCGGCGCGCCGGCGGGCGTCCTTGGTCGCGGCCTCGAGCAGCTCGCGCCTTGCCTCGTCGAGCTGCGCGATACGGTAGGCCGGCGCGCCGCGGGAGAGGATGACGTCGTCCACGAACTCAACCGGCTCGAGGGCGAGCTTGGCCAGGACGTCGACCTGGCCGGTGCGCACGAGGATCGCCTGGGAGATGGCGAAGTCGGGCGCCGCGCCGCGGGCGAATCCGCCCATGTGCTCGGGCTTGGTGCCCGCGGGGGCGGGAAGGAAGCGCTGGAATCCCTGGGCGCGCGGAAGGATGTCGGCCTCGGGGATGCCCGCCTGCCGGAGCTTGGCCACGAGCTCGTCGCGGCGGCGCTCGAGCTGCGCACGACCCGCGGCGTAGCTCTCGCCCCGCCAGCTGAGCTGGTAGGTCAGGGTGCCCGTGTCCGCCTTGGCGGCCTGGGTGGCCACGCCGCGCACCGTCAGCTCAGGCTGGGCGCGGCGATGGGCGACCGCCTTGGCGATGCGGTCGGAGCCGAGGAAGAAGCCGAGGGCGAGGGTGGTCCCGAGCAGGAAGAAGGCGAGGCGCGAAGGGTTGGGCATGGGGCGTGAAGGGCGCGAGCATGCGCAGGCGCCTCCCCGGCGGAAAGCAGGAACCTCGGCCCGCCCCCTCCCGCCGCTTCCGCCTTCCCAACCGAGCCCGCCCCGCCCTTAATCCCAGGTCCGTCCCATGCCCGTCCTGCTGCACGACACCATGTCCCGCGAGCTTCGGCCCCTCCTGCCGCGGCGTCCGGACGGCGTCTACGGCATGTATTGCTGCGGACCCACGGTCTACGGCCCGGCGCACATCGGCAACTTCCGCACCTTCGTCCTGCAGGACACCCTGCGCCGGGTCCTGGAGGCGGACGGCATCCGCGTCCGGCATGTCCGCAACATCACCGATGTCGATGACAAGACGATCCGCGGCGCCCGGGAGGCGGGCAAGAGCCTGGCCGACTTCACCCGCGGCTGGACGGAGAAGTTCCACCGCGACTGCGCGGCCCTCAACCTCCTGCCGCCCCACGTCGAGCCCGGCGCCGTCGCCCACATCCCCCACCAAGTGCGAATGATCGAGGCGCTTGTCGCCCGCGGCCACGCCTACGTGGCCAAGGACGGCTCGGTCTACTTCAAGGTCTGCAGCTGCCCCGATTACGGCAAGCTCTCCCATCTCGACCGTTCCCGGCTGGCCAGCCAGGACACCAACAGCGCCGGCGAGGCCAACGACGCCGACGAGTATGACCGCGAGTCCGCGGCCGACTTCGCCCTCTGGAAGTCGCGCAAGCCGGAGGACGGCGACAACCACTGGCCCAGCCCCTGGGGCGAGGGCCGCCCCGGCTGGCACATCGAGTGCTCGGCCATGTCGCTCGAGCACCTGGGCGCCACCTTCGACCTCCACGCCGGCGGCGTCGACCTCTGCTTCCCGCACCACGAGAACGAGATCGCCCAGAGCGAGTGCGCCACCGGCGCCAAGGGCTTCGCCTCCCACTGGTTCCACAGCGCGCACCTCATGGTCGAGGGACGGAAGATGTCCAAGTCCCTCGGCAACCTCTTCACGCTCGACGACCTCGCCGCCAGGGGCTGGTCGCCCATGGAGGTGCGCTGGGCACTCCTCGCCGGCCACTACCGCTCGCCGCTCAATTTCACCTTCAAGGGCCTCGACGACGCCCGCTCGGCGCTCGCCAAGCTGGAGAGGGGCTGCGACGCCCTGCTCGCCACCGCCGGCTTCACCCGAGCCGAGTTCGCCCCGCCGACGACCCACGAGCCCCGGGTCGGCTGGGGTAGGCTCGAAGCCGCCTGGGAACGCCTCCGCGACGACCTCAACGTGCCGGGCGCCCTCGGCGAGGTCTTCAAGGCGCTGGCACACCCCCCGGCCGACCCGGAGGAGGCCAGGCGCGACGTCGCCGGGCTGGCCCGCGTTCTCCTCGCCCTTGGGATCATCCCCTTCGCTCCCCGCCCCGCCCCGGAGGCGCCCCCCGAGGTCAGGTCCCTCGCCGAGAGGCGCTGGGCGGCCAAGCAGTCGCGCGACTTCGCCGCGGCCGACGCGCTGCGGGCCGAGCTCGCGGGACTTGGATGGGATATGCTCGACCGCAAGGACGGCTTCGACCTGAGGCCGCGCTGAGCCCCCCGGCCGGCGACCGTCCCGCCGGTTGCCACGCACCCGTCTCCCCCTAGCATACCCGAGCCCCCTCACGACCTTGCCCCAGATCGCCCGCAGATCCATCGACGCCCTGCGCGACAAGGCCGACATCGTCTCGCTCGCCGGCGAGTACACCCAGCTCCGCCAACGCGGCCGCGAGTGGTGGGGGCTCAGCCCGTTCAAGACCGAGCGGACCCCGTCCTTCAAGGTCAACCCGGACAGCGGCCTCTGGTACTGCTTCAGCACGCAGCAGGGGGGCGATGTCTTCAAGCTCGTCATGGCCCGCGAGGGGCTGGACTTCGTCGAGGCGGTCGAGCGCGTCGCCACCCGCTTCGGCCACCAGCTCGAGTACGAGAGCGGCCGGCCCGGGGAGGCGCCCTCGCTGCGCCGGCAGCTCCTCGAGATCCACGACCTCGTGGCCGACTACTGGCACCGCTGCCTGCGCGACGACCCCCAGCACGGCGAGTGGATTCGCCGCTACTGGACCGAGACCCGACGCTTCCCGCTCGAGGTGGCGGACGACTTCCGCATCGGCCTCGCGCCGGTCGACGACTCCCGGCTCATGCAGGGGCTCATCCGCAAGGGCTTCGAGCCCGCCGCCCTCGCCGGCTCCGGCCTCTTCTTCGGGACCGAGCGCAGCCCCGACCCCGCGCGCTGGCGCTGCCGCTTCCGCGGGCGCCTCGTCATCCCGATCAAGGACATCCAGGGCCGGGCCATCGCCTTCACCGCGCGCAGCCTCGAGATCACGCCGCAGGACGACCCCACGCGCGAGGCCAAGTACGTCAACTCCCCCGAGACCGAGCTTTTCAAGAAGACCCGCACCATCTTCAACTTCGACCGCGCGAAGGACAACCGCCCGGCGGGCGAACCGTTCGTCCTCGTCGAGGGGCAGCTCGACGCCATCCGCTGCCACTCGGCCGGCATCCCCGGCGCCGTCGCCGCCCAGGGCACCGCCGTCACGGAGGAGCACCTCGTCCAGATCAAGCGCTTCTCCGACCGGCTGCTCGTCTTCCTCGACGCCGACGCCGCCGGCCAGAAGGCGGCGCTCCGCCTCCTGCCCATCGGCCTCCGCGCCGGCCTCGACATCCGCTTCGTCGCCGTGCCCGACGGCAAGGACCCCGACGCCTTCTTCTCCGATCCCGCCAACGCCGCGCGCTGGCCCGAGCTCGTCGCCGCCGCCCAAAGCTCGATGCAGTTCTGCGTCCGATCCCTCATCCCGCCCGAGGCCGCCGGACAACCCTTGGCCGCCCGCCTCTCCCGCCTCGGCGAGCTCTTCCAGGTCCTCGACCAGTGCGGCGCGGAGGAGATCGCCCAGGAGGCGCTGACCGAGGCGGCCCGCATCGCGGGCATCGGTATCCGCGAGGTGCACCTCGCCTACGAGCGCGACCGCTCCAACCGGAAGGCCCAGCGCCCCGCCGCCCAGCTCCAGGCAGTCGCCCCCGGCCTCGCCCCGGCGGACGCCTCCCGGCAGCCCCTGTCGACCCCGGAGACGGACCTCTGCCGCATCCTGCTCTCGCGTGAGGGCTGCGTGCTTGGGATTTCACAAATCCTTCCGCTGGAATGGGTTGAGACTGAATCTCCCTCGGGAAAGCTCCTCGTGGCGCTCCTGAACGAGGCGCGACACGGCGAGTTCGACAACCTAAGGGCGGTCCTCGGGCGCCTCGACGCCGATTCCCAGCTCACCGCCGCGCAGGTCTCCGGGGAACCTTTGGGCGAGCAAGTTGACGAAAGCGAGGTGTCACGCATGCTCAATGCCGCGCTCAGGTCATTCCACAGCCGGCACATCCTCGCCCGTATCCGAACGCTGGATGCCCGCATCGCCTCCCTGCCCGGTGACGACCTAGGGGCCCTGGCGCTGCTGCAACGCGAGAAGATCGACCTGCGTCGCGCGCTCCAGAACCCGCCCACCCTCTGATTTCCTACATGCCATCCAAACGACCCAAGAAGCCCCTGCCCAAGCCCGCCGCCGTCGCCGCCAAGGCCATGTCGCTCCCCCGGCCCAAGTCGGCCGCGCCGGCCAAGGCAGCTCCCAAGGCGGCGGCGCCAAGGCCCGCCCCGACGGCCAAGGCCGCCAAGCCCTCGGTCATCCCCGCCGTCTCCAAGCTCGCGCCCAAGGCGCCGGCCAAGCCCGAGTCCGTCGCCATCAACGAGAAGGTGCAGGCGCTCATCCGCATGGCCAAGGCCAAGGGGTTCGTCACGGTCCAGAACATCAACGAGGCGATCCCCGAGAGCGCGACCGACCCGGAGCTGATCGAGAACGTGATGAACATCCTCGACGACCTCGAGTACAAGATCCTCGACGAGGACGAGGTCGAGGCCTACCAGCGCAAGCAGGAGTCGGACGACGAGGAGAACACCCGGACCACGCCGGCCGACGCGCCCTACGACCCCTTCAACGTCTACCTCAAGCAGATGGGCCACAAGCCGCTGCTCACCCGGGAGCAGGAGGTCGAGATCTCGAAGCGGATCGAGACGGCGGAGCTCAACGCCCAGGACGTGCTCTTCTCCTGCTGGCTCACCCTCGGCTACCAGCTCGACCTCGGCCGCAAGCTCATCCGCAAGGAGGAGCGCTTCGACAAGGTGGTCATCGACAAGAAGGTCGATTCCCGCGACGCCTACTACAAGTCCCTCCCCAAGGTGGTCGACGCCGCCGAGAAGCTCGCCAAGCGGCTCGACAAGGCCTGGCAGAAGGTCGAGTCCCAGCGCTCGCCCAAGTCCAAGGAGGCGGAGCGCGCCAAGTTCGGCCGGGTCGAGAGGGAGTGCCGCGACGTCCTGCGCCGCTTCTACTTCAAGATGAAGCTCTTCGAGGAGAACATCCTCGACCGCATGGCGCAGGACATCGAGGCCTGCCGGATCCTGGTCGAGCCCTCCCTGCCCCAGGTCGGGCCCCGCCGGGCCAAGGCCAGGTCGGTGCGCAGCGAGGTCTCCGCCGCCCGAGCCCGCGAGCTTGAGCGCCAGTACCGCATGACGCCCGAGCAGCTGCTCGAGATGTCCCGCAAGGTCCGCCTCCATCTCGCCGAGGCCCAGCGGGCCAAGACCGAGATGGTGGAGCACAACCTCCGGCTCGTCATCTCCATCGCGAAGAAGTACCAGAACCGGGGCCTGCTCTTCACCGACCTCATCCAGGAGGGCAACATGGGTCTGGTCAAGGCGGTCGAGAAGTTCGAGTACCGCCGCGGCTACAAGTTCTCGACCTACGCCACCTGGTGGATCCGCCAGGCCATCACCCGCTCGATCGCGGACCAGGCCCGCACCATCCGCATCCCGGTCCACATGATCGAGACGCTCAACAAGGTCATGCAGGTGCAGAAGCAGCTCACCCAGGAGCTCGGCCACGAGCCGACCGCCGAGGAGGTCGCGGGCGAGATGCAGATGCCCGTCGACCGCGTCCAGCAGATCATGAAGATGGCCCAGCAGCCCATCTCCCTCCAGTCGCCGGTCGGCGACGGCGAGGACACCTCCCTGGGCGACTTCATCGAGGACAAGACGGCGGAGAACCCGAGCGATTCCGCCTCGACCCGCCTGCTCCGGGAGAAGATCGACAACGTCCTCCATTCGCTCGCCCCCCGGGAGAAGGAGGTGCTCATGCTGCGCTTCGGCCTCCAGGACGGCTACCCCCGCACCCTCGAGGAGGTCGGCCGCCATTTCCGCGTCACCCGCGAGCGCATCCGGCAGATCGAGGCCAAGGCCCTGCGCAAGATGCGCCACCCCACCCGCATGCGCCAGCTGCAGGGCGACTTCGAGGGCGACCTCGACACCTCCGGCCCCGGCTTCGACCAGTTCCGCAAGGACCTCGCGGGCGAGGCCCCGCCCCCCGCCGGCGCCGAGCCGCGCAAGCCCCAGCCTTGACCCGAGCCCTGCTCGCGGCGTGCCTCCTGTCCGGCTGCTCCGCGCAGCCGCCCCTCCCTCGCGGGGACGCGACGGTCGACGCGCCGCCACCGGCCCGGGATTTCGCCCGGGCGGACGGAGCCGCGGCGAGCCGCCTCGCCGGCTCCGTCCTCGCAACCCAGCCCCCGCTCGTGCGGCTCGCCGAGCCGGAGCGCGCGCAACCCGAGGGGGCCCTGCTCGTCGCGCGCGAGGACGACCTCCGGCCGGCCGCCCTCCTCCGGGTGGTCTCCCGCCGCGGGGCCGTCGTCCACGTCGCGCTCGAGCGAGGCGCGCTGCGCCCCGGCCTGGAGGTCGTCGAGCCCTCGCCCGCGCTCGCCGCGGAGGCCGGGCGGCTCCCCGCGGCGCGCTGACCCGCGCTTGACGCGGACGGGCGGCGGGGGCACGGTCGACATCCCATGCTCCAAGCCGGCATCGTCGGTCTCCCCAACGTCGGGAAGTCCACCCTCTTCAACGCCCTCACCCGCTCGCGCAAGGCGGAGGCGGCCAACTACCCCTTCTGCACCATCGAGCCCAACGTCGGCGTGGTCGAGGTGCCCGACGCCCGGCTGGCCGTCCTGCGCGGCATCGCGGGCACCCAGGTCGTCATCCCCGCCGCCATTGAGTTCGTCGACATCGCCGGCCTCGTGGCGGGCGCCTCGAAGGGCGAGGGTCTCGGCAACAAGTTCCTCGCCAACATCCGGGAGGTCGACGCCATCGTGCACGTCGTCCGCTGCTTCGTGAACGACGACATCGTCCACAGCATGGGCAAGGTCGACCCCGTGCGCGACATCGAGGTGATCAACACCGAGCTCATCCTCGCCGACCTCCAGTCCGCCGAGCAGCAGCTCGACCGCAACCAGAAGAAGGCGAAGGGCCAGGACAAGGAGGCCCAGGCCAACGTCGCCCTCCTCACCCGCCTCCTCGCCCACCTCAACGAGGGCAAGCCCGCCTCCTCCCTCGCGGTGGCGGAGGATGAGCGTCCCCGCCTCAGGTCGTTCGCCCTCCTCTCCGCCAAGTCCGTGCTCTACGCCTGCAACGTGGCGGAGTCGGACCTCGCCAGCCCCGACGCCAACCCCCACGTCCAGGCCGTCCGCAGGTTCGCCGCCGACCACCACGGCTGCGAGTCGGTCGTCATCTGCGCCCAGGTCGAGGCCGAGCTCTGCGAGCTCCCCCCGGCCGAGGCCGCCGAGTTCCTCGCCTCGCTCGGGGTCGCCGACTCCGGCGTCTCCGCCCTCATCCGCGGCGCCTACCACCTGCTCGGCCTCGCCACCTACTTCACCGCGGGCGAGAAGGAGGTCCGCGCCTGGACCTTCCGCCAGGGCATGACCGCGCCCCAGTGCGCGGGCGTCATCCACACCGACTTCGAGAAGGGCTTCATCAAGGCCGAGGTCGTCGCCTACGAGGACCTCCGCCAGCTCGGCTCGGTCGCCGCGGCCCGCGACGCCGGCAAGTACCGCCTGGAGGGTCGCGACTACCTCTTCAAGGACGGGGACGTCGCCCTCTTCCGGTTCGCCAACTGAAGGAACCCCCGGGGCGACGGGGCTGTCCCCTCGCGATGCGCCTCGCCCTCGTCCTGCTGGGAACCGTCCTCGGCGCCACGGCGGCCGAGACCGCCCCCCGGCCGAACATCATCCTCGTCATCGCCGAGGACATGAGCGCCGACATCGGCTGCTACGGCGCGCCCGACGCCCGGACACCCCATCTCGACCGCCTCGCCTCCGAGGGGGTCCGGTTCAACCGAGCCTTCACCCACGCCCCGGTCTGCGCCCCGTCGCGGAGCGGGATGATCACCGGTCTCAACCCCCTGCGCTACGGCGGCCAGCACATGCGCTCCCAGGTCTTGCGGCACCCGGCGCCGTTCACGCAGGCCCTCGCCGCCGCCGGCTACGCCGTCCTCTGGCCAGGCAAGACCGACCTCCAGGGCCTGCCCGACCAGGCCCTGCGGGCGAGCCGGCAGCCCTGGCTCGACCGGGCCCCGCCCAAGGGCCCCTTCCTCGCCTACCACAACATCGACCTCACGCACGAGGCGCAGATTCGCGCCGACGACACCCGGCACGCCCGCAACACCCGCGAGCTCCGCCCCGCCGACCGGCGCGACCCCTCCAAGCTCGCCCTGCCCCCCTTCTATCCCGACGACCCCGCCGTCCGGCGCGAGCTCGCGCACTACCACGAGCTGGTCACGGCCGCCGACCGGGAGGTCGGCAGGGTGCTCGACTGGGTCAGGCTCCACGGCCTCGAACGCGACACCCTTGTCCTCTTCACCGCCGACCACGGACGCGGCATGCCCCGCTTCAAGCGATCGGTTAAGGACAGCGGCACGCGCGTGCCGCTCATCGCGCGCTGGCCGGCCCGCCTCAGGCCCGGGACCGTGCGCGAGGACCTCGTGCAATGGCTCGACCTCGCGCCGACCTTCCTCGCCCTCGCCGGCGCCCCCCTCCCCCCGGGGCTCGACGGCGCGCCGTTCCTGGAGTCCCCCGTGGCCGGTCGCCGCCATGTCCACGCCTTCAGGGATTACATGGACGAGGATCGCGACCAAGTGCGCAGCGTCCGGGACGCCCGCTACCGCTATGTGCGCAACCTGGCGGCGGACCAGACCGAATCCGGCCGTGTCGCCTACCAGGAGCTCGGGGGGACCATGAGGGTCCTGCGCGACTGGCACGCCTCCGGCAGGCTCAATCCGACCCAGGCAGCCTATCTCGACCACGGCCGCCCGGCCGAGCAGCTCTTCGACACCGAGACCGATCCCTGGGAGACAACCGACCTGGCAAGGGACCCCGCCCACGCCGCCAAGCTGGCCGAGCTCCGTGGCGAGTGCGACCGGTGGCTGGGCTCGCTCGGCCCCCTTGCCTCCCTGGATCCCGACGAGCTCGCCAGGCAAGGGGTCATTCGCCCCCGCCCCGCCGAGTATTCCCGGCGGGCGGCGACCGGTCGGGCCGAGGGGCCCGCCCCGCCGAGATAGCTCCATCGTCCAGTTGCGCTTCCCTCCGTCCGGTTTCCCCTTTCTGTCATCCCGCACCCATGCGCCACCTCCCCCTCCTCGCCGTCCTCCTGCTCGCAGGATGCGAACCCGAACCTTCGGTCGGCAGCTACCGGGTTCCGCGCGAGGGCGCGGTGGCCGTCGCGCCGGCCACCCGGGCCGAGGCGAGGCCGGCCATGCCCGCCAGCCCCGAGATGGTGGCCGCCGCGGCCAAGGAGGGCAGCCCGTCCTTCCCCGCCGCCCCTGCCGGCTGGACCGCCAAGGATCCGGGCGCCATGCGCAAGGGCAGCTGGTCGGTCGGGCCGGCGGACGCCGCGGCGGACCTCGCCGTCACCGTCTTCCCCGGGGATGTGGGCGGCCGTGTCGCCAACTTCAACCGCTGGCGCCAGCAGCTCGGGCTGCCCGCCGCGACCGCGGAGGCCTTCGACGCCATCCAGATCGCCAAGGTCGGCCCGCTCCAAGGGGAGGTTGTCCACTTCACCTCGGCCGACGGCGCCAAGGCGACCCGCGCCGTGCTTGTCGCCCACAAGGGTTCGACCTGGTTCTTCAAGCTGACGGGCCCGGCCGCGACCGTGAGGTCCGCCTCCGATGCCTTCGACGCCTTCGTGGCCGCCACCCAGCTGCCCTGATCCATGCGCCTCCTCGGAATCCTCGCCTCGCTCCGGCTCACGGTCGTCCTGCTGGCGGCCTCGACGGTGCTGGTGTTCCTCGCCACCCTCGAGCAGGTGCCCTGGGGTGTCTGGCACATCCAGGACGAGTACTTTGAGTCGTGGTGGGTCCTCTACCCCCTGAGCAAGCAGGCTGTCTTCCGCATCCCGCTCCCCGGCGGCTTCCTCCTCGGCCTGCTGCTGTGCCTCAACCTGGCCGCCGCGCATTTCCGACACCATCGACCCGGCTGGGGCCGGGCCGGCATCTCGCTCATCCACGGCGGCCTCCTGCTCCTGCTCGTCGGCGGCTTCGCCATCGCGCGCTGGCAGAAGGAGTCGGCGCTCATCTTCGCCGAGGGCCAGTCCAAGTCCTACACCGAGGCCTTCCGCGACCATGAGGTCGCCATCGTCGAGGTGTCCGACCCGGCCGTCGACCATGTCGACGTCTTCCCCGCCGCGATGCTCCGCAAGGGCGAGGCCGAGGCGAAGGTCGGTCGCGACGGCCAGCTCATGGCCAAGGTCCGGGGCTTCCAGCCCAACGCCGTCGTCCGCCCCCTCTCCCAGGCGCCCGAGCTCAGGCCGCTCGCGCTGGCCAACCCCGCCGGCCTGGCCGCCCGGCAGCCGATGGGCATGGCGACCCTGCCCGAGTCGTTCGACGACAACCGGCCCAACAACCCCTTCGCCATCGTGCAGCTCAGGCACGGCGAGGAGACGCTCGAGGTCGCGGCCTGCCTGCTTTTCCACGAGAATTTCCCTCCCCAGCGCGTCGAGATCGGCGGGCGCGCCTACGAGGTCGGCCTGCGCCGCGAGCGCACCTACCTGCCCTTCTCGCTCGAGCTGAGGAAGTTCATCCATGAGCGCCACCCGGGCACCGACATCCCCCGCCGCTTCGCCAGCGACGTGGTGGTCAGGGACGGCGACAGCCGCCGGGAATTCTTCATCTCGATGAACGAGCCGCTCCGCCACGGGGGCTTCACCTTCTACCAGTCGAGCTACGGCGAGGACAACGGGAAGCCGATGTCCGTCCTCCAGGTCGTGCGCAATCCCGCCGCCTGGATGCCCTACGTCGCGGTCGGGGTCATGTCCCTCGGACTCGTCCTGCACTTCGGCCTGATGCTCGCGCGGTTCCTCTCGCGCCGCGCCCCCGCCAAGGCCGCCGCGCTCCTCCTGCTCGCCGCGCTCCTGCCCGCCGAGGCCGCCGCGCAGACGGCCGGGGGCGCCGAGGCCCGGGCCGGGGAGTCCCGGGCCGATCTCGCCCGCGGCTTCGGCAAGCTTCCCGTGCAATGGAACGGCCGCATCGTCCCCGTCGAGCTGGTCGCCTCCAACACCCTGCTCCAGATCCGCGGGCGTCGCTCGGTCGTCCTCGACGACGTCGACCGCATCGCCTTCGGCAAGCCGCGCGACTCGTGGACCGCCGAGGAGCGCGCCCTGGTCGAGGCCCGGCGACCCGGGCTGGGCGAGCCCGCGCTCGCCTCCCTCGCCAGGCGGCCCATGCGGCTGGAAGGCGGGACCCTCACCGCCTCCGAGTGGATGGCCGAGACCGCCTTCCGGCCCTGGGTCGCCCGCCACCTCCGCGTCTTCCGCGTCGACCACCCCTCCGTCCACGGCATCCTGGGGCGCGCGCAGGGCGAGTCGAAGTGGTACAGCTGGCACGAGCTGCTCGGGGCCCTCGGGCCCATCGAGGCCGCGGCGAAGCAGGCGCGCGGGCGCCCGCAGGCGGACCGCGACGCCGCCGACCGCGCCCTCCTCAACCTGGAATCCGCCCTCCGGGCCTACGCCGCGGTCAGCCTCGCCTTCGTCCCCCCCGACCTGCCGCCCGACATCTCGCCGACCCAGGAGTACCGCGCCTGGATCGGCTCGCTCCAGCGCGCCGCGTCGGAGCTCGCCCGCAACCGCCAGGAGGGCAGCAACCGCATCGACCCCGAGCTCCAGGAAACCCTGCGCTCCCTCCTCGAGCGCTACCAATCGATGGCACGCGAGGGGTCGGTCGGCCTTGTGCCCCGTACCGGCGCCGAGCGGTGGTCGACCCTCGGGGGCGCCCTGCTCGAGGTCGCGGAGGGCAAGCCGCTCGACCAGCCCGACGTCGTGCCCGCCTACGCCCGGCTGGCCGAGGCCTGGCGCGACGGGCGCGACGCCGACGTGGCGGGCGAGATCCGCGTCCTGGCGGCCCGCCTCGGCGGCGCCCACAGCGCCAAGGTCGCGATCGAGGCCGGCTTCATCCGCGCCGAGCCCTTCTACAAGACGCTGCTCGCCTATGTCGCCCTCCTCCTGCTCTCGCTGGCGCACTGGCTCACCGGCAAGGACGGGCTGCGCGTCTGGGGCGTCCGGCTCGCCTGGGCGGTCTTCGCCCTGCACACCGCCGCCATCATCACCCGGATGCTCATCCACGGCTACGCGCCCGTGACCAACCTCTACGGGTCGACCATCTTCGTCGCCTGGGGCGCGGTGCTCCTCGGCCTCCTGCTGGAGGGCTCCTGGCGCAACGGCCTCGGCCTCGCCTCCGCGTGCGCCGCCGGCTTCGGATCCCTCATCGTCGCCCACAACCTCTCCCTCGCCGGCGAGGACGCCATCGAGAGCGTGCGGGCGGTGCTCGACTCCAACTTCTGGCTCTCGACCCACGTCACCATCGTGACCCTCGGCTACTCCGCGATGTTCGTCGCCGGGATGCTCGCCACCTTCCACCTCGTCGGCCGCCTGGTCTCAGTCTCCTACGCCGCCGACGAGCCCACCCAGGCCGCCATCGACCGGGCCTCCTACGGCGTGCTCGCCTTCGCCGTCACCGCCTCGTTCGTCGGCACGATGCTCGGCGGCATCTGGGCCGACCAAAGCTGGGGTCGCTTCTGGGGTTGGGACCCCAAGGAGAACGGCGCCCTCCTCATCGTCCTCTGGTGCGCCCTCGCCCTGCATGCCCGCTGGGGACGCCTGGTCGACCGCGAGGGCCTGATGCAGCTGCTCGTCTTCGGCAACGTGGTCACCGCCTGGTCCTGGTTCGGCACCAACCTGCTCGGCGTCGGCCTCCACAGCTACGGCTTCACCGAGTCCGGCTTCTTCTGGCTCACGGCCTACGCCGCCAGCCAGCTGCTGGTCATCGCCCTCGGCTGGCTTCCCGCGCGGGGCCGCCCGGGGGCGGCCGCCGACCCCGCATGAGCGACGCCGCGCCCTGGTTCTGCGTGCGCTGCAAGCCGCGGCAGGAGCGGATCGCGGCCGGCCAGCTCGCCAGCCTCGGCGGCGTCGAGCTGCTCTTTCCCCGCGCGCGACGGCGACGGGCCGGCAAGGCGGGCGCGCGCGAGCTGGTCGAACCCCTCTTCCCCGGTTACCTTTTCGCCGCGTTCGACCCGGCCGAGCTGGGGTCGCAGGTGGGGCACTGCCGCGGCGTGCTCCACCTCGTCCGCAAGGCCGGCAAGGCCGTGGATGTCGAGCCAAAGGTCATCGCCGAGCTGAGGAGCCTCGGGGAGGGGGGCGTGATCGACGCCCTCGCGCCCCTGCCCCTTCCCGGGCAGAGGGTGAAGGTCCTCCGCGGTCTCTTCGTCGGCGAGGAGGGCGAGGTCGTCCGGCTCGCCGAGCCGGCGCGCCGGGTGAAGGTCCTGCTCGGGCTCCTCGGCGCCGACCACGTCGTCGAGCTCCCGGCCGACGACGTCGGCCCCGCCGCCGACGGGCCATGATCCTCGGCGAGCTCGCCAGCTGGCGGATTCACGCCGGCGCCCACCCGCTCTTCCCGGCGGCCTTCGCCTGGATCGAGGGCCTCCGCGCGGACGCGCCCTCGGGCAAATTCCCCATCGCCGACGGCCTCGTCGGCGGCATTGACCGCTACCGGACGGCGCCCTCGGCCGACAGGGGCTGGGAGGCCCACCGGATTCACGGCGACATCCAGCTGCTCCTGGACGGCGAGGAGCTCCTCGGCCTCGGGGCGCTCAAGGGCCTGACCGTGACCCGCCCCTACGACCTGGCCAAGGACACCGAGAAGTACGGTCCCCACCCCTCGCCCGGCCCCGCCGCGCGCCTCGTCCCCGGACGGTTCGCCATCCTCTTCCCCGGCGAGGCCCACCAGCCCGGCGTCATGACCGAGGCGGGACCCCGCGACGTCGCGAAAGTGGTGGTCAAGTTCCGCGCCTGAAGCATTTGGCTGGCGGTGGGCTCGGCGGTCGGGATTGGATGGGTCATGCCCAAAGGATGCCAGCTGATCCTCGCCCTCGACGTCGAGACCAAGGACGAGGCCCTCGCGCTCGCCAAGCCCCTCGCCGGCAACCTGCGGTGGGTGAAGCTCGGGCTCCAGCTGTTCACCCGCCACGGCCCCGGCGTCGTCGACGAGTTCGCCGCCCTCGGCTTCCAGGTCTTCCTCGACCTCAAGCTCCACGACATCCCCAACACCGTCGCCTCCGCCATCAGGAGCCTGCGCGGCCGCCCCTGCTCCCTCCTCACCCTCCACGCCTCCGGCGGGCCCGAGATGCTCGCCCGCGCCGCCGAGGCCGCGCGGGACGCCCTGCCCTCCTGCCGCCTGCTCGGCGTCACGGTCCTGACCTCGATGGACCAGGCCCAGCTGGCCGCGGTCGGCATCAGCCGCTCGGCGGAGTCGCAGGTCCAGCTCCTGGGCGCGATGGCGAGCCAGGCCGGGATCGACGGCCTGGTCTGCTCCCCGCTGGAGCTTCCGATCCTCCGCGCCTCGCTCGGAACCTCGCCCCTGCTCGTCACTCCCGGCATCCGCTACCCCGACGCCAAGGGCGACGACCAGAGCCGCGTCATGACCCCCGCCCAGGCCGCCGCCGCGGGCGCGTCCGCCATCGTCGTCGGCCGCCCCATCCTCAAGGACCCCGACCCTGCCGGCATGACCCTGCGCATCCGGCGCGAGATCGGCGAGACGGCATGAGCGACGAGCGGCCCGACATCCTCATTCTGCTCGCCGCGGGCTCCGCGCGCCGCATGCAGGGCATGGTCGAGGACAAGGTCTGCGCGCCCCTCGCGGGAAAGCCCGCCTTCCTCCACAGCCTTGCCGCCTTCGCCGCCGCCGGAACCGTCGGCAAGGTCATCGTTGCCCACCGCGACGAACCCCAGCGCCGCCGGATGCAGGAGCTGCTCGACATCCACGGACAGGGCCTGGGGGTCGACGCCTGGGTGCTCGGCGGCGGCGAGCGCCAGGACTCGGTCCTCGCCGCCCTCGAGGCGGCGGGCGCCGGCAACCCCCTCGTGCACATCCACGACGGCGCCCGCCCCTTGATCACCCCCGAGGCCATCCGGCTGGTGCGCGCCCGAGCCCTTGATTCCGGCGCCGCCATCCTCGCCAGCCGCAGCGCCGACACCGTCAAGCTTGCCCGTCCCGGCACGGCCACCGTGGAGAGCTCGCCCGACCGCCATCTCGTCTGGGCCGCCGAGACCCCGCAGGTCTTCCGACTCGAGCTGGTCCGCGATGCCTACCGGCGCGCCCGGCAGGACGCGCGCCGGGTCACCGACGACTCCTCGGCCGTCTCGCTGGCGGGCCACGAGGTCATCCTGGTCGAGAATCCCGACCCGAACCTCAAGGTCACCCGGCCCTCCGACCTCGCGGTCGCCGAGGCGATTCTCCGCTCCCGTGCCCCGCGAGAGGGCGCTCAGTAGCCGAGCTTGCGGAACTCGGCGTCGAGCAGGACCTGGAACTGCTGGATGTCCTCGGCGGTGGGCCGGTAACCCGGGGTCGCCGGCACCAATCCGGGACGGCCCTCGTTGTCCACATACCAGTCCGCCACCTGGCCGTCCGTGAAGGTCACCTTGCCGCTGATCATCGCGCCGGGCCGCGCCAGCGTGTCGGTCGAGACCTTCACCGCGCCGGCGGCGGGGGTGGTCGGAACCTCGGGGGTTTCGGCCGCGGGCTCGGCGACGGCCGCCGCGGCGGCGGGGTCCGGGACGGGCTCCGGCTTGTCCTGCAGGACGGCCCCGAGGTCGTCGACCAGGAACCGCACGTCCATGTAAGTGAGGGTGATGCCGAAATCGGACATCAGCCGGCGCTGGACATCCGAGAGCGTCGCCCCCTCGGCCACCCATCGGGAAACCTGCTGCAGTTGCTCGGGCGTGGGCTTGGACATCCCCATGAGCAAGCCGATGTCGGCGGTTTTTTCAAGCGCAGGAGGGGCTTGGCTCGCCTTTGGCGGGGTTTCCCCCTCAATCGGACGCCATGAGCCAAGGCTGGACGACCGCCGGGACCTACGCCGACATCCTCTATGAGAAGAGGGACGGGGTCGCCCGCGTCACCCTCAACCGCCCTCACCGTCGCAACGCCTTCACCCCGGACACGGTCGCCGAGATGATCGCCGCCTTCGCCGACGCGCGCGACGACACCTCCGTCGGCGTCGTCCTCCTCCGCGGGGCCAACCCCCAGACCGACGGCAAGCACGCCTTCTGCTCCGGCGGCGACCAGCGCATCCGCGGCGACCAGGCGGGCGGCTACGTCGGCAAGGACGGCGTCCCCCGCCTCAACGTCCTCGACCTCCAGCGCCTCATCCGCTCGATGCCCAAGGTCGTTATCGCCCTCGTCTCGGGCTACGCCATCGGCGGCGGCCATGTCCTGCATGTCGTCTGCGACCTCACCCTCGCCGCCGACAACGCCGTGTTCGGGCAGACGGGCCCGCGCGTCGGCAGCTTCGACGGCGGATTCGGCGCCTCCTACCTCGCGCGCATCGTCGGCCAGAAGAAGGCCCGCGAGATCTGGTATCTCTGCCGACAATACAACGCCCGGGAGGCCCTTGAGATGGGCCTGGTCAACGCCGTCGTGCCCGTCGACCGACTCGACGCCGAGGGCGAGCAGTGGGCGTCGGAGATCCTCCGCCACAGCCCCCTCGCGATCCGCTGCCTGAAGTCCGCCTTCAACGCCGAGCTCGACGGCCAGGCGGGCATCCAGGAGCTGGCCGGCAACGCCACCCTGCTCTATTACCTCACCCAGCAGGGCGAGGAGGGACACCGCGCCTACGTCGAGAAGCGCCCGCCGAACTTCCGCCAGTACCCCTGGCTGCCCTGAGGTGCGCCTGACCGAGCTCGCCCACGCCTTGCTCGCCGAGAGCCTCGGTCCCGGCGCCAAGGCGGTCGACGCCACCGCCGGCAACGGCCACGACACCCTCTTCCTCGCCCGCCTGGTCGGCCCGGCCGGCAAGGTCGTCGCGCTGGACATCCAGCCGCTCGCCGTCGCCACCACCCGCGCCCGGCTCGCCGAGGCCGGCCTCGGCGGACGATGCGACGTCCGGGTGGCCGACCACGCCGCGCTCGCGCGCCTCCTGCCCGAGGACTTCCGCGGGTCGACCGACGGCGTCATCCTCAACCTCGGCTACCTTCCCGGCTCCGACCACGCCGTCACCACCTGCCCCCCCGCGACCCTTGCCGCGCTCCGCGACGCCCTCGCCGCGCTTCGCCCCGGCGGCCGCCTCGTCTGCGTCGCCTACACCGGACACCCCGGCGGCGAGGAGGAGGGCGCCGCGGTCGCCGCCTTCGCCGAGGCCTGCCGCGCGGAAGGCCACACGGTCGACATCCGCCAGCGCGAGCCCGGCTCGGGCAAGCCCTGGCTCCTCGCCGTCACCCGCGCCCGATGAACCCGCCCAAGGGCAGGATCGTGGTGCTCGGCGGAACCGGTTTCGTCGGCCGCGCCCTCGTTGAGGCGCTCGGCGCCGGAAACGTCACCCTCCTCCGCTCGCGCACCCGCGGCCCCGGGGGCTACGACACCGCCGGCGGCTGGATGGACGCCGACGCGCTCCGCGGCGCCGACGCCGTCGTCAACCTCGCCGGCTCACCCATCGCCGTCCGCTGGACCGCCTCGGCCCGTCGCGAGATCCACGCCAGCCGAGCCGCGACCACCGCCCTGCTCGTCGGCACCCTCGCGCGCGCCGGCGTCGCCCCGCGCGTCCTTGTCTCCGTCACCGGCGCGAACCGCTACGCCGCCCACCCCGACGCCGTGCTCGACGAGTCCTCCCCTCTCGACACCCGAACCTTCCTCGGCGGCGTCTGCCGCGACTGGGAGGCCCCCCTCTCCCGTCTCGCACCGACGACCCGCTCCGTCATCCTTCCCACCGGCGTCGTCATCGGACCCGGTGGCGCCATGGCCAAGCTCATTCCCCTCTTTCGGCTCGGCCTCGGCGGGCGCCTGGGGCACGGCCGGCAATGGATGCCCTGGATCGGACGCCGCGACCTGGTGAGCCTCATCCTCCACTGCCTGGACGAGAGCGGACCCTCCGGAGTCCTCAATGCGGTGAACCCCGAGCCGACGACCAACCGGGAGTTCACCCGCGTCATCGCGGCCGCAACCCATCGGCCCGCCGTGATGACCGCGCCCGCCTGGGCCCTGCGCCTCGCCTTCGGGCAGATGGCCGTGGAAACCCTCCTGGACAGCCGCAGGCTCGTCCCCGCGGCCACCCTGAGGTCGGGCTTCCGGTTCTCCGAATCCCTGCCGGGGGCGGTCGCCTCCAGCCTCCGCTAGCGTGCCGTCCGGCCGCGGTCGGACGCTTTGGGGTTGAAGGGCGACATCCGGCTTGGGATTGTCGCTCGCCGTGCGAGCCACCCCCCTTCTCCTCCTGCTGACCCTCCTCACCGGCTGCGACAATGCCAGCGTCTCCGGCGAGGGTCCGGAGACCGAGCATCCCGATTATCGCCAGGGCAGCGCCCTCCTCCAGCAAGGGGACAACCGACGCGCCCTCGAGCGCTTCCTCAACGTCATCGCCGACCGGAGGGAATCCCCCGAGGCCCATCTCGAGGCAGGCCGGCTTTACCTCGAGCTCAAGGACCCGCTGCCGGCCATCTACCACCTGAAGCAAAGCATCCGCCTCAAGAACCGGCCCGAGCGCGCCGCCTCCGTCGCCCAGCTCATCCGCACCGCCGAGAAGCTGTTCATCCAGCAGATCCCCGGCCAACCCTTCGACCCCGAGGCGGGCGTCATCAGCGTCGACACCTCCCAGCGCATCGCCCAGCTCCAGGCCGAGAACAGCAAGCTCAAGCGCGAGCTGGAGGAGCTGCTGCGCCAGGGACGCGGCGCGCCCGCCTCCGGCTCGACGCTCGTCAACCTCGGCCCCGGCCCGGCCGCCCCCGCCGCCCCCGCGACGGTCGCGCCCACCCCGCCGCTCCCGGCCGGCGCCCGGTCCTACACCACCGTGGCGGGCGACACCCTGTTCGGGATCTCGCGCAAGGCCTACGGCACGCCCAACCGCTGGCAGGACATCCAGCGCGCCAACGCCGACAAGCTCGGGAGCAGCACCCAGGTCCGTCCCGGAATGGTCCTGGTCATCCCGCAGTGAGGCGATGCGGCTGACCCGGGTCAGGGCGGCGGACTTCCGCAACCTGTCGTTCGCGGACGTCGACCTTGACGCGCCCCGCGTCTTCCTGCTCGGCCCCAACGGCCAGGGAAAAACCAATCTCCTCGAGGCCGCCGGCCTTGTCACCGCCCTGCGCTCGTTCCGCGTGACCGACATCGAACCCCTGGTCCGCCTCGGCTGCGCCGAGGCGCGGGTGCGCGTCGACCTCGATCTCGGCGCGGAGGGCCAGGCCTGCGTCGAGGTCACCCTCGCCAAGGGCGCGCGGCGCGCGAAGGTCGACGGCACCCCGGTCGCCTCCGCCGCCGAGCTCGTCCCGCGGTTTCCCACCGTCGTCTTCTGCTCGGACGACCTCCGCCTCGTCCGCGGGTCACCCGGCAACCGCCGCCGGTGGCTCGACCTCGCCCTGAGCGGCACCGACCCCGCCTACCTTCGCGACCTGCGCGCCTACACGCGGGCCCTCGAGAGCCGCAACGCCCTCCTCCGCTCGGGCCAGGCCGACGACGCCCAGCTCGAGGCGCTCGAGCGCGCCATGGCCGAGCCGGCCGCGGGAGTCGCCGCCGCCCGCGCCGAGGCCCTCGCCGACCTCGCGCCCCACCTCCGCGGCGTGTGCGACCTCGCCGGCTTTTCCGGCCTCGCCGAGCTCACCCACCGCGCCGACACCCCGGCGGACCGGTTGGCCGAGGCCTGGCGCTCCGGACGCCGCCTCGACCGGCAGACCGAGACCACCCGGCACGGCCCCCACCGGGACGACTTCGACATCCTCTTCGGCGGGCGCGACGCCGCCACGCACGCCTCCGAGGGGCAGCAGCGCCTCCTTGTCCTCGCGCTCTGCCTCGCCCAGCTCCGGCGGGCCGACCAGCGGGCGGCCACGCCCCCCGTCATCCTCGCCGACGACGTCCTGGGCGAGCTGGATGAGGAGCGCCGGCGCGCCTTCTGGTCCGCGATCGGCGACACGCACCAGGTCGTCGCGACCGGCACCCTGCCCCCGCCCGAGGGCGCCTGGAAGATCATCGAGGTCAGGGACGGGGCCTACCACCCGCGGGTCTAGCCTTTCCGCCTTGTGCGGCGACCGACGACCTGTTTCCATCCCGCCCATGTCCGGTTTCCTCATCCCCGCGGCCATCGTGCTGCTCTTCGCCATCTGCATCCTGGGCGTCCTCGTCGTGCTCATGCAGCGTCCCAGCGCCAACGCCGGCATGGGCGCCGCCCTCGGCGGCGGCGCAGCCGAGTCGGTCTTCGGCGGCGAGTCGGCCAACGTCCTCACCAAGATTACCGGGGTCCTCACCTTCCTGCTCTTCCTCCTCAGCTTCGCCCTCTACCTCGCCTTCATCGCCGGGGAGCGTCGCCCGGAGTCCAAGCTCGACGCCCTCGCCCAGCCCGCCGCCGGCGAGGCCCCCGCGCCCGTGCCGGTGGTTCCCCAGCCCGAGGCGGTCAAGCCGGCCGCGGTCCCCGCCACGCCGGCGCCCCAAGGCACCCCGACGCCGGCCGAGGCGGCCAAGTGAGTCCGGTGCGCGCCGCCCTCCTCGCCGCGCTCCTCCTGCCGACCCTCGCTCTCGCCCGGGTCCCCGGCAATCCCAACGAGCTGCCGCCCCTGCCTCCGGCCGAGGCGGCCAAGTGCCTCGACGACTTCCGCGCCTCGGGCCTGCCGGTCGACCTCGTCGCGCGCTTCACCCTTACCCACAAGCCCCGGGCGGGCGCCGACAAGGTAACCCAGGGCACGCTTTGGATGAGCTGGCGCCACGCGAGCCCCGCCGCCCGGGTCGATGTGCCCGGGAGGAGCTTCCTCGTCACGCGCACGCGCGAGGGCACCCGCCTCTGGACCGCCGAGGCGGGCAAGGCCGCCCAGCCTGTCACCGGACTCGGCATGGCCCCCCTCGTCGAGGGCTTCCTCTTCTCGCCCTACGACCTGCAGGCGCCCTTCGCCGACTGGGCCGACACCCGCTACGAGCGCAGCGAGCGCCGGCGCGGGCGCCCCCTCAACCTCTATCTCGCCCGCCCCCCGGCTTCCCTCCCCGGAGCCCCGCCCTCGGTCCGCTTCGGCCTCGACCGCGCCTACCTGGCCTTGATCGAGGCCACGACGCTGGACGCCTCCGGCAAGCCGACCCGCGTGATGCTCGCGGAGGACTTCGCCCAGGTCGACGGCACCTGGATCCTCGGACGAGCCTCGGTGCGCGACGAGGCCAGCCGCGACCGCGACGTGCTCGAGGTCGTCTCGGCCTGCGTCAGCGCCCGCCTGCCCGCCGCGACCTTCGACCCCGCGCAGCTCGCCCAGCCCGCCGAGACGCCGAAGGGCGCCTTCAGGGACCTCTGACCATGCCCGCCACGCCGCGCGAGGTGGCCCGCCTGTGCGACGCCCTCACCCGGCGCCGCGAGATCCGCGATTTCCCCGGCGCCCGCAACGGCCTGCAGCACCTCGGCGACCGGACCGTGCGCCGAATCGGCGCGGCGGTCGACGCCGGGACGGGCGTGTTCGACCTCGCCCGCCGGGCCAAGGTCGACTTCCTCATCGTCCATCACGGCATCCACTGGAAGCCCACCCTTCCCGGCCGCGCCACCCTCGAGGCCCGCAAGGCCTCGCTCCGACGGCACAGGCTCTCGCTCTACTCAAGCCACCTGCCGCTCGACGCCCATCCGGCGCTGGGCAACAACGCCATCATCGCCCGCAGGCTCGGCCTGGAGATCGAGCGGTGGTTCCTCGACCACGGGGGCACCCCGATCGCCGCGCTCTGCCGGGGCATACCTCGGGCCGCCCTCGCCCGCCGACTGCGCGGCGAGTACCCTCGCACCTTCGCGGCCATCGAGCACGGCTCCGCCAAGCCGCGGCGGATCGCCATCCTCTCCGGCAGCGGGCGATCCGCCCTGCCGCACCTGGCGGAACTGGGTTGCGACACCCTCGTGACCGGCGAGCTGCGCGAGGAGCACTTCAACGACGCGCACGAGCAGGGCTGGAACCTGTATCCATGCGGACACTACGCCACCGAGACCTGGGGCGTCCGGGCCCTCGCCGCGGAGGTCGCCCGACGGCTCGGCCTCGACTGGACCTTCGTCGGCACCGGCAACCCCCTCTGACCGATGGGCACCCGCCCCTACCGAGGCCGTCTCGCGCCCACGCCGACGGGTTTCCTGCACGTCGGCCACGCACGGACCTTCGCCCTGGCCGCCCGGCGCGCCCACGGCGCCGGCGGCTCGCTCCTGCTGCGGATGGAGGACCTTGACACCGCCCGGTGCCGCCCCGGGTTCGCGTCGGCCGCCCTCGAGGACCTGCGCTGGCTCGGGCTCGACTGGTCGGAAGGCCCGGACAAGGGAGGGCCCTTCGCGCCCTACGCCCAGTCGGCCCGGACGCCCTGGTTCCGCGAGGTCTGGCGCCAGCTGCGGGCCACCGGGCTGATCTATCCGTGCGACAAGTCCCGGGCCGATGTCGAACGCGCCCTCTCGGCGCCCCACGCGGAGGAGGATGCCGAGCCCATCTTCCCGCCCGAGCTGCGCCCGGCGCCGGGAGCCGGCGCCGACGCCGTCGAGCCCGGCCCCTCCAACTGGAGGTTCCGCGTGCCCGACGGCGAGGCCGTGGCGTTCACCGACGCGCTCCAGGGGCCGCGGCGCCTCGTGGCGGGAGAGGACTTCGGGGACTTCCTCGTCTGGCGCAGGGATGGCCTGCCCTCCTATGAGCTCGCCGTCGTGGCCGACGACCGCGCCATGGGCGTGACCGAGGTCGTGCGCGGCGCCGACCTGCTGGTCTCCACCGCGCGCCAGCTGCTGCTTTACCGGGCGCTGGGATGGGAGCCGCCCGCCTGGGCCCACGCCCCCCTGGTGACAGGTCCGGACGGCCGTCGACTCGCCAAGCGGGCGGGTGGGTTCTCCATCCGCGAGCTCCGCCGCAAGGGAAGGACGCCGGAAGAGGTCCTTTCCGCGCCGATCGGGACGCTCGGCTAGCGGCTTACTTGCCCTTCGGGCCGAGATCGGGGTCCGACTCCATCTTGGCCCGGATCTCCTTCAGCCGCTTGACGCCGTCGGGGTTGGCCGAGGAGGCGGCGATGGCCTTGTCCATGAAGCCGAGGGCGCGCTCCCGCTTCTCGGGATTGACGCGGATGGACAACATGGCCTTCTGGAAATTCAGCATGGCCAGGCGGTCGCCGGTGGCGCCCGCCGAGCCCTCCTCGAGAACCTTCTCCACCGCGGCGAAATCCCTGGAGTCGATCGCCGCCTTCAGCTTGGCGGCGCGCTCGGCGTCCTTCGCGGCGGCGACGGCCATCTTGGCTTGCTCGTCGCCGAAGGCCTTGATTCCGGCCGGGTTGTTCTGCCTGCGGAGCTCGGCGAGGTGCGGGAGGTACTTCTCCGGCCCGCCGGGCTGGTAGCCGGTGCGGGCGTAAGGCTCGCCCTTGGCGTTGGTCAGGATGATGGTCGGGAAGCCGCGGACCCCCCACTGGCGCATCAGCGCCTCGTTCCTGGCCTTCTGGTCGGCGGGCATCTCCTTGCGGCGGGGGAAGTCCAGCGCGACCAGCACGAAGTCCTTCTGGGCCTTGAAGGCCTCGGTCGAGAAGACCTCCTTGTCGAGCTTGATGCACCACCCGCACCAATCGCTGCCGGTGAAGTCGACCAGGATGTCCTTCTTCTCCGCGGCGGCCTGCTTCTTGGCGGCCTCGAAGTCGGTCAGCCAACCCTCGGCGCCGAGGGCGGCGAGGGGAGCCAGAAGCAGCAGGGCGAGGAGAGGACGCATGGGTGGGGTGAAGGGGAGGATGCCCTCGTCCCACCGCCGTGGAAAGAGCGAAAAGGGGAGCGAGGGGCTTTTGGACTTCTCTCCCCCGCCCGCAACCCCACATTGCCCGCATGTCCGCCAGGCGAACCCTCCTCGCCGACAACGGGTCGCTGAACCCCGAGGCCACCCTCGGCCTCCGGCGTCTTGCCCGCGACCTCTCCGCCCGGCTCGGCCGGCAGGTCGACCCCGTCTCGGTCCTCCACAGCGACAAGGTCGACCCCGCCCTGCTCGGCGGCGAGCGCGCGGCGACCTTCGAAAGCCACGCCCGGCAAGCCCGATCGGAGGGGGTCGAGACCCTCGAGGTATTCCCCCTCTTCATCGGGCCGAGCCTGGCCATCACCGAATTTCTCCCCGAGCGCGCCTCGGCGTGCGGCGTCGCCCTCGAGGTGCGCCCCCCGCTCGCCGCACCCGGCCGGGAGGAGGCCCTCTGCGCGATTCTCGAGGACAACCTCAGGTCAACCGGCTGGACCAAGGGCTCCGGGACCGTCCTGCTTTGCGACCATGGCAGCCCGCTTCCGGCCGTCACGGCCGTTCGCGAGGATCTCGCGGCCAGGCTAAGGCGGCGCCTCGGGCTGGCCGACGCCGACCTGGTCGGCTGCGCCATGGAAAGACGGGAGGGCCCGCGATACGCCTTCAACGAGCCCATGCTCGCGGATGCCATCCGGTCGGCCCGCGGGGAGGCCGTGGTCCTCATGCTCTTTCTCCTGCCCGGGCGCCACGCCGGACCCGGGGGCGACGTCGCCGCCATCTGCGCCGAAAACGCCCAGCCGGACCTGCGCTGGAAACTCTCCCCTCTGCTCGGCGATCACCCGGGGCTGATGGGCCTCCACCTGCTCGACTAGCTCAGGGAAGACGCGCCCTCCAGCCCGGCTGGCGCACGACCTCGCCCACGACCGCCATCAGCGGCGTGGGGAGGTTCTCCGTGTCGACCTGGCCCGAGGCCAGCTCGTGCAATTCCACGACCAGAATCGACTCGCCGGGCTGCGAGGCCCTCGAGACCAAGGCCACCGGGGTGGCTGACGACTGGCCGGCCGCCAGGAGGTCGACCGCGCTGCGCACCAGGTGCTTCGCGCCCATGTACAGGCAAAGCGTCGCGCCGGTGGCGACAAAGGGGCGAAGGTCCGCCTGCTTGCCCGAGGCGCAATGGCCGGTCAGGAAAGTGACCGCCATCGTGACCCCGCGATGGGTCAGGGGGAATCCCGCGGCGGCCGCCGAGGCCACGGAGGCGGTCACGCCGGGCACGATCACCCAAGGGATCCCCAGCGCGGAAAGATGGTCGATCTCCTCGCCCAGACGCCCGAAAATCCCGGGGTCGCCGCCCTTGAGCCGAACCACCCTGCGCCCGGACAAGGCCTGGTCGGAGAGATGCGCGTTGATCTCGGCCTGCGTCGCGGAATGCGAGCCACAACGCTTCCCGACCGGAATCCGGACCACCCCGGGAGCAAGCGCCTCCAGCAAGGCGTCGCCCGGCAGCGCGTCATGGATGACGACCTCGGCCTGCCCGAGCAGCCTCAGGCCGCGGACCGTGATGAGGTCGGCCGCACCCGGTCCCGCCCCGACAAAGGCGACCGTGCCTGGCTTGAGGTCCTGCATGAAAAGACTTGATTAACATTAATTCATTGGTAATGATGTCAACATTAAATCCATGGACAAGCCACTCACCAAGAACGAGCAGCTCAAGACGGAAAAGCCCGACCTGAGGGGCACCATCCGCGAGACCCTCGCCAACCCCGAGGCCGACCGCTTCAGCGGCGACGACGAGCAGTTCATCAAGTTCCACGGCATCTACCAGCAGGACGACCGCGACAAGCGCAAGACGGGCAAGGAGTACTCGGTGATGGTCCGCACGCGCCAGACCGGCGGCATCGTGCCCGCCACCCAGTACCTGGTGTTCGACGCCCTGGCGCGGCGATTCGCCAACGGCACGCTCCGCGTCACCTCGCGCCAGACCTTCCAGTTCCACGGCGTCGTGCAGAGGGGCGTGGGCCCCCTCATCAAGTCGATCAACGAGGCCCTCAGCACCACGCTCGCGACCTGCGGCGACGTCAACCGCAACGTCACCTCGCCCACCGCGCCGCCGACCGACGCCGTCACGCGGGCCGTCGAGGAGGACGCCTTCGCCGTGACGACCGCGCTCCTGCCCCGGGCCACCGCCTACCATTCGATCTGGGTCGACGGCGTCCAGCTCGACCTCGGCCTCGGCCAGGCCGTCGCCAAGGCCAAGGCCGACCAAGCCAACCCCTACGCCCCGCCGCCCGCCGAGGAGGACGCCTCCGGCGCGAGCGTCGACCCGCTCTACGGCAAGACCTACCTGCCGCGGAAGTTCAAGACCGGCTTCGCCATCCCGCCCAACAACGACACCGACATCTTCACCAACGACCTCGGCTTCGTGGCCATCGCCGAGCGCGGCGCGCTCGTCGGCTACAACCTCCTTGTCGGCGGGGGTCTCGGGAGCTCCCACGGCAACAAGCAGACCTTCCCCCGGCTCGCCGACGTCATCGGCTACCTGCCGCGGGCGGACGTCGCCAAGGTCGCCGCGGCCGTCGTCGCCATCCACCGCGACTGGGGCGACCGCACCGACCGCAAGCACGCCCGCATCAAGTACGTCCTCGAGGAGAAGGGCGTCGAGTGGTTCCGCGCCCGGCTCGGCGAGCAACTGGGCTCGCCCCTGGCCCCCGCCAAGCCCTTCGCCTTCGTCGGCCAGGGCGACCCCTTCGGCTGGTTTGCCCAGGGCGACGGCCGCTCCTACCTCGGCCTCTTCGTCGAGACCGGGCGCGTCAAGGACGAGGGGGAGTACCGGCTCATGTCCGCGCTGCGCGTCCTCGCCGAGCGCTTCGCCCCCACCTTCCGCCTCACCCCCTCGCAGAACCTCATCCTCGCCGACATCCGCGACGCGGACCGCCCCGAGGTCGAGCGCGTCCTGCGCGAGCACGGCGCCGCCCGCGTCTTCGAGCCCGGCCTCGTCCGCGGTCGCGGCATGGCCTGCCCCGCCCTGCCCACCTGCGGGCTGGCGCTCGCGGAATCCGAGCGCGTCTTCCCGCGTCTCCTCGCTCGCATCGAGGACGCCCAGGCCGAGGCCGGCCTCGCCGGCGAGGAGCTCGTCGTGCGCATGACCGGCTGCCCCAACGGCTGCGCCCGCCCCTACAGCGCCGAGATCGGCATCATCGGCCGGGCGCCCGGCAAGTACAACGTCCTCCTCGGCGGCAACCGCGAGGGCACCCGCCTCGCCCGCAACTGGCGCGAGTCGGTGGCGCTGGACGACATCCCCGCGCTGCTCGGCGGCCTGCTCGCCCGCTTCGCCCGCGAGCGCTCGCCCGGCCAGGCCTTCGGCGACTGGACCGACCGCGCGTCCGACCTCTGGGCCGCCCCCGCCGCCTGACCGGCATGCTCGACCGCCTCGCCAGCTGGCTGCGCCCCGCGGCTCCCCCCGTGTCCCTCGACGCGTCGCGGATCGCGCCGCTCAACGAGCGCCTGGCGGCCATGGACGCCCGCGGTCGCCTTGCCTGGGCCTGGGAGACGTTCGGCACCCGCGCCGCCATCGGCACGAGCTTCCAGCCCGCCGGCATCGCCATCCTCCACCTGGCCAAGACCTCGGGCCTCCCGCTGCCGGCCTTCACCTTGGACACCGGCCTGCTCTTCCGCGAGACCATCGACCTCAAGTGCTCCCTCCAGGATGAGCTCGGCATCGTCGTGGAATCGGTGGTCCCCGAGCTCGACCTTCCGTCGCAGGCCCGACTCCACGGCGACCGCCTCTGGGAGCGCAACCCCGACCTCTGCTGCGAGCTCCGCAAGGTGCGGCCCCTCGCCCGCCGCCTCCGCACGCTCGACCTCTGGATCACCGGGCTGCGCCGCGACGCCGCGGCGGGCCGGGCCGACGTCCCCATCCTCGCCGAGGCGGCGCGCGACGACGGCACGCCGGTCTGGAAGCTCAACCCGCTGGCCGACTGGACCCGGGACCAGGTCTGGGACCACCTCCGCCGCCACCGCCTCCCCCACAACGTCCTGCACGACCGCGGCTACCGCTCCATCGGCTGCTCCGTCTGCACCCGCGCCACCCCCGAGGGGGGCGACGAGCGCGGCGGACGGTGGCCGGGGTTCGACAAGACCGAGTGCGGCCTGCACACCCGGCTCGCCCGCCCGCGCGGCTGACTCTCCGATGACCTCCCCGCAAACCGCCCAATCCCCGCGCGCCGCGGTCCCGCCCATGGACCACCTGACCCGGCTCGAGCAGACCTCCATCCACATCTTCCGCGAGGCCTACCGCTGCTTCCGCAACGTCTGCATGCCCTGGTCGATGGGCAAGGACTCCAACGTCCTCATCTGGCTCGCCCGCAAGGCCTTCGCCGGCAAGGTGCCCTTCCCCCTCCTCCACATCGACACCACCTACGAGTTCCCCGAGATGTACGCCTTCCGGGACTGGGCCACCAAGGAGCACGGCATCGAGCTCCTCGTGCGCATCAACGAGGACGCCATCCGGCGCGGCGTCGGCTACGCCACCCACGACCCGGTCACCGTCACGCACGAGCTCAAGACCCTCGCCCTGCGCCAGGCGCTCGACGAGTTCAAATGGGACGCGCTGATCACCGGCATCCGCCGCGACGAGGACCCGACCCGCGCCAAGGAGCGCCACTTCTCGCCCCGCTCCGCCGAGGGCGCCTGGGACTACAAGGACCAGCCCCCCGAGTTCTGGGGCCAGTTCGCCACGACGCCCCCGCCCGGGGGCCACGTGCGCGTCCAGCCCCTCCTCGAGTGGACCGAGCTCGACATCTGGGAATACATCCGGCGCGAGGGGATCCCCATCCCCACGCTCTACTTCGCGCGCGACGGCAAGCGGTTCCGCTCGCTCGGATGCCATCCCATCACCCACCCGGTGCCCAGCACCGCGGACACCCTCGACGCCGTCATCGACGAGCTGCGGCTCACCCGGACCAGCGAGCGCGCCGGACGGGCCCAGGACCACCACGAGCGCAACGCCATGCAGAAGCTCCGCGCCAAGGGCTTCATGTGACGCCGGCGGCACGGGGTCACAGCGGCGCAGGGGCACGGAAAAGACCCGGCGGCATCCGCGGCACCCCAGCGACCTCTCCATCCCTGGTTCCTCAGAAACCCCGGTTACCCCTCGCATCCCTCAACACATCCATGTCCACCCTCACCGAAACCGACACCCAGCGCCTCCACGTCGTCGTGGTCGGACACGTCGACCACGGCAAGTCGACCTTCGTCGGCCGCCTCCTCCACGACACCGGCTCGCTGCCCGACGGCAAGATCGAGCAGGTCAAGGCCGCCTGCGCCGCCGAGAAGATGGACTTCGAGTTCGCCTTCCTGCTCGACGCCCTGCTCGAGGAGCAGGAGCAGAACATCACCATCGACACCACCCGGATCTTCTTCCGCACCGACCGGCGCAACTACGCCATCATCGACGCCCCGGGCCACCGCGAGTTCCTGAAGAACATGGTCACCGGCGCCGCCAGCGCCTCCGCCGCCCTCCTGCTCATCGACGCCCAGGAAGGCGTCATGGACCAGTCCCGGCGCCACGCCACCCTCCTGTCGATGCTCGGCGTGCGGCAGATCGTCGTCTTGGTGAACAAGATGGACCTCGTCGGCCACCGCGAGGACGCCTTCCGCCGGATCGAGGCGGACTACACCGCCTTCCTCCGCACCCTGGGCATCTCCGCCCAGCGCTTCATCCCCATCGCCGCGCGGCACGGCGACAACGTCGTCCGGCGCTCGCCCGCCATGCCCTGGTACGCGGGGCCGACCGTAGCCGAGGCCCTCGACGGCTTCGAGCATGCCGACGACCTCGGCCGCCTCCCGCTGCGCATGCCGGTCTCCGACATCTACCGCTTCGATCACCGCCGCATCATCGCCGGGCGGGTCGAGGCCGGCGCCCTCCGCCCCGGCGACGACCTCGTCTTCCTCCCGGGTGGGCGGCGCTCCACCGTCCGGGCCTTCGAGGACTGGCCGACCACCACCCGCGACGTCGTGCCCACCGGCGCCAGCGCCGGCTTCACCATGGAGCACCAGATCTTCGCCGAGCGCGGCCAGGTCGCCGCCCACCCCGAGGCCGCCCCCCGCGTCGGGCGCGAGTTCCGGGCCCGCCTCTTCTGGCTGAGCAAGGAGCCCCTCCTGCCCAACCGCGCGTACCGCCTCAGGATCGGCACCCAGGAAACCCAGGCCTTCGTGACCCGCATCCACTCCGTCACCGACGCCGACACGCTCGCCGCGGGCGACGCGGCCAGCGTGCCCCGCGACGCCGTGGCCGACCTCCTCATCCGCACCGCCAAGCCCGTCGCCTTCGACCTCCACCACGAGTGCCCCGTCACCGGCCGCTTCGTGCTCGAGGACTCCACCCGCATCGCGGGCGGCGGCATCATCACCGAGGCCGTCCAGGACGCCTCGCCCCGGCCCGGCACCGGCCCCGTCAGCGGGCAGGAACGCGCCGCCCGCCTCGGCCACGGGGCCGCCGTGCTCTGGTTCACCGGCCTCTCCGGCGCGGGCAAGTCGACCCTCGCCGAGTCGGTTGAGCGGCGCCTCTTCGACGCCGGCAAGCACGTCGTCCGCGTCGACGGCGACGACCTGCGCGCCCAGCTCTCCGCCGACCTCGGCTTCAGCGCCGAGGCCAGGGCCGAGAGCGTGCGCCGCGCGGCCGCCGTGGCCGGGCTCTTCGCCGACACCGGGGCGGTCGTGCTCGTCACCCTCATCGCGCCCATCGCGGCCGACCGGGCCAAGGCGCGCAAGTCGCTCGCCCGGCATCCCTTCCTCGAGGTCTTCGTCGACGCCCCCCTCGCCACCTGCGAGGCGCGCGACCCCAAGGGCCTCTACGCCAAGGTCCGCCGCGGCGAGATCAAGGAGTTCACCGGCATCAGCTCCCCCTACGAGCCGCCCGCCGACCCCGAGGTCCACGTCCGCACCGACCAGGTCGAGCTGGCCGAGGCCACCGAGCAGGTCCTCCACGCCATCGACGAGGTCATCCGCGAGCCCCGCGAGGACTGGGAGGTCTGAGCAACGGGGCCGGACGTCCGCCCGTCACTCGTGGAAGCGGATGCGGGTGCGCCGGACCCGCGGGTCGACCGCCTTGGCCGTCGGCAGCTTCCCCGGGTCGGTCGTCGAAAGGTCCGTCCGCCGCTCGGAGCGCCCCTTCCACGCGCGCTCGATGCCCGTGCTGGCGAGCCTGAGCGCGTCGCGCCCAAGCTCGGCGTTGACCTTGTCCATCGCGGCCATCAGCCGGCGCCGGGCCTCGCTCGCCTCCGGACCGAGCCCGGGCAGGCTCGGCTGGCTGCGCCCGGCCGGCGACAGCTCGTGGAGGCAGACGCCCGCCTTCTTCCACTCATAGCCGGGCTCCCAAAGCCGCCCCAGCGCGTCGGCGGCGGCGGCCGCCAGGCGGGAGGCGTCGTCGGTCGGCGGATCCAGCCTGACCGCGGCGTCGGGGCGCAGCTGGGGAAGGTCCGGGCGATGCTTGTTCGTGCGGGCGAAGGCGACCAGGGTCGCCGCGACAAGGCCGTCCTCGCGGAGCTTCGCCGCCGCGTGCGCCGCGTGGTGCGCGAGGGCCTCGCCGAGCTCAGCCCGGTCGGTGACGGCGCGCCCGAAGGAGCGCGACGACAGGATGCTCTTCCTCGGCCCCTGGTCCTCCCGCAGCACATGGCAGGCCACGCCGCGCGCCTCGAGGCCCAGCCGCTCCCCCACCACCCCGAGGAAGCTCCGCAGCCGGCCGGGCTCGGCCTCGGCCAGGTCGGCGGCGGTCACCAGGCCGTGGGCCCGCAGACGCGCGCCCATGCCCGGGCCCACGCCCCAGAGGTCGCCCGCCGGCACGCCGCGGAGGATCTCCAGCCGGGCCGCGGGGTCCGAGGGCATCACCCGCACGCCGCCGGCCGACCGGTCGCCCTTCGCGAGCTCGTTGGCCAGCTTGCACAGGAGCTGCGTCGGGGCCATGCCGATCGACACCGTGATGCCCGTGCGGGCGCGCACGTCCTCGCGGATGCGCCGCCCGAGGGCGAGCGCGTCGGCGTCGGGCATCGCGGGAAAGCCCATGAAGGCCTCGTCGACGGAGTAGATCTCGATGTCCCGCGCGTGCGACGCCAGCGCCTCCATCACGCGCTCCGAGAAGTCGCCGTAGAGGGCGAAGTTGGACGAGGCCACGTGCACGCCGTGCGCCTCGCAGAGCCGGCGCACCTGGAAGAAGGGCGCGCCCATCGGCACGCCCAGCGCCTTGGCCTCGGCGGACCGCGCGACCACGCAGCCGTCGTTGTTCGACAGCACCACGATCGGCACGCCCTCCAGCGCCGGGTTGAGCGCCCGCTCGCACGAGGCGTAGAAGTTGTTGCAGTCGGCGAGCGCGCGGAGCATCGGGATCAGCCCATCCGGCGGACGACCGCCACGACCACGCCCCAGACCGCGAAGCCCTCGTCCGGCACCGGCACCGCCGGGTAACGCGGGTTCGCCGCCCGCAGCTCCCAGCCCGCCCGGCCGCGGGCGAGCCGCTTCACCGTGAGCTCGCCGCCCAGGGCCGCGACCACCACCGCGCCCTCGCCCGCCTTGGCCGAGCGGTCGACGGCGATCAGGTCGCCGTCGAGGATGCCGGCCCCGGACATCGAGTCGCCCTCCACCCGGAGGAAGAACGTCGAGCCCGGCCGGCGGACAAGGTGGGCGTTGAGGTCGATCCGGCGCTCGAGATGGTCGTCCGCCGGCGAGGGAAAGCCCGCCGCGATGCGGCAGGCAAGCAGCGGGAGCTCCGCCTCGGCGGCCGCCGCGTCGGCCCGGCCGACCTGATGTGCCCGTGACATATGAACAAATGTTCACAAAGCCCGGCCGAGGTCAAGACCCCAGAGCTCAGCGCAGGCGCTCGAGCCGGAGGCCCGCCAGGTCGACCAAGGCCTCGCCCGCCTCCCCGCCGAGCTCGATGACCAAGGCCGGGTCGCCGTGGCCGACCGCGAGCTCGACGGCGTGGAGCCGCGAGGGTCCGTCGGAGTCAAGGACGGGCGAGGCCGCCGGCTCCGTGGCGCCGAGGCGGCAACGGAAGGCGGCGGCGCGGAGACCCGAGAGCCTCACCGGCACGGACAGGCGGTAGGCGCCCGGCTCGAGCGAGAGCGGCAGGCGGATCTCGGCCTTCCCGGACGCCACCCGGAGCCGGTAGGCCTTCGCGCCGCCCTCGTCGACCGGGACGGCGTCCCCCGAGCGAACCCAGGGATAGTCGCCGAGCGACGCGGGGCCGGCGCCGGGCCGCGCCAGGCGCTCGAGGTCGGCGAACTGCGAGTGGACATGGCCCATCCTGATCCGCAGCCGCCGCACGAACTCGCGGGACCGGTCCACGAAGGCCTTGCCCTCCGCGGGGTCGAGCAAGCTGAGCTGCCGGGCCAGGTCGGCGGCGCGAGCCTCCGCGCGCGCCGGCCAGTCGACGTCGCGGAAGCAGCGGGCGTGGAGGTCGGCGGCCTGCCGGCGGAAGCGGGCGCGGATGCCGGCCTCGGGCGGGAGCGTCCAGAGGGCGTGGGCGACGGCGGTTTCCGAGGCGCCGGGATACAGGGGGGCGACGCGGGGAACGGAGAGGACGTAGGCGCGGGGATCGCTCGCGCCCCAGGCGTCGAAGCCGAGCAGGTTGTCCATGCCGTGCAGGACAAAGGTGAACTTCCCGGTCGAGGGATTGTGATAGGTGCGGTAATTGTTCGCCCGGTGGGAATAGCCGTCCATCTGGACCAGGATGTTCTCGATCGTCAGGTAGCGGAGGTAGGCGTCGATATCGAGGATGCGCTCCAGCCGGGCGAGGCGCCGGAGGGGGTCAGGGTCCCGCAGCGCCTCGGAGAACTCGGTGATCGGGGCCTTGTCGCCGGAAGGGCCGCGGTCGAGCTCAAGCCCGGTCTGGATGTCGTTATGGAGCCCGCCGTCGTAGAGCTGGCCGGAGGCGTCGCGGTGGAAGCGGCCGAGGAAGATCTTGTCGAAGCCCTCCTTCAGCACGTAGGTCCCGCGCGGCTGGCCGTTGACGGAGAGGAGCGCGAGCGTGCAGCGGGAGGCGGGCTGGCCGGCGTGCCGGGCCATCTCGCTGCCGAACAGCTCGTTCATGAAGGTGCCGTCCTGGACGGAGTTGTTGAGCTGGAAGACATCCAGGCCGAGGAAACGCTGGTCCTTGACCTCCCGGCCGACGCGCAGCGAGAAACCCGGCCGCGGGTCGCTGATCGGGCGGAAGCTGCTGACCCCCTTGAGCCGCAGGGCGACCCGCTCCAGCCGCGGTTCGCCCGGGGTCGACAGCGTGACGGGCGCGAACGCCTTGGGCTGCGCGCCCAGGCTCGCCGCGCTCTCGGGCGGGATGCCGAGGTCGATGCGGATGACCTTCCCCGCGAGCAGCTCGTCGCGGGGCGAGGCGCGCAGGGCGAACCAAAGCAAGGCCCCGAGGACCGCGGCGAGGGCTGGGAGGAGGAGGCGAGGGCGCATCGGGCGCAGGATGGCCGTCGCCGGGGGGCGAGACCAGCCCGAAGCGGGCGAGCCTCAGCTGACGGTGAGGGCGGTGACCTCGGCGCGGATCTTCTCGGCGAGGGCCGTCGAGAGGTAGCGCTCGGAGGGGCTGCAGGCGATGGTGACGATCCGCTTGCCCGCGTACTCCGGCCGGCGCGCCAGCTGGAGCGCCGCCCAGATGTTGGCGCCGGAGGAGATGCCGACCGCGAGACCCTCGCGGGCCGAGACCTCCTGCGCGGTCGCGAAGGCGTCCTCGTTGGTCACCTGGATGACCTCGTCGACCAGCGAGGTGTCGAGGTTCTTGGGGACGAAGCCCGCGCCGATGCCCTGGATCTTGTGGGGAGCCGGGGCGGGAGCCTGGCCCGCGAGGGTCTGGGTGATGACCGGGCTGGCCGAGGGCTCGACCGCGATGGCGCGGAAGGCGGGGTTGCGACCCTTGATGACCGAGGCGACGCCCGTCAGCGTCCCGCCCGTGCCCACGCCGGCCACGATGGCGTCGACCTTGCCCTCGGTGTCGGCCCAGATCTCCTCGGCCGTCGTGCGGCGGTGGATCTCGGGGTTGGCGGGGTTCTCGAACTGCATCGGCATGTGGGCCTTGTCGCCCATCTCGTCGCGAATGGCCGTCGCGCGCTCGATCGCGCCGCGCATGCCCTTCGCGCCGGGCGTCAGGACGATCTCGGCGCCCAGCAGGCGCAGCAGCACGCGCCGCTCGACGGACATCGTCTCGGGCATCGTCAGGATGCAGCGGTAGCCGCGCGCGGCGGCGACGAAGGCCAGGGCGATGCCCGTGTTGCCCGAGGTCGGCTCGACAATCGTGCCTCCCGGCTTCAGGCGGCCGGAATCCTCCGCCGCCTTGACCATCGCCCATCCGATGCGGTCCTTGACCGAGGAGAGCGGATTGAAGAACTCCAGCTTGACCAAGACCTCGGCCTTCGTCCCCTCGCCGAGCCGGTTAAGGCGAACCAGGGGAGTCCGACCGACGGTTTCCAGCACGCTTTTGTAGATGGGCATGTCTAAGTTGGGTAATTGGGTAATGTATAACGAAATGCTCGACAGTGGGGCAAGAAAAACCCGCCGTCTCAGGCGGGTCAGGGTCGCTTATCGACGGCGAGGCGGAGGAGGGGTGGAAGGCGGCCGATTGGTCTCGCGGAGCCGGAAGGTGATCATCGCCGTGGTGAGGTCGGCGGTGTTCATCTCAACCTTCACGCGGTCGCCGGGGTTGATGCGGATGTAATTCTTGCGCAGCTTGCCTGAGATTCTCCCCAGCACGACGTGCTTGTTGGCGAGCTCGATGCGGAACATCGTCCCGGGAAGCACCTGGAGGATCTTGCCCTCGAGCTCGAGAATCTGGCCTTGTGACATCCGGGGAAAACCACGGCCAAAGCCCTGCGGAGTCAAGGGGATTAAGGGAAGGGAAAGAGGGGCCGAACTCTCATCTGGCTCGTGCCGGCGCCCCGGGCCATCCTAGGGTTGCTCCCCACCCATGGAACCCTGGGCACCATGTCCCTTCGAGAAGCTCCGCCCGTCGCAGCTCAACCGCGACGACGCCTTCCACATGGCGCTCGCCTTCAACCTGGCCGTCGACGCCTGGCGCGCCAACGAGGTGCCCATCGGGGCCGTCGTTGTCTGCGGGGGCGAGGTCGTCGGGGCCGCCCACAACGAGATCAAGCGCACCGGCGACCCGACGGCGCACGCCGAGGTGCTGGCCATCACCCAGGCCGCCTCGCGCATCGGCGACTGGCGCCTCAACGCCTGCGCGCTCTACGTCACCAAGGAACCCTGCCCGATGTGCGCGGGCGCCTGCATCATGAGCCGGGTGGGCCGCGTCGTCTGGGGTTGCCACGACCCCAAGATGGGCTGCCTCGGCGGCGCCATCGGCCTCCACGAGGTCAAGGGGCTCGTGCACCGGGTCGCCGTCCAGGGCGGCGTCCTCGAACAGCCGTGCCGGGAAATCCTGCAGGCCTATTTCGCCCTTAAGCGGGAGGAGTCTCCGGGGGCGGCTTGACACCGCCCGGGTCGCCGCTCCCTTACTGACCATGCGTCGCCGCAAGTTCCTGCGACAAGCCACACTCGGACTCGCCTCCGCCGCCCTCGCCCCCAGGCTTCTCGCCCAAACCCCTTCATCCACCACCATGAGCTACACCCTCGCCCCCCTGCCCTACCCCCCGGCCGCGCTCGAGCCCCACATCGACGCGCAAACCATGGAGATCCACCATGGCAAGCACCACAACGCCTACGTGACCAACCTCAACGCCGCCCTGGCCAAGGAGCCGGGCTTCAAGGCCCCGGCCGCGGTCGAGGAACTCATCGCCGACCTCGCCAAGGTTCCCGAGTCCATCCGCACCGCCGTTCGCAACAATGCCGGCGGCCACGCCAATCATGCCTTCTTCTGGAACCTGCTCTCGCCCAGCGGGGGCGGCCAGCCCGTCGGCGCCCTTGGCGCCGCCATCCAGTCGACCTTCGGCGGCCTCGACGGTGACAGCGGCCTGAAGGCCAAGTTCAAGGCCGCGGCGACCGGCCGATTCGGCTCCGGATGGGCCTGGCTCATCGTCAAGTCCGACAAGTCTCTGGCCGTCACCTCGACCCCCAACCAGGACAGCCCCCTCATGAGGGGCGTCGCCGAGGTCAACGGCACCCCCGTCCTCGGCCTCGACGTCTGGGAACACGCCTACTACCTCCGCTACCAGAATCGCCGCCCCGATTACGTCGACGCCTTCTGGAACCTCGTCGACTGGAGGAAGGCCGACGCCCTTTACGCCGCCGCCACCCGCTGAGGGAGGCCGCTCATGGGGCTGCCCGCAGCGCGGGTAGCCCCTTTTCTTGCCAAGCAGGTCGACCGGCCCCAAGGTGACGGGGTGTTCGCGCGTCTTCCCATCCTCGCCCTGGGCCTGCTGGCAGGTTCGGCCGCGCTTGGGCAGCAAAAGCCGCCGACACCCAAGCTGACGGGGTACCGGGTCACGGCGGAGGGCGGGGTCGAGGGCACCCGCACCATCCGCTACGACGAGAACGGGAAGCCCGTCGACGGCCAGGCGGCGCCCGCGCCGACCCGCCCGGCTCCCAACCTCACCGGCCAGGGAGCTTCGGCGATTCCCGCGCCCACCCTTGCGGCGCCGCCGGCGCCGGCGCCCACCTCGGCCGGGGAGCCGCGCGGACTCCGCACCGCCGACGGGCGGCCGCTTCCCTTCAGCGTGACCCGCTCCGCCGGCGGCAAGACCGTCGACGAGTCGGTCGACGCCGACTCCGCCCTGCGCGAGTTCGGGCGTCCCAACGACCTCCTCAGCCAGCGCTTCCCGACCAACCAGGTCGAACTCACCCTTGACGACCGCTTCTCGACCTCGCGGACCGTGACCTTGGGCACCTGGGGCGCGAGCTTCAGCTCGCTCGGAGGCAAGCGGGCCGACATCGCCCTGCGGGACACCCTCGGCGCCGAGGTGCGGGCCAAGGACACCGTTGACGTCCGCTCGGTCGAGCGACGGGACTCCCCGTGGTCCCGGAGAACCGCCGAGCCCGTCGGTTGGGACGAGCGCGTCGGCGGCCCGGCCGAGCTCGCCGAGCGGCGGGTCGACGACGCCTCGCTCGCCGGCACCTTCGCCAGCCTGAAGGCCGCCGCCCGCTTGCCCCGCGGCCTCGACCAGCTGTCGATGCAGGACATCAACCGATACCAGTTCCGACGCGCCCGCTCGACCGAGCCCGGCCTGCCCGTGGTTCGCCCCGGGGGCGGGGGCGAGGTGCGCCCCAGCCGGGGCGACTGAGCCTTTTTCCTCGCCGCGGGCGGCAGCGGCGGCTTGGCTGAACCCTTGCATCCAGGATGAGCGACCCCGCCCAACAGCCACCCGCGACCGCGATCAGCGACCTTGAGATCAAGGACGCCGCCATCATCTTCGAGTCCGTCTGGGGCGCCCTCGAGCGCGAGCGCGGACGGGAGAACATGACCTTCCCCGCCGAGATCCTCTGGCTCAACGGCGCCCCCGGGGCGGGCAAGGGAACCAACACGGAGTTCATCCTCAAGTCGCGCGACTACGCCAGCGACCCCATCGTGGTCAGCGACCTCCTCCGGAGCGACGAGGCCCGCAAGCGCATCGACGCCGGCATGCTCGTCGGCGACCGCGAGGTCGTGGAGATCCTCTTCCGCCGGCTCCTCGAGCCGAGGTACTCCGTCGGCGCGGTGGTCGACGGCTTTCCGCGCTCGATGGTGCAGGTCGAGTGCCTCAAGCTCCTCTTCCGCCGGCTCAACGACCTCCGGGTCGAGTTCCGCAACACCCCGCAGGCCGAGCGCTTCCCCAAGTGCCACTTCCACATCCTCGTCCTCTTCGTCGACGAGAACGAGTCGGTGCGGCGCCAGCTGCGCCGCGGCCAGCAGGCCCTGGCCCACAACGAGCGCGCCCGCGTCGAGGGCGGCGCCCCCGTGGAGGTGCGCCGAACCGACCTCGACCCCGAGGCCGCCCGCAACCGCTACCGCGTCTTCAAGGAGCGCACCTACGACCCGCTGCAGACCCTCCGGGACATCTTCCACTACCACCTGATCAACGCCCACGGCTCCCTCGCCGACGTCCAGGCCCGCATCGTCAAGGAGCTCCAGTACCAGAGCTCCCTGGAGCTGGAGGAGGCCACCCACGACCGCATCGCCGCCATCCCCCTCGCCAGCCAGATCGCCCAGCACGCCCGGCAGGATCTCGTCCGCCGCCTCGACGGCTACGCCGACCGCCACCCCGCCCTCTTCCAGCGCGTGGTCGACCTCATCCAGGAGAAGTTCGTGCCCATCATCCGCTCGCACGCCATCTCCGGCATCGCCCACGTCAACAGCGAGACCCCCATCTTCGAGGATCCCCTCGCCATCGCCATCTTCATCGACATCTTCTCGGAGCGGGGCTTCCACGCCGTGGTCGACATCCACCGCATCGAGGTGCCCGAGGCCGTCGACCCCGCCACCGGCCAGATCCGCTGCCGGGTCAAGAAGGTCTACCGCGTCTCCATCCGCTTCCAGGGCTCGGAGATCCGCCGCGGCAGCTGACACCCGCCGCTTGCCATCCCGCCCGCCCGCGGCAGGATGACCCTCCCATGCCCAACCTGGAGACGCTGCGGGCCCGCCTGCTGGACCAGCCCCTCTTCGAGGGGAAGGCCTGGCGGCTGTCGCCCGAGGCCTGGCCCCTCACCGGCGCCCAGGTCGCGGAGCTTCGCCGCATCGGCGACGCCTGCCTCGGCTACCACCGCGCGCTCGAGCGCCTCTACACCCGCTCCTTCCAGGACCGCAAGCTCCTCCGCAACCGCGAGCTCCACGCCCCCTGGATCGCGTCCGTCCTCGACCGGCACAAGCCCGAGGGCCTCGTCGCCCACGGCCGGCACCGCTCGACCAAGGGCCAGGTCCCGGTCGTGCTCCGGCCCGACCTCCTGCTCACCGACCACGGCTTCGCCCTGACCGAGCTCGACAGCGTGCCCGGCGGCATCGGCCTCACCGCCTACCTCAACGCGACCTATGCGGCCGACACCGCGGGAGTGGTCGGCGGGGCCGACATGCCCGACCGCTTCTTCGCCGCCCTCGCCGCCCTCGTGCCGTCCGAGCGCGACCCCGCCGTGGCTGTCGTCGTCTCGGACGAGTCCGCCACCTACCGCCCCGAGTTCGAGTGGCTCGCCGAGACGCTCCGCGCCCGCGGGCGCGACATCTGGGTGGCGCACCCCTCCGACCTGATGGAGCTGGGTGCCGACATCTGCGTGCCGGTCGACGGCGCCCCGCGCAAGGTCCACCTCGTCTACCGCTTCTTCGAGCTCTTCGACCTCGCCAATGTCCGCGGCGCCGACGCCCTCTTCAACGCCGTCGAGGCCGGCCGCGTCGTCGTCACGCCGCCCATGCGCGCCTTCCAGGAGGAGAAGCTCGGCCTCGCCCTCCTGCACCACCCCCAGCTGTCCGCCTACTGGAGGGAAAACCTTCCCGAGGACCAGCTCGAGACCCTCCTGCGCATCGTCCCCCGCACCTGGATGATGGAGCGCACCGACCTCCCGCCCACCGCCGTCCTCCATGCGCCCACCGTCGACGGCAAGCCCATCCGCGACTGGTCCGAGCTCGCCGAGGCCTCCCAGCGCGAGCGAAACCTCATCATCAAGGCCAGCGGTTTCCACGAGACGGCCTGGGGCGCCCGCAGCGTCACCCTCGGAAGCGACGTCTCCCGCGAGGCCTGGCTCGAGGCCATCGAGGACGCCCTCGACCCCGACAACGAGACCTTCCACGTGATGCAGGACTACCACAAGCCCGCCCGCCTCACCCACCCCGTCTTTCGCCCCGACGGCTCGGTCGGGCCGATGGAGGGTCGCCTCCGCCTCTGCCCCTACTACTTTGTCGACGGCGAGACCGTCACCCTCTCCGGCGTCCTCGCCACCTTCTGCCCGGCCGACAAGAAGATCATCCACGGCATGAAGGACGCCGCCCTGCTGCCCTGCCGCCAGGTCGGCTGAGCCATGCGCCGCCTGCTCCTCGCCGTCCTCGCCCTCGCCATCCTCGGCGGAGGTCTTGCCTGGGTTAACCGTCAGTTTCCCTTAGTCAGGATGCCTTCGCCCGGACTCAGCCGGGCCGAGGCCGAGCAAGCCGCAAGCGCCGCCTGGCGCGAGGTGGCCGAGGCCGAGCGCCAGCCCCTGGCCAAGGAGTGGGCGGAGAAAGCCCTGACCGTGGACGGCAAGACCCTCCGCTGGCTCGAGCAGCGCTTCGGCGACAAGCCCGCCGAGGGCTGGAGCCTCTTCATCTCGATGCACGGCGGCGGCGGGGCGCCCGCCCAGGTCAACGACCAGCAGTGGCGCAACCAGATCCGCCTCTACCGGCATCCCGGGGCGATCCTCGTCGCCCCCCGCGCGCCGACCGACACCTGGAACCTCTGGCACGAGGCCCACATCGACGGCCTCCTCGACCGCCTCATCGCCGGCGCCGTCATCACCCAGGGCGTCAACCCCGACCGCGTCTACCTTCTCGGCTATTCCGCCGGCGGCGACGGCGTCTACCAGCTCGCTCCCCGCATGGCCGACCGCTTCGCCGCCGCCTCCATGATGGCCGGCCACCCCAACGAGGCCTCGCCCCTCGGCCTGCGCAACCTTCCCTTCGCCATCTGGTGCGGAGCCGAGGACAAGGCCTACAACCGCAACCGCATCGCGGCAGAATGGCTGGCCAAGCTCGGCGAGCTCGCCGCCGCGGACCCCGGAGGCTATGTCCACTCCGGGAAAATCGTGCCGGGCAAGGGACACTGGATGGACCTCGAGGACCGAGACGCCCTGCCCTGGATGGCCGGCTTCACCCGCAACCCCTGGCCCAAGTCCGTGGTCTGGCGCCAGGACGATGTCACCCACGGCCGCTTCTACTGGCTCGGCTTGCCCGACCCTGCCATCGCCAAGGCCGGGCAACTTATCCGCGCCCGCGTCGAGGGACAGGTCATCGAGATTCAGTCCGAGGACGTCCGCAGCCTGATCCTCTGGCTCTCCGACCAACTGCTCGACCTCGACAAGCACGTTGTCGTCAAAGCCAACGGGATGGTCGTCCACGAGGGGCGCGTCCGGCGCCGTCCGGGCGCCATCGGCAACTCGCTGGGCGACCGGGTCGACCCCGCGATGATTCCGACCGCCCAGCTGGAGATCAATTGGTGACCTCCCATTAGGCTTTCCCACCCCCTGGCGGCGCTTAGGATGGGACCCATGCGCCTCCTCGCCCTCCTCGGAGCCCTCCTCGCCGGGTCCCTGCCGGCCCAGGACACGCCGCCCCCCGTGCGCACGAAGGTCGACCTCGTCTCGCTCGACAGCCACGCCGTCCCCGGCCAGACGCTCCGCCTCGCCTTCCGCTTCCGCTGCGACCCCCACTTCCATATCTACTGGGTCAATCCCGGCGACGCCGGCGAGGCGCCCAGATGGACCTGGACGGAGGCCGCCGGCCTCGCCTTCTCGCCCGGGATCCGCTGGCCCGGCCCCATCCGCATCGACCTCGCGGGCGTGCTCAACTTCTGCTACGAGGGCGAGACCCACCTCTTCGTCGACGCCAAGGTGCCGGCCGATGCCAAGGGGACGCTCCGGCTCAAGGCCAAGGTCGAGTGGCTCGAGTGCGACGACAAGGGCTGCTACCCCCAGGAGAAGGAGGTCAGCCTCGAGATTCCCGTCGGGCCCTCCTCGGAACCCCGCATCACACCCGGCATCCAGGCCTCCCTCGACCGCCTTCCCTCCGAGACCCACACCGTGAAAGGCAAGGTGTCCGCCGACGGCTCCTCGCTGCGGCTGACCGAAACCCTCTCCGGCAGGACCCTTCGCACCGTCCTTCAGCCCGACGAGTTCTTCCCCATCCGCAACTTCGTCGCGCCCTCGACCAAGCTCGGCCCCGTCGCGATGACCGCGGCGCCCGCCGAGGGAGGCAAGTCCACCGCCCTCGCCATCGCCTCCCTCAGCCTAAAGGACGCCACCGAAGGCCTGGCCGACGGCCCCCTCGGTTACGTGGCCCTGGTCAAGGACAACCGCAGCGGCAAGTCCCGCTGGGTGAACGTCGCCATCGAGCTCGACGAAAAGCCCTCCTCCGCCGGCGAGACACCCGCCGCACCCGCCCAGCCTGCCAAGTCGCCCGAGCCCGCCGCCGCGAAGGGCTGGCAGCCCTGGTCCCCCGACGCCCAAGCCAGGGCGCTCGCCGAGGGCAGGACCGTCTACATCGACTTCACCGCGCGCTGGTGCGCGACCTGCCAGGTCAACAAGCGCGTCTACGGCAATCTGCCGCTGGCCGCCGACCTCGCCGCGGCGAACGTCGTCCTGCTCAAGGCCGACTGGGACAAGCGCGACGAGGTCATCCGCGCCGAGCTGGCCCGCTACGGCCGCCAAGGCATCCCCCTCAACGTCTTCCTCCGCCAGGGAGCCGACCCCGTCGTGCTGCCCGAGATCCTCACCCCCGGTCTCGTGCGCGACGGTCTCGCCGCCTCCCTCGCCGGCAAGCGCCTCGAGCTCGCCGAGTCCTCCGCCAGCTGGATGCTCTTCCTCGCCTTCGTCGGCGGCGCCATCCTCAACCTCATGCCCTGCGTCTTCCCGGTCATCGGACTCAAGGTGCTCGGCTTCGCCAGCCAGGCCGGCGGCGACCGCGCCGCGGCCCTCCGCCAGTCGCTCGTCTACGCCCTCGGTGTCGTCCTCAGCTTCCTCGCGCTCGGCCTCCTCATCCTCGCGCTCAAGTCGGGAGGAACCGCGGTCGGCTGGGGCTTCCAGATGCAATCCCCGGGCTTCGTCCTGGGCACCGCCGCGCTGATGGTCCTTCTCGGCATGTCCCTCGCCGGCGCCTACGAGATCGGCACCGGCCTGGCCAGCACCGCGGCCGGAGGCGGCAGCTCCGGCGCCTTCCTCTCCGGCGTCCTTGCCACGGCCGTGGCGACCCCTTGCACCGCGCCCGGCCTGGGCGCCGCGCTCGGCTACGCGCTCGACGACCGTCGCGGCTCCGCCGAGACCCTCGCCTTCTTCGCCGTGATCGGAGTCGGGATGGCCCTGCCCTATGTGCTCCTCGTCTCCTTCCCCTCACTCGCCCGTCGCATGCCCAGGCCCGGGGAGTGGATGGAGACCCTGAAGCAGGCCATGGCCTTCCCCCTCTTCGCCTACGCGCTCTACCTGCTATGGGTGCTCAGCGCCCAGGTCGACGACGCCGGTTGGGTGCGCGATGCCGGCATCGGGATGGCCGTCCTCGCCGCCGCCTGCTGGGTCTGGGGGCGCTGGGGCGCACCCCATCGCACCGACGCCGAGCGCCTGTGGGGTCGCCTCGCCGCAGCCGGGCTGGTCGCCGCCACCCTGGGCCACCTCTACTGGCACCTCCCTGCCTAGGTCCTCGTTGCCGGCTCCCGGGCAAGGCTGTACGCGGCGGGTATCGGGGCGCCCTCAAGTAGGGCCGCGGCAAGCCAGTCGACGGCGCTGGGAGCCCAGACCGTGCCGCGCGGACCGAGGCCGTTGAGGAGCCAGTGGCGGGTTCGCGCGGGGTGGCGGCCGATGAAAGGGCGGCTGTCGCGGGTGCAAGGGCGCGTCCCAGCCAGGTGGCGGGTCACCTCCGCTGAGACCGGCCGGCGGAAGTAGCCGGCGAAGCGCCGCAGCAGCTTGTCCCCTTGCGCCGCCGTCGGCGACTCGCCCAGGTCGTCCCAGGCCCAGTTGGTGCCGGTTCGCCAACGTCCCCCGCCCAGGCAGAGCGCCCAGCCCTCCCGGTTGAGGATGCGGTCCTGAAGGGGAGCGTCCGACACCAGGTCGAGGGCCTCGCCCTTGGCGGGCTGCCAGGCAAGGCCGTCGAAAAGCCCTCCCGGGAGCGAGGCGCGCCACCCGTCGCACCAGACAACGGACTTGGCGCGAAGCCCCTTCCAGGAGACACCGTCGCCATCCTCCGAAATTTCCCCCGCCGCCACGCGGTCGCGGATGAGACGCTCGCCCAGCCAGGCCGCGGTCTCATCGAGGAGGCGCGGCAGGTCCGCCCAGGCGCCCCGCATCAATGCCCCGCCATGGGGATCGTCGAGCTCGGCGTCCAATTCCCCGGGCCCCGAGGTGAGGCGGCGGACGAAGGGCGCGCAGCTCCGGCAATCCGCGCGGCGCATCCCGGCGGCGCGCTGACCGGCGTCGGCGAACATCCGGTAGACATCGCAGGGCCGGAAGACGCCGAGGGCGCCCAGCGTCTTGCCCGCCCGCGCGAGCAGCGACGGGTACTCCGGCGTCAGGGTGAACCGCCGGCCGGTCAGCGGCGTCACCAGGCCGGCGGCGACGCGGGTGGCATTGCCCTCGCCCGGATCGACCACCGCCAGGCTGGCGCGTCCGGCGAGCCGTCGGGCGAGGAGGGATCCCGCCAGGCCCTGGCCGACGATGAGGACGTCGACCCGCATGGCTCAGGCGCCGATGCCCAGCCAGCGTCGCCCGATCTCGATCCAGACCGGGATGGTCAGGGGGCAGACGGCGGAGGTCACCACCGTGCCGCGCAGGGCCAGGGCCACGTCGCCCTTGCAGTGGCTGACGATGAGGAAGGTGAACATGCCGGCCGGCATCGCCGCCTGCACCAGCATCACCTTGCGGAGGTTGGGGTCGGTCACCAGCGCCGAGGCCGCGCCCAGGATGGCCGCCGGCACGAGCAGGCAGCGCACGAGGAGGAATCCGACCGTCGCCCTCCGCTGGGCGAGCGGGTTGAAGCCGCGGAGGGTCTCGTGCAGGTAGATGCCCGTCAGCACGAGCCCCACCGGGATGGCGCAGGCGCCGACATCATGGCAGACCTTGCCCGCCAGCGTGCCGAGCGTGGTCGAGCCGAGTCCGAGGAAGTTCACGGCGAGGGCGACGGCCAGCGAGATGGTCATCGGGTGGATGAGGTTGCGCAGGACCCTCCAGCCCGAATGGCCCGAGAGGTAGGCCACGCCGATTGTCCAGACGCAGGCCTCGACGCCCACGTTGTGGACGAGCAGCACGCCGACCACGTCGCGGTCGAACAGCGCGGCGGTCAGCGGGATGCCGAGATAGCCGAAGTTGTTGATGCCGCTCGCGTAGGCGAAGGTCCGCCCCGGCACCCCCGCGCCGATGCCGAGGAGCCGGCCGACCACCGCGCCGATCGCGATGCCGCCGGCGATCATCAGGTAGCCGGCGCCAAGGTAAAGGAGGGCCGTGCCGCCGCCCGAGATGAGGGGATTGGCATGGACCCGGTCGAAGATCAGCGCCGGGAAGAAGAGCCAGATCACCAGCCGCATGAGGGGCTGGCGGGACTCGGGTCCGACCCACCCGGCGGCGGCGAGGAACCAGCCGACGGAGGTGACCAGCGCCGTCTGGGCGAGCCCCAGCGCCATGTCGGGATTGAGACCGGTCATCCCACCTGCCTACCGAGGTCCCGCGGCCGCATCAACACCGTTTGCGAAACCCACGCCCCGCCCCGGTGTCCGAGAACCCATGGCCCCCCGCTCGCTCACGCTCGCCCTTCTCGCCCTCGGCGCGACCCTCGCCGCCCATCCCGCCGCCGCCCAGGAGCAGGCGCAGGCCGCCCAGGCCTTCCTCGACAGCCTGAGGCCCGAGCAGCGCGCCAAGGCCGCCCTCACCCTCGACGACCCGGCGCGGCTCGATTGGAAATACGTGCCGGCTGAGCGCAAGGGACTCTACCTGCGCGACATGGATCCAACCCAGCGCGAGAAGGCGGCGGCCCTGCTGCGCGCCGGGCTCTCCGACGAGGGCCTGCGCAAGGTCGAGGGCATCCGCCGGCTCGAGGGCCTGCTCCAGGCGATGGAGAGGGACACCACCGGACGCCGCGACCCCGGCAAGTACGCCTACGCCGTCTTCGGCACCCCCTCGCCCAAGGGCACCTGGTGCTGGCGGCTCGAGGGACACCACCTCGAGGTCATCGTGACCCTCGTCGACGGCCATGTCGTCGGGCTGACGCCCAGCTTCATGGGCGCAAGCCCCGCGAAGGTGCCCGCCAACCCCCACGAGCCCGACCTGGCCGGCGCCGAGCTGATGGGCGACGAGGACCGGCTGGGGCGCGAGCTCGCGCAGTCGCTCGACGCCGAGCAGGCCGGGCTGGGCCACCTCCCCGGCAAGGCGCCGGCCGACATCCTGAGCGGCCAGTCGCGGAAGGCCGGTCGGCTCGAGCCCGCCGGGATCTCGCTCGCCCAGCTCAGGCCCGCCCAGAAGGCGATCTTCTGGAAGCTCGTCGCCCTACACGCCGAGCGCTTCCGCGGCGACCTCGCCAGGCCCGTCCTCGACGGCCTCCGCGCGCTCCCCGAGGAGAAGCTCCACTTCGCCCACATCGGCGGCACCAAGCCGGGCGAGGGACGCTACTATCGCATCCAGGCTCCCGAGCTGCTCATCGAGGTGGACAATACCCAGAACGGCGCCAACCACATCCACGCCGTCTGGCGCGACCTCCGCGGCGACTTCGGCGGCGACGCCCTTCGCCGCCACCTCGGGCAAGACCACGGCGCCAGGTGAGCGCACGCAGGCGACCCGGCCGCGCAGGGCGCGGCCGGGTCGTCAAAGGTGGAGGTGGCGGGAGTCGAACCCGCGTCTTCCGGCCCTTGCTACGGGCCTTCTACATGCTTAGCACCACGGTTGATCTCGACCGGATTTGGGCGTGGGCGCCCGTCCGACCTATCTGTCCTCTCGATTACCCCTGAGAGTTCAGCCCGAGCGGGGGTTCGCCTGCTTGAACCAGGATGATCCAGGGTCGCAGGTCAGACTCTGGGTCCTGACGCGGGGATTAGGCCGCGAGCGCGAGCGCGTTGTCGCGCTCGAACGTGATGGTGTTGTTGGCAGTTATGTGCCGCCGATGGGATTTAGGAGGCGCATCGACAATCCTCCGCATGCCGGCTCGTCCTCTTGGCTGGAATCGAATCCGGAACACCCCCGAAAGACTGGTTGGTTGAGAACCCGTCGGATCGAGGTCCGACTGGGAAAGAACAGTGTCATCGTGCCAAGGATACGGGGAAAGGCAAGCGCCGAGGCGGTTTTGCCGCTTTCCAACGGCGCCGTCCCCGGCCATTTTCCGCCCGTGGAGCTAGCCCTCGTCACCTTGGTCGCCCTGGCCGCCTCGCTGCTGACCTTCGTCTCGGGGTTCGGCCTGGGCACCGTGCTGATGCCGGCGCTGGCCCTGTTCGTCGCGCCCGAGGCCGCCGTCGCCCTCACCGCCGTGGTGCACCTGCTCGCCAACCTGCTCAAGGTCGCGCTGGTCGGCCGCGAGGCGGACCGCCCCACCCTCGTCGCGTTCGGGATCCCCGCCCTGCTCGGCGGGCTGGCGGGGGGATGGTTGCTGCAAAGCTGGGCGCGCTCGGTCGAGCCGATCTCCTGGCACCTCGGCTCCTGGCGCTTCATGACCTTCCCGACCGCGCTCGCCATCGGCGTCGCGATGCTGCTCGTCGCCGCGGCCGAGCTCCATCCCCGCTTCCAGGATTGGCGCCCCCCGACGCGCTGGCTTCCGCTCGGCGGGGCGGCATCCGGTTTCCTCGGCGGGCTGTCGGGACACCAGGGCGCGCTGCGCAGCGCCTTCCTCGCCGGGCTTCCCGGCCTGAGCCCGGTCGGGTTCGCGGCCACCGGAGCCGTCATCGCCTGCGCGGTCGACCTGGCCCGGCTCGCCGCCTACGGCGCGCCCGCCTGGGCGTCGGCGGGCGCGCACGCAGGCCTGCTGGCGGCCTCGGGCCTGGCCGCCCTGGGTGGCACCTGGCTCGGCGCGCGCTGGATTCGCAGGACCACCCTGCCCTTTGTCCGAAAACTGGTGGCCGCGGGGGTCATTCTCGTGGCCCTGCGCCTGATCACGGGCGGATTTCCGCTTCCCGCCTGAGGCGGGCGGCCCTAGGTTGGCCGGATGAAGGACCCTGCCGCCCTCCGCGCGATCGCCCTGGCCACGGCCGAGGCGGCCGGACGGCTGCTCGGCGAGGGCGCCTCGCGCACGGTCAACGCGACAACGGTTGACGACGTCAAGATGCAGGCCGACGTGGACTCCGAGACGCTCGTCCGCGAGCACCTCGCCGCCTCCGGACTGCCCGTCATCGGCGAGGAGCTCGGCGGCGACCCCGCCCTCTTCGAGTCGGGACGCGAGCTTTACTGGGTCGTCGACCCGCTCGACGGCACCTACAATTACCTTCGCAACCAGCCCTGCACCTGCGTCTCCATCGGGCTCATGCGCGGGCGGGAGCCGGTCCTCGGCGTCATCCGCGACTTCACCGCCGGCAAGACCTACCTCGGCGTTCCCGGCGAGGGCACCTTCGTCAACGGACGGCGCATCACCCCCGCCTGGGCGGAGCGGGCCGCGGACGCCTGCCTGATGACGGGCTTCCCCGCCGCCGCCGACAAGGAAGGGCCCGCCATGGACGCCTTTCTGCGGGAAGCCGCCAGGTACAAGAAGATCCGCATGATCGGCAGCGCGGCGCTCGCCCTGGCCTACGTCGCCGAGGGCGCGGCCGACACCTACCAGGAGTGCGCGACCAACCTCTGGGACGTGGCCGCGGGCCTCGCCCTCGTCAAGGCCTCGGGCGGGCACTACCGCCTCGAACCCACGGGGAAGCGCCCCCTCAACTTCGACCTCCGGGCCTCCGCCCGCGAGGAGTGGACGCGCTGACCGATGCGCGTCCTCGCCCTGACCCTTTTGCTCGCCGGCGCGCTGGGCGCCGAGGACAAGCCCCGGCTCTCCGAATGCCCTCCCATGCCCCCCGGCACCCCTCCCCCCGCCTTCGACCCCTCCGGCAGCCCGGAACGCCCCCGCCTTCCCTCGCACGACCAGGCCGTCTTCGCCGCGGCGATGCGCATTGAGTCGGTCCACGGGCGCTCCGAGAAGGCGAACCGATGGTCGGCCATCGTCACCGACGGATCAGAGGAGGAGCAGCGCGCCGCGGCCTTCCTGCTCGCCACGATGCCCGCGCGCGACCTCCGGGCGCTCGACCCCGCCTTCGTCCGGGAGAACGTCCGCCTCGCCCTGCAGGCCCGCCGCGAGTTCCCTTGGGCCGCGGACACGCCCGAGGCCCTTTTCCTCAACGACGTCCTGCCCTACGCCGCGCTGGACGAGGCGCGCGACCCGTGGCGGGCGCGGTTTCTCGACATGCTCCGCCCCGTCGTCGCCGGCCGCAAGACGCGCCGCGAGGCCATCCTCGCCGTCAACGCCGCGCTGCGCGACCTGGTCAAGGTCGACTACGACACCCGCCGTCGCGCGCCCAACCAGAGCCCGGCCGACTCCATCCGCCAAGGCATGGCCTCGTGCACCGGGCTCTCCATCCTCCTCGTGGACGCCTTCCGGGCGGTGGGCATCCCGGCGCGGGTCGCGGGATGCGCCACCTGGGTCACCATCCAGGGCAACCACAACTGGGTCGAGGTGTGGGACGGTCGCTGGCGAGTCACCGAGTACCGCCCCGACCGGCAGGGGCTCGACCACGCCTGGTTCCGGGAACGCGCCGCCTACGCCGATCCCGCCCGGCCCGAGACGCGGATCTACGCCGCGTCCTGGGCCCCCGCCGGGCACCCTTTCCCGCTCGTCTGGGACCTCCGCCAGCGCGAGGTGTCGGGCGTCGATCGCACGGCCGACTACCACGCATGGTCCGGCGGCCCCAAGGCCGCCCTCGGCCGTGACGAGACCCTGCTGGGCGTGCGCGTCTTCCGGGGCGAGCGGCGCGAATCCCGCCGGGTGGAGATCCTCCAATCCGGCCAACCGCTCGCCCAGGTCGTCACCGCCCATCCGGACCAGGACATGGCCGATGTGCCCTGGGTGCGCGTGCGGCTCTCCCAGGGACCGGTGACGCTGCGCTGCGGCGAGGCCGAGCAGCCGGCGGAGCTCAGGGGCGGGACGGAGACCGTGGCGGACATCCGGCTGCAGCCTTGACGCTCGACAGGCGGGGCCGCCTCCTGCAACCTCCGCAGCCGTGGCCATGACCTTCGAAGGTTCCCTCCGCGAGCACGGCGCCGCCCTCCTCGGGCACGCGGTGGACACCGGCTCGGTCAACTTCTGGGTGGCCCTCGCGATGGTGGCCGTGCTGGTGCCCTACCTCGGGCGACTGGCCGCGAGGCACTTCTTCGGCAAGGACGGCAGCCTGCTCGCCGTCGGCGCCGTCGGCCTGGCCTCCGTCGGGCTGGCCTTCGCCGCCTTCTGCATGGCCGACACCTCTCTCTCCGCCTTCGTGCCCGCCAACTTCCAGACCCTCGTCCTCGCCTTCGCCACCTGCACCGCCCTCCTGCTCATCGCGAGCGCCGCCTCCCAGGTGCTGTCGCTCGGCTTCGGCCCGTCGCTCGGCCTGCAGGTGATCTTCTGGAACATCGTGGTCGTCGCCAACGTCGCCACGCGCTTCCTGACCGACCTCTGGACACGCTGACCCCGGTTCGGGCGGGGCGGGCGCTCAGCCCGTGGTCTGCAGGCCGGCCGCGATGGCGTTGACCGAGAGGAGAAGCTGAGGGACAAGGGCGTCGGCGTCCTTCTTCTCGCCCTCCGCGACCTGGCGACGCCAGTCGCGGATGAGCGCGACCTGCTGCTCGTGGAGGAGGTCGATGGCCTCCTCGCGGAGGGAGATGACCTTGCGCAGCCGCGGCCGTCCCTGGGTCAGCTGCCTGTCCGAGAGCTCGTCGAGCATCCGGCGGGTGAGCGCGTGCTCGCGCAGGATCAGGCCGAGGAAGCGCTCGCGCAGGCCGCGGTCGGTGACCATGCCGCCGTAGAGCTTCATCATCCGGCGGTTGGCCGCGATGGCGCTGGTGGAGGCGTTCTTGAGCATGTAGCGCAGGGGTGCCCACGTGTCGTAGCGATCCTTGACCTGCTCCCAGCCGCGGGGGTTCTCCTCCTTGAGCCGGGCGAGGCCGGAACCGACGCCGTACCAGCCGGAGAGGTAGAAGCGGGACTGGCTCCAGGCGAAGACCCACGGGATGGCGCGCAGGTCCTCGAGCGAGGCGACCCCGGTCCGGCGCGAGGGACGCGAGCCGATGCGGCTGGCCTCGATGACGTCGATCGGGGTGGCCTGGCGGAAGAAATCGATGAAACCCGGGGTGCGCAGGAGCTCCTGGTAGGCACCGCGCGAATGGGCGGCCAGCTCGTCCATCACCCGGCTGAGGGCCACGGGGTCGTCCTTCGCCACCTCGTGCAGGAGGGTGTTCTGGGTCACCCCGGCGGTGAGCAGCTCCAGGTTGTTCACCGCGGTGATCTGGTTGGCGTACTTCTGGCTGATCGTCTCGCCCTGTTCGGTCATCCGCAGCGAGCCGCCGATGGTGCCGTGGGGAAGGGCGTCGATGAAGCGGTGGGTCGGGCCGGCGCCGCGCGAGATGGTGCCGCCGCGGCCGTGGAAGAAGACGATGCGCACCCCGTGGCGCTCCCCGACCTCGGCGAGGCGCTGCTGGGCGCGGTAGAGGCTCCAGAGCGAGGCCAGGATGCCGCCGTCCTTGTTGGAATCCGAGTACCCGACCATCACCTGCTGGGTGAGCTCGCGCTCGCCCCGGGCGTCGCGCCTCGCCTCCAGCGAGCGGCGCGTCATGGGGTGCGCGAGGAAGGCGTCCATGATCGCCGTGCTCCGCTCGAGGTCCTCGATGGTCTCGAAGAGCGGCACCACGGGCAGGAGGCAGCCCGGGCTCTCGACCCCGCCCGCGGTGAGGCCCGCCTCGCGGGCGAGCAGGTAGACGGCGAGGAGGTCGGAGACCGAGCGCGTCATCGAGACGATGAGCGAGCCGATGCCGGCGTGGCCGTGGCGCGAGATGCGCCGGGCGAGCACGCGGTGGCAGGCCAGGCAGGCGTCGGCCTCGGCGCCCACGCTCGCGCGCTCGCGGATGAAGGGGCGGGGGGAGCGCAGCTCCGCCTCGAGGAAGCCGAGCCGGCGGGGCTCGTCCCAGCGGAGATACTCCTCGCCGGGCAGGCCGGCGGCCTCCATCAGCTGGGCAACGGCGCGGTCGTGGAAGGCGCTGTTCTGGCGGATATCGAGCGTCGCCAGGTGGAAGCCGAAGACGCGCACGCCGCGGATGAGCGGGTCGAGGTCGTAGCGGACGATCCGGTGGGCGCCGACCTCGGCGAGGGTCTCGCGCAGGAAGAGGAGGTCGGCCATCAGCCCGTCGGCCGTGGCGTGCTGGTGGGGCTCGACCGGGCGGTCGGGCGCGGGCACGCGCAGTCGCACCAGGTTGACATACTGGCGCCAGCTCTCCTTGGGGTTGCGGTCAACGGCGGCCTGCCCGGCCTCGCCGAGCGCGAGCGCGTGCTTCTCGATCTGGCGCAGGAAGACCTCGGGCGGCTCCTGGAGGTGGTCGCCCAGCGAGAGCCGCTGACCCAGGGCCTCGAGGCGCTCCGCCCAAAGCTCGAGGGCGCGGCGGCGGAAGAGCCCGAGGGCGCCCTCCGTCACCTCGGCGGTGACCAGGGGATGGCCGTCGCGGTCGCCGCCGACCCAGGTGCCGAGCGTGACCAGCGGCAGGCGGTCGGGATGGGAGATGCGCTCGGCCTCGAAGCCGGCCTCCTCCCAGGCCTGGCGCAGGCGGAGGTCCATCCGCTCGACCGCCTCGGGGAAGATGTTGGTCAGGAAGTAGACGACGTTGCGGAGCTCGGAGGCCACGTCCGGCTTCTGCTGGTAGATCTCGCCCGTGCGCCAGAGGCGCTCGAGGGCGGCCTTGATCTCATCGCGGATGGCCTGCTGCTCGGCCCGCGTCCACATGCTGTTCTCGCGCTTGACGAAGAGCTTGTAGAGCAGGCGGTGGATCTCGAGCACGGTCGCGCGCTTGGCCTCGGTCGGGTGCGCGGTCAGGACGGGCTCGACGTGGATGTCGGCCAGCCGCTTGGCCACCTGGCGGTCGGTCAGGCCGGCCTCGCGGAGCGCGACGAACGCCCGCCCGAAGCTGCCGGGGTCGGAGGCGAGGCCGCGGGCGTCCTCGCGGAGCCGCTTCGACTGGGCGGCGGCGTTCTCCTCCACCATGTTGAGGATCTGGAAGGCGATCGAGTAGGCCTGGACCCCGCGGTAGGAGAAGATCTGGATGCCGCGCAGCCGGCGCTTGCCCATCCACGGAAGGCTGCCCGCGAGATCCTTGTGGCCGAGCTCCTCGAGCACCTCGCGGAAGCACGCCATCATGAAGCCAAGGTCGCGGTCGACCTTGCGAAGGCCCTTCCTCAACTCCTGGCTGATAGGCATGCGACGTTGTCGTAGCACGCCGGACGAAGGCGGGGCAACCTGAAACCCCGGCGCTTGCCTTGGGGCCGACGCCCGATTCCCTCGGGACGATGCCGGACAACCTCGCCGTCCCGGACCTTTGGCAGCTGGAGGCCCTGCGGCTCCTGCGCTCGGGCAAGGACGTGGTCCTGCAGGCGCCAACGGGGGCCGGCAAGACCCTGGTCTTCGAGCGCCTGGTCGAGTCGGGCCTCGGGGGGCAGGCCATCTACGCCGTGCCCACCCGGGCGCTGGCCAACGACAAGCTGGCGGAATGGACCGGCCGGGGATGGGACGTGGGCATCGCGACCGGCGACCGGGCCGAGAACCTCGGCGCCCGCGTGGTCGTGGCCACCCTCGAGACGCAGCGGGAATCCCTCCTGGCCGGCCGCGGCCCGCGGCTGTTGGTGGTGGACGAGTACCAGATGCTGATGGACGCCGAGCGCGGGCCCGGCTACGAGACCGCCGTCGCCCTGGCGCCCCCGGGAACCCAGCTCCTCCTGCTGAGCGGCAGCGTCTCCAACCCCGGTCTCGTCGTGGAATGGCTGCGGCGTCTCGGGCGGGACGCCGTCGAGGTCGTCGAGCATCGGCGCCCCGTCCCGCTGGAGGAGGTGAGCCTCGACACCCTGGACCAATCGGGGGGCGACTCGCGCAACCCGCTGGTCCGCGCGCTCCTCCGGGGACTTCGCGCCGACCTCGGCCCGATACTCGTCTTCGCGCCCCGCCGCCGTTCCGCGGCGCAGCTCGCCGAGGACCTTGCGGCCGCCCTACCCCCGGACGGGGGGCCTCACCTGACCCCCGAGGAACGGTCCCTGGCCGGCGACGACCTGGCCCGCCTGCTCCGGCGCGGCGTCGGGCTGCACCACAGCGGGCTGACCTACCGGCAGCGGGCGGGCCTGGTCGAGCCCTTGGCCAAGTCCGGCAAGCTCCGCGTGGTCGTCGCGACCACCGGGCTGGCCGCGGGCATCAACTTTTCCCTCCGCTCCGTGCTGGTCACCGACCGCCTTTACACCTCGGGACACCGCCTGCGCGAGGTTCGACCGGACGAGCTCCTCCAGATGTTCGGCCGGGCCGGCCGCCGGGGCCTCGACGACCGGGGCCACGCCCTGCGCACGGCCGACAGCCCCCGCCTGTCGGAGGCCCGCCCGCTCCAGCTTCACCGCGCCCCGGGTCTCGACTGGGGCGCCTTCATCCGCAGGATGGACCTCGCCCGTGAGCCGCTGCCCGCGGCTCGCGACCTGGCCGCGCGCCTTCTCAGCCGCGAGCCGCTCGACCTCGCCCTCGACCGCCTCGGGGAACCCGAGCCGGAAGCCGCCCCGATTTCCCCGACCGCCGTTCGCCGTCGCGTCCGCGAGATGCAGGGCATGGATGGCACCTGGCAGCGGCTGCGCCCGACCCGCCTGGAGAAGATGGAGCGAGCCCTCATCCGCGTGCGCGACGCCTGGCATCCCGCCCTGGAGAAGCCCGACTCCCTGCGCGCCCTGCCCTTCGGCACGCCCTGCCGGATCCAGCGCGGCGCCGGCCCGCCGAGGCATGGACGTCTCGTGCCGCTCGCCCAGGTCCAGCCGGGCGGCGAGCGGCTTCGTCCCGCACCGTGGCTGGCGAGGCTCATCCGGCGGCAGGACCAGGCGGCCCTGCGAGGGGGCGACTGGACCCTGGCTTTCGTCGAGCGGACGCTCCTCCCGCTCCTGCCCGGCCTGACCCAAGGGGGAAAACCGGCCGCCCCGCCCGAGTTCAAGGGCGACATGCTCCATGTCCGGCTCGACTACGGCGAGGCCAACGTCCGGGTGACACCCGACGCCGACGGCCATCCGCTGATCAACCCGCGCGTCAGGGAAATCGAGAGGGAGGACATCCGCCTCGCCGACGTGCTCGGGCATGGCGCGCGGGCGGCGACCAAGCCCGGGCGCCTCTGGCTCAGGCTCGGCCTCATCCGCGAGGACGGCTCGGTCACCCTCCGGGGCCGGGTGGCCGCCCGCTTCCAGCATGGCGAGGGGCTCGCGGTGGCCGCGGCGCTCGAGGACCCGGGCTACGACACCGAGGCCCTTGCCTGGGATCTCGCCGAGCTGCGCGCCGGCGACCGGCTGGCGGCCCTGGCCCGCAGCTCCAGCCGCCTGGCGGCCGACTGCCGGCTGGCCTACCGGTCGATCAGCGTCGAGGGCTACCTGCGCGAGGGTCTCCCGGAGTCGTTCGGCGAGGGCACGGCCGAGATGCTCAAGGGGCATGCGCTCCACGGCAAGAGCCCACTCGAGGTGCGGGGCCCGGCCGGACAAGGGGATCTCGAGCGCGCGTTGCTGGAGTGGAAGAGCACCCTGCGGCTGGTCGCGGGCGCCCCTGACCTGGGGTGGGAGCGCTGGGCCTCGCTCCGCGATTCGGCCAGCCGGGTCCTGCGGCAGCTGGGGGGCTGAGTTTTTGGCTTCCTTGGGTCCGACTTGGCCGTAGGATGGGTGGACAGTCAGAACACACGCATCCGCGCGTCGCAAGCCGCGAGGAAAGTCCGGACACCACAGGGCAGGATTCCCGTCGCAAGCCGGGGCGCGGCGAAAGCCGCGACGGAAAGTGCCACAGAGAACAGACCGCCGGAACCCGCAAGGGGGAAGGCAAGGGTGAAACGGTGGGGTAAGAGCCCACCGCCCCGAGGGCGACCAAGGGGGCACGGCAAACCCAATCCGGTGCAAGACGAACAGGGACCGCCTGAGGCCGCCCGCCGAGGTCCCGGGTTGTCGCACCGCCGCAAGGCGGGTCCGAGAGGACAGAGGAATGGATGCGGGCGGGACCGGCGAGTGCCACCCGCCACAGAATCCGGCTTATCGTGCCTGGCTCCAAACGGAGGGCCGATCCGAGAGGGTCGGCCCTCCTCCCCTTCAGCGGGAGGCCGGGGCGGCGAGATGGGTCGCGGCGAGCCGGTAGCCGTCGAAGCCCAGGCCGGTGATGACCCCCTCGCAGGCGCCGCCCGTCACCGAGACATGCCGGAAAGGCTCGCGCCGGTAGATGTTGGAGAGATGCACCTCGACGGCCCGCATGCCGCTCCCGGCGATGGCGTCGCGCAGGGCCACGCTCACGTGGGTGTGGCCGCCGGGATTGACGACCAGCAGCTTGACACCCTCGTCGGCCCACTTGGCCAGCGTGTCGATCAGCTCCCCCTCGTGGTTGGACTGGAAGAACCTCGGCCTGAGCCCGAGCGAGCGGGCGTGCTCGCCCACCTCGCGCTCAAGGTCGGCCAAGGTGCGCGAGCCGTAGACCTCCGGCTCGCGCTTGCCGAGCCGGTCGAGGTTGGGTCCGTTGAGGATGCCGATGTCCATGGCACGACGCTACCCGGAGCCGCCGCAGGGGAAAGGCGAAAAACCGGGGGCGACGGCGACGACTCAGCCCCGGCGCTCGATCGGGACGTAGGGACGCAGGGTGGAGCCGACGTAGATCTGGCGGGGGCGGTGAATCTTCTGCCGGGGGGCCTCGGCCACCTCCTTCCAGTGGGAGATCCAGCCCGGCATGCGGCCGATGGCGAAGATGACGGTGAACATCTCGGCGGGGATGCCGATGGCCTTGAGGATGATGCCGGAGTAGAAGTCGACGTTCGGGTAGAGGTTGCGCTGCTTGAAATACGGGTCGTTGAGCGCGGCCTCCTCGAGGCGCATGGCGATGGCGAGCAGCGGGTCGTTGATGCCGAGCACCTTGAGGACCTTGTCGCACTGGGCCTTGATGATCTTGGCGCGCGGGTCGTAGTTCTTGTAGACGCGGTGGCCGAAGCCCATCAGGCGGACGCTCTTGGTCTTGTCCTTGGCGTCGGCGATGAAGCGGGAACCGTCGTCGCCCGAGGCATGGATCTCC
>JAURJZ010000015.1 GCA_030831965.1 Verrucomicrobiota bacterium
CCAAGAAGGGCGACGGCAAGGTGGTCGACGGCGACTTCGAGGTCGTCGACGACGGCAAGAAGTGAGGGGTTCCGGTCACCCGGCGCGCACGCGCGCGCCGGGCATGACCCTGTCCAGCTCCCGCAGGTCGGCCTCATAGGCCTCGCCCAACGCCGCCCTCTCCTCGGCCGTGAAGGGCGAGAACCGCCCCTTGCCTGTGTCTGATTCCCGGAGAATTCGGCGTTTTCGCCGCCGCAGGTAGCGGGGCACCCAGAAGGGAATCGCCATCATCGCGGCCATCGTCTCGGCGGAGGGAGAGCGCGTCTCCTCGGGCGCCGAGGGGAGCGCCCAGGGCGACATCCGGTGCCCAATCAGCGCCTCCATCACCAGGTCGGGATCCCCGAGAAAATCCTCGAACGTCCACACGCGCAGCGGGCATCCCGGCATCGCGGCGCGAATGCGCTCCGCAAGCCGCGTCCAGCTCAGGGGTTGGGCGAGCGCCCTGCGGGCAATCGGCTCAAAAGCCCCTCTCCAGTTGCCCCGGCAAAGCTTGTGCGCGAACGCCGACGGCAGGAGAGTCGCCGGATTGCGCACCGCGAGGAAGAGCGTCGCCTCGGCCTTGTCCACGACCCTGCGCAGCCGGGTGAGCCGAACCTCCAGCTCCCGATAGGGCCTCGCGTCGAGAAGATCGGGCACAAACCCCAGCAGCTGTTCCTCAGCTAGCAGCAGGGTGGGGAGGGGGGAGGCGATGGCCGCCAAGGAGCGCCGCAAGCGCGGTTCCTGGAGAAGCCAGGGCCTGAAATGGTGCCCGCGGCTCGGACCCAAGTTGGCCGCGAGGCCGCACAGCCTCAGCTCCTCGCGGCTAGGGCAGTGGATCCCCAGGTCGGTCAGCTCCGCCCGGCGAAGGGCCAGCATGTCCTGGAGCGTCGTGCTGGCGGTCTTGTGCGCGCCAAGCAGGATTCTCCACCTCGGGGTTGGCATGCCGCACCTTGCCGCATCCCCGCGTTGGGGTCAAGGTTCGGTCCAGCCGTTGTCGCTTGTCACCCACCCGGCCTCGGCTAACCCTAGCGCCTGTCCATGGCCTCCGCCTCCGAAGACCTGTTCGCCCGCGCCCAGACGATGATCCCGGGCGGCGTCAACTCGCCCGTGCGGGCCTTCCGCTCGGTCGGCGGCACCCCTTTCTTCACGGTCAAGGCCGACAGGGCCCGCCTGACCACCGCCGACGGCAAGGAGTTGATCGACTTCGTCCTGACCTGGGGTCCCGCCATCCACGGCCACACCGACCCCGAGATTCGCGCCGCCCTCGCCGAGGCCCTTGCCCGCGGCACCTCCTTCGGCACCCCCAACCCCCTCGAGGTCGAGATGGCCGAGCTCATCCTCTCGTGCGTCCCCGCGGTCAGGAAGGTGCGCATGACCAACAGCGGCACCGAGGCCACGATGTCCGCCATCCGCCTCGCCCGCGGCTTCACCGGACGGCCCAAGATCCTCAAGTTCTCCGGCTGCTACCACGGCCACGTCGACTCCCTCCTCGTCAAGGCCGGCTCCGGCGCCCTCACCCAGGGCAATCCCGACTCCGCCGGCGTCACCCCGGGCACCGCGGCCGACACCCTCGTCGTCGAGTACAACAACCTCGCCTCGGTCGAGACCGCCTTCGCCGCCAACCCCGGCGCCGTCGCCGGCGTCATCCTCGAGCCCTATCCCGCCAACGTCGGGCTCATCCTCCCCGACCCCGGTTTCCTCGCCGGCCTCCGCACCCTCTGCACCCGGGAGGGCGCCGTTCTTGTCTTCGACGAGGTCATGACCGGCTTCCGCCTCTCCCTCGCCGGCACCCAGGGCCTGCACGACGTCGTCCCCGACCTCGTCTGCATGGGCAAGATCATCGGCGGCGGCCTGCCCGTCGGCGCCTTCGGCGGACGGGCCGACATCATGGACCACCTCGCGCCCCTCGGCCCCGTCTACCAGGCCGGCACCCTCAGCGGCAACCCCCTGGCCATGGCCGCCGGCCTGGCCTCCGTCCGGAAGCTCCGCCGCGACAATCCCTACGCCCGGCTCGACGCGCTCGGCCGCCGCGTGCGCGACACCCTCCTCGGCGCCGCCAAGGCCAAGGGCGTCGCCCTCCAGGTCCCCCAGGTCGGCTCCATGTTCTCCCTCTTCTTCAACGAGCAGCCTGTCCGCAACTACGACCAGGCCGTCGCGTCGAAGGGCGAGCTTTACCGCCGCGTCTTCCGCCACGCCCTCGACGCCGGCGTCTACCTCGCGCCCTCGCCCTACGAGACCGCCTTCCTCTCCACCGCCCACGAGGGCGCGGACATCGACCGCGCCTGCGAGGTGCTCGACGCCGCCGTGCGCTCCCTCTGACCATGCCCACCACCGCCTTCATCGGAGCCGGCCGCATGGCCTCCGCCATGGCGCGGGGCCTCCTCCGCTCCGGCACCGCCAAGCCCAGCCAGCTCGCCTGCATCGGCGGCGCCGGCACCACCTCGCTTCAGCTTTCCCAGGAGCTTGGCATTCGTCTCGCCGGCTCGCCCCAGGCCCTGCTCGAGGACGCCCAGACCCTCGTCGTCGCCTGCAAGCCCCAGGTCTTCGCCGCCCTCGATCCCGCCTATGGCGCGCTCGCCCAGGGCAAGCTGGTTGTCTCCGTGCTCGCCGGCACGCGCCTCGACCGCCTCCGCGCCTTCTTCCCCCGCGCCCGCGCCCTCGTCCGCGTCATGCCCAACACGCCCGGCGCCATCGGCCAGGGCATCTCCGCCTGGACCTCCCTCTCGCCTCTCGACGAGGCTGATCGCGGCCGGCTCGCCCGCCTGCTCGCCGGCCTGGGCGATTCCGTCGAGGTCCCCGAATCCCAGCTGGACGCCGTCACCGCCGTCAGCGGGAGCGGCCCCGGGTTCTTCTTCGAGTTCCTCGCGGCCTACGAGCGCGGCGCGATCGCTCTCGGCCTCGAGCCCGAGCTCGCCCGTCGGCTCGTCCGCACCACCTTCGTGGGGTCGCTCGCGCTGGCCGACGCCACCGGCGAGCCTCCCGCCCGCCTTCGCGACCAGGTGACCTCCCCCAACGGCACCACCCGCGCCGGTCTCGATGTCCTCCAGGGCGCCCATCTCGACGACCTCGTCGCCCTCGCCCTCGAGGCCGCCCGCGACCGGGCGAGGGAACTTAGCCGCTGAGTCGAGGAGCGGGGAGCGGGGAGTGGGGAGCGAGGGGGGTGCCTGTCCGCAGACTTTGGCTTGGTGATTCCACTACCTTGCTTTTGAAGCCCTACCTATTCCCTTGTGGCTCTTTGCATCTCGCTTCCCGCACCTCGCCCCCCGCTCCTCGCAGTCATGTCCCTGACCCTCCGACCCTCCGCCGAGCGCGGCCACTTCGACCACGGCTGGCTCAAGACCTGGCACAGCTTCAGCTTCGGCGACTACCACGATCCGGCCCACATGGGCTTCCGGTCGCTCCGGGTGATCAACCAGGACATCGTCGTGCCCGGACGGGGCTTCCCCATGCACGGCCACCGGGACATGGAGATCTTCAGCTACGTGGTCGAGGGCGCGATTGAGCACCGGGACAGCATGGGCAACCACGCCCGCGTCGTGCCCGGCCGGATCCAGGTGATGGGCGCCGGAACCGGTGTCCGTCACAGCGAACACAACCCGCTGCCCGATCGCCCCATGCAGATCCTCCAGGTCTGGATCCTCCCGGAAAAGGCCGGGCTGCCGCCTTTCTACGCGGAGTGGAGTCCCACGACCGAGCAGCGCGCCGCCGCCAAGGCCCTGATCCTCTCGCGCGACGGTCGCGAGGGCTCGGCCCGACTCCGGCAGGATGCCGACGTCTACCGCCTGCTCGCCCCGGCTGGCACCCGCCTCACCCATGTGCTTCGCTCCGGTCGCGGATTCTGGCTCCAAGTCATCAAGGGCAGGGTTGAGGTCGGCGGCCAGGTGGCCGGCCCCGGCGACGGGCTATCGACGGAGGAGCCTGGGGCCATTGTTCTCGATGTGCTGTCCGATGCGGAGGGACTGCTGTTTGACCTCGCCTGATTTTCGACATTAGTCTACCTACTCACCCGCATGAAAACCGCCACCACCGTCGTCGCCTCCCTCCTCGGCCTGATGTTCATCGTCTTCGGACTGAACTTCTGGCTCAAGTTCGCCCCCGTGCCTCCGCCCCCTGAGGGCACCCCGGCCGCCGCGTTCCTCGGCGCCATGTTCACCTCCGGCTACCTCGCCACGGTCAAGGCTGTCGAGGTCCTCGGCGGCATCGCCCTCCTCATCCCCCGCTTCCGCCGCCTGGGCATCATTCTGATCGCCGCCGTGGTCTTCAACATCGCGACCTTCCACGTGGCCTTCTTCGGCTGGGGCAGCCTGCTCGACGCCAAGGTCCTCTTCGCCATCGTCGCCTCCCTGTTCCTCGTCCGCATGCACGCCCTTTGCAGCTGCCTCTGCGGCTGCGGCACCTGCAACTGCGAGGGCACCGGCTGCTGCAACAGCGGCGCCTCCTGCTGCTCGACCGACAAGGCCGAGTCGAAGGGCGGCTGCTGCGGCGGGAACTGATCCCCGGCGCCTGAACCGAGGGCCGGCGGGAAACCGCCGGTCCTCTTGCTTGACATGCCCCCAAATACATTCAATAATTTGAATATATGATTCAGGCCATCGATCCCAAGGTCCTCCGGCGCTGCGGCGCCGCCCTGCGGACGCTCGCCCATCCCGAGCGGCTGCGCCTCGTCGAGTCGCTCGAGCGCGGCGCCCGGTCGGTTGGCGAGCTGACCGCGATCCTGCGTCGTCCCCAGGCCACCGTCAGCCAGCACCTGATGCGGCTCCGCGCCCATGGTCTGGTCAAGGCCGACCGACGGGGCAGGGAGGTCCGCTACGCCATCGCCCAGCCCGGCTGCCTTTCCATCCTGGGCTGCATCCGCACCCACTTCGCCAAGTCCCGCTGACCCCTCCCCATCCCTCGTGTCGCTTCATCCTTTTCCCCTCCCTCCCCCCATGTCCCACGCCAACTCCCCCCGCATTGTCATCATTGGGGGCGTCGCCGGCGGCGCCTCCGCCGCCACCCGCGCCCGACGGATGAACGAGCGCGCCTCCATCGTCATGCTCGAGAAGGACGGCCATGTGTCCTTCGCCAACTGCGGCCTGCCCTACCACATCGGCGGCGCCATCCAGGACCGGGCCAAGCTCCTCGTGGCCAAGCCCGAGATGTTCCGCCGGCGCTTCAATATCGATGTCCGTGTGCGCCACGAGGCCCTTGCCATCGACCGTGCGGCCAAGGTGGTGCGCATCCGCGACCACGCCAAGGGGGTCGTGTACGACGAGCCGTATGACAAGGTCATCCTCGCCCCCGGCGCCGCCCCGCTCGTGCCCGACCTCCCGGGCGTCCGCGCCCCCGGGGTTCACTCGCTCCGCAACATCGAGGACATGGACCGCATCCTCGCCGACCTGCCGGGCGTGCGCCGCGCCGCCGTCGTCGGCGGCGGGTTCATCGGCCTCGAGGTCGCCGAGCAGCTGCGCGAGCGCGGGCTCGAGGTGAGCCTTGCCGACCGCAATGCCCAGGTCCTGACCCCGCTCGATCCCGAGATGGCCGAGCGCCTGCGTCGCGAGCTGCTCGCCCACGGCGTCCGGGTTCACCTTGGCTCCGGGCTGGCGGCGGTTGAGACCGATGCGAAGGGCCGCGCCTCCGGTGTCCGTCTGGAGGACGGCGCGATCATCCCCGCCGAGCTTGTCATCCTGGGCCTTGGCGTGCGGCCCTCCAACCGGCTTGCGGTCGAGGCCGGGCTCGACACGGGCCCGACGGGCGGCGTCCGGACCGACGCCTACCAGCGCACGAATGATCCCGACATCTATGCGGTTGGCGACGCGGCGGAGTATTCGCTGGGCACGACCGGCGGCCGGGGGCGCGTTCCCCTTGCCGGCATCGCCAATCGCACCGGTCGACTTGCCGGCGAGCACGCCGCCACCGGCATGTCCGCGCCCGCGCCCGCGGCCTGGGGCACCGCCATCCTCAAGGTCTTCGGCGTCGCCGCCGGCATCACCGGCGACTCGGTGAAGTCCGCCAAGGCCCGCGGTCTCGATGTCCGGGCCGTTCACATCACCGCCAACCACCACGCCGGCTACTATCCCGGGGCCCAGTCCCTCACCTTCAAGCTGGTCTACGAGGCGGGTACCGGCCGCATCCTCGGCGCCCAGGCTTTCGGCGGCGCCGGCGTCGACAAGCGCCTGGACATCGTCGCCTCGCTCCTGCACTTCCGCGGCACGGTCGCCGACCTTGCCCAGGTCGACCTCGCCTACGCCCCGCCCTTCGGGTCGGCGAAGGACGCCGTCCACATGGCGGCCTTCGCCGCGCTCAACGATCTTGCCGGACACGCGCCTGTCGCGGCGGTCGACGCCGACCTGGCCGGTTTCCAGGTGGTCGATGTCCGCGACCCCGACGAGCGGGCCCAGCTTCCCCTCGCCGGCGCCCCGCACGCCATCGCCATCCCGCTCAACGAGCTTCGGACCCGCGCCGGCGAGCTGGACCGGGCCCGCCCGACGGTCGTCGCCTGCCACAGCGGCCTGCGAGCGCACGTCGCCACCCGGCTCCTGCGCGAGCTGGGCCTTGACGCCCGCAACCTTTCCGGCGCGGCCTCCCTGCGCGACCTCGCCCTGAACCGTCCCTCCGCCGCCCCCGCGTCGGCGGCCTCCTCCTGCTCGGCCGCCAAGCCCTGCGGCGCGCCCGGCGGGACCGTCGCCCCCGATCCCCACGACGAGCTTCATCCCCGCAATGTCCTCGCCGAGGCCGCCGGCGGCGCCCTGCTGCTCGATGTCCGCTCGCCCGCCGAGTACCGCTCGGGACACGTCGAGGGGGCCGTCAACCTGCCGCTCGACCAGCTCAAGCCCGGCGCGGTCAAGGCCCTGATGGGCGGGGGCGAGGACAGGGTTGTCCTGCTCCTGTGCGCGGCCGGCGGTCGCGCCCGCACCGCCGCCAAGCGGCTCGAGGGCTCAGGCGTCAGGTCCGTGGTCGTCGCGGGCGGCACCAACGCCTGCGTCGGCGCCGGGCTGCCCATCCGGAAGCTCAAGGGGGCCGTGATCTCGATCGAGCGCCAGGTCCGCATCGGGGCCGGCCTGATGGTCGCCGCCGGGGTCGCGCTCGGCACCTGGGTCCATCCCGGCTTCCACGGCCTCAGCGGCTTCGTCGGCTGCGGCCTCGTCTTCGCGGGTGTGACCGACTTCTGCGGCATGGGCCTGCTTCTCGCCCGCATGCCTTGGAACCGATGAGATTTAGGTCGCGCGGCTCATGGCGCGCCGCGCGACCGGATCTCGGGCTCAGGCCCGGTTGATCGCGCTGACCAGGGCCCTGAGGCCGGCCAGCTCGATGTTGGGGTCGACCCCGCAGCCCCAGACCATGCGGCCGCCGGCGGCCTGGATGGAGACATAGGCGGCAGCCGAGGATTCCTCCCCGCTGGAAAGGGCATGGGAGCGGTAGTCGCTCAGGCTGAAGTCGACCCATCCCTGGGCATTGAGGGCGTGGACGAAGGCGCTGATCGGGCCGTTGCCCTCGCCCTTGAGCACGCTGCGGTCGCCGTTCCAGGAGACCTCGGCGCGGATCAGGACCTTGTCCTTGCCCAGGGGGTCGGAGTCGAAGGCATGGAGCTGGAGCGGGGAGGCGAGGTTCACGAACCCGCGCCGGAACTCGGCGAGGATCTCGTCCGGGCCCAGCTCCTTGCCCAGCTTGTCGGCCACCGCCCCGACCTGGTTGCCCACCTCGGGGTGCATCTTCTTGGGGAGGTCGTAACCGAACTTGCTGTCGAGGATGTAGGCCACGCCGCCCTTGCCGCTCTGGGAGTTGATGCGGATGATGGCCTCGTAGGAGCGCCCGATGTCGCGCGGGTCGATGGTCAGGTAGGGCACGTCCCAGAGGGCGCCGGCGCCGCCCTTGGCGCGGCGGTCCATGCCCTTCTTGATCGCGTCCTGGTGCGAGCCCGAGAACGCCGTGAAGACGAGGTCGCCCGCGTAGGGATGCCGCTCGGGCACGCTCATGCGGGTCGTGCGCTCGTAGACCTCGCGGATGCGGGGCAGGTCGGAAAGGTCGAGTCCGGGGTCGACGCCGTGGGAGAAGAGGTTCAGGGCGACCGTCACGATGTCCAGGTTGCCCGTGCGCTCGCCGTTGCCGAAGAGCGTGCCCTCGACGCGGTCGGCCCCCGCCATCAGGCCGAGCTCGGTCGCGGCCACCCCCGTGCCGCGGTCGTTGTGCGTGTGCAGGGACACGATGGCGGCCTTGCGGTCCCTGAGTCGGCGGCAGAACCACTCGATCTGGTCGGCGTGGGTGTTCGGGGGCCCGGCCTCCACGGTCAGGGGGAGGTTGAGGATGACGGGGCGGCTGGCCGAGGCGCCCCAGGCGCCGGAGACGGCCTCGCACACCTCGAGGGCGTAATCGGTCTCGGTCAGCACGAAGGTCTCCGGGCTGAACTCGAGCCGCCAGTTGGTCTCCGGGGCGGACTCGGCCAGCTGGCGGATGAGCTTGGTGGCGCCGACGGCGACATCGCGGACCTGGTCCTTGGACATCCCCAGGACGATCTCGCGCTGGGCGGGGTTGGTCGGGGTGTAGAGATGGACGATTGCCTGACGGACGCCCTTGAGCGACTCGAAGGTCCGCCGAATGAGGTGCTCGCGCGCCTGCACCAGCACCTGCACCGTCACGTCGGCGGGGATGAGCTTCTCCTCGATCAGGCGGCGGGTGAAGGTGAACTCGGTGTCCGAGGCCGAGGGAAAGCCGATCTCGATTTCCTTGAAGCCGATGCGGCAGAGCATCGCGAACATCTCGAGCTTCTCCTCGACCCCCATGGGGATGGCCAGGGACTGGTTGCCGTCGCGCAGGTCGACGGAGCACCAGGTGGGCGCGCGGTCGAGGACGGCGTCCGGCCAACGGCGGTCCTTCAGGGTCACCGTCTCGAACCGACGGTATTTGCCGGGGGTGGGTTTCATCGTGGAGGTTGGGTTAAGGGGGTTAAAACGGAAGGACCCGCCCGGACGATCCGGGCGGGTCCTTCGCTTGGGGGCGAGGAGACCCGGATCAGGCGTCCGGCTTGGTCTTGCGAAGGCCCGTGACCCGCTTGCCCTTGAAGTCGCCGCGCTTCTTGAGGAGCTCGACGCGCTCGAAGCGCTTCAGGACGTTGCGCTTGGCGCCGGTGGCGGCGTTGCTCTTGAAGCTGGCGTGCTGGGTCATGGCGGAAAAGGGGAAGGGAATGGGTAGGGAGGGGGGCAGGTCAGGGCAAGGAAAATAAGGGTGCGGGGGCAAGGGGCGCCCGGAGCCGGCTGGCGGGGGGTGAAGGGTTGCCGGTGAAAGGTGCGGAGCTCGCGGCGCCCGTCGCCGGCAGGCGCCAGGTTGCGACACGCGCGGCGAAACCATGACGCCGGCAAGCCTTCGGCTCTAGGTTCCCTCGCCCTGAGGCGCGATTGCCGTCGACCCGTCTCCCATTCCCCTGAACCGCGTCTCTCAAGGCTTGCCCCCTTTGTCGACCCGCGGTCACCCTTGCCTTGTGCGCATCCTCGACCGCTACATCCTGGGCGAGTGGGCCAAGGTCTTCGGGCTTTGCCTGGCCGCGCTCTCCGGCCTGGCGGCCATCTCCATCTCCTATCGCCACGCCCGGGATTTCATCGACTGGGGTGCGGACGCGGGGGATTTCGCCCTGTTCCTGGTCTTCCGGCTCGTCGGGGAGCTGCCGACGCTCCTTCCCGTCACCCTCCTGATCTCGGTCATCTTCGTGCTGGGCCAGCTGAACCGCAACCAGGAGCTGGCGGCGGCGCGCGCGGCGGGGCAGGGCGTGCTTCGCCTGACCGCGCCCCTCTGGGCGGCGGCGGCGGCGCTCGCCGGGTTGCTCGCCTTCCTGAATGCCGCGTGGGTCTCGACCTCGCAGGAGGCCGCCCGCCAGCTTTCCGAGCGCCTGGAGTTCGCGGCGCTCGCCGACAAGGGTCGAAAGGTGAGGGCCTCGGGCGACTCCGAGCTCGTCGCCTTCGACAACAAGGACGGCGGCCGGCGCTGGATCATCGGCAAGCTCAGCCTCTCGACCGGCCGCGCCTCGGATGTCCACCTCCACCTCCTCGCCCCCGACGGCCGCGAGCTGCGCCGGCTCGCGGCGGCCTATGCCGAGTTCCGCCGCGACGGCGGCCGCTGGCGCTGGGCCTTCCGCGATGTCCGCGAGATGGTCTTCGACCCCGCCACCCAGGCCTTGGTCCGGCAGCCCCGCTTCGACCTGCTCGAGCTTCCCGAGGTCGACGACAATCCCGAGGTGATGGCGGCGACCGTGCTTCGGCCCCAGAAGCTCTCCTTCCGCGAGCTCGGGATGATCGCCGGCCAGGCGGGCTGGGCGCCGGAGGGCAGGATGGCGCAGTTCGCCATGCGCTACCACCGCACGCTCGCCAGCCCGATGATCTGCCTCGTCGTGGTCGCCATCGCGATCCCGTTCGCCGTGGTCGGCGGCCGGGTCAACCCGATGATCGGTGTGAGCAAGACCCTCGGGCTTTTCCTCGGCTACTACTTCCTGACCATGATCCTCGACTCGCTGGGCTCGGCCGGGCATCTCCCGCCGGCGATCGCCGCCTGGGTCGCGCCGGTCCTTCTCGCGCTCTGGGCCTTGCCCCGCCTGAGGGAGGTCAACTGACCATGCTCCGCGCCGTCCGACTCGCCAAGGGGCGCCCCGCCCGCGCCCTTCGCGGCCATCCCTGGGCCTATCGGGCCGAGGTTGAGCTCGCCGGGCCGCCGCCGACCGACGGCGACTGCGTCGAGCTGACCGATCCCCGCGGGTACACCCTCGGCGCCGGCCTATGGAACGCCCGCTCGCAGATTGTCTGGCGGCGCCACAGCAGCGTCGCGCGGCCGCTCGACGACGCCCTGCTTGGCGAGCGCCTCGCCGCCGCCGTCGCCCGCCGCGGCCCGGCCGCCTTCTCGCGCATCGTCTACGCCGAGGCCGACCACCTGCCCGGGCTGATCGTCGACCGCTTCGGCCCCCTGCTCTCCGTCCAGGCCAACACCCTGGGCATGGACCGGCGCCTCCCCGCCATCGTCGATTGGCTGCGGCGCCATCTCTCGCCCGAGGAAATCGTCCTCCGCAACGACGCCCCTGCGCGCGAGCTCGAGGGTCTCGGCTTGTCCGTGTCGACCGCCAGCGGCAAGCCCCTGGCCCCCCGTCGGCTGTCATTCAACGGGCTCAGCTGGCAGGTCGACCTGCTCGGCGGCCAGAAAACCGGGCTCTATCTCGACCAGTTCCCCCAGCATGCCCGCGTGGCCTCCCTCGCCAAGGGGCGCCGCATGCTCGACGCCTTCTGCAACCAAGGTGGCTTCGCCCTCGCCGCCGCCCAGGCCGGCGCCCGCGAGGTCCTCGGTGTCGACCAGTCCGAGGAGGCCGTTGCCGCCGCCCGCGCCAACGCCGTCGAGAACGGGCTGGCCACGGCGGCCTTCGAGGTCGCCAACGTCTTCGACTGGCTTCGGCTGCGCGCCGACGAGCGCTTCGACCTCATCGTCCTCGATCCCCCGCCGTTCGCGCGGTCCAAGACCGCGGTCGAGGGCGCGCTCCGCGGCTACAAGGACCTCGCCCTGCGCGCCCTCAAGATGCTCGGGCCAGGCGGCATCCTCGCCACCTACTCCTGCTCCCAGCGCGTCACGGAGGACCTCTTCACCGAGGCCACCGCCTCGGCCGCGGCCGACGCCCGCCGCGCCTTGCGTGTCATCGAGCGCGTCGGCCAGCCTCCCGACCATCCCGAGCTCCTCAATTTCCCCGAGGGACGGTATTTGAAGGGGCTCATTCTAGAGGTGGTCTAGGTCGGGAAGCGCGCGGGGGCGCGGAGGCTCAGGGGCTCGGGAGAGGCAGGAGGGCGGAGGAAGACAGGAGGTGAAGGGTTTCTTAGGATGCCAAGGAGACGTAGGAGGCTGATCCCTCTTCATCCCTTTAGTCTCTCCCGTGCCCCCGTGAACCTGTGCCCCCGATTTATCGCCCTAGGGCCGCCTTCACCAGCTGGTCGGCCGTGGCGGACGGACCAAGCTTCGCGACCGCGGTGCGCACGAGCTTGTCGGCGTCGGCCGCCTTCGTCCCCAGGGCGACGAGCGCGGCGACGGCGTCTCCCGCGGGAGAGGTCGCGGGGACGGACCCCGGGGGCAGGGCGGGTGCCGCGGTCGCGCCGCCGACCGAGACTTTGTCCCTCAGGTCGAGGATGAGGCGCTCGGCGGTCTTCTTGCCGATGCCGGGGCAGGAGGAGAGGAGGGCGAGGTCGCCCGTGGCCACCGCCTGGGTCAGGATGGGCAGGGAAAGGCGGCTGAAGAGGGCCATCGCGGTCTTCGGTCCGATGCCGCTCACCTTCTCGACGACCAGCGCGAAGAAGTCGCGCTCCTCGGCCGTGGCGAAGCCGTAAAGCGACTGGCTGTCCTCGCGGAAGACCTGGTGCGTGTGCAGGGTCACGGTCGAGCCGACCTTGCCGAGGCGCTCCGCGGTCGTCACCGGGATGCTCACCTCGTAGCCCACACCGCCGCAGGAGACCACCGCGCGCAGCACCGTGCAGGCGACCAGCTTGCCCTCGAGGACGACGATCATGGCCGATTCCTAGCCGACCCGACCTAGCCTAGGCAAAGGAAATGGAGACGGGGGCGCGCGCCGGCTGCACAGGGCACAGGGTCTCAGGGGCACGGGGGCACGGGAGATACCCAGCCCAACGGGCAACGAGCGACGCGAGTTCTTCCTCCCGTGCCCCCGTCCTCACTCCAATCCCAACACCGCCTCCATCCCGTGGATTCCAGCTGGCTTGCCGATGGCCCAGCGGGCCGCGCGCAAGGCGCCCTGGGCGAAGATGGTCCGCGAGGAGGCCTTGTGGGTGAGCTCCAGCCGCTCGCCGTCGGAGGCGAAGAGGACGGTGTGGTCGCCGATGACATCCCCCCCGCGAAGGGCGTGGACGCCGATCTCGGACGGGGTGCGTTCGCCGACGAGGCCGCTGCGGCCGTGGCGAAGCTGGTCCGCGCCGACCCGGCGCTCCTCGCGCAGGATCTGGAGGAGCTTCTCGGCCGTCCCGCTGGGAGCGTCCTTCTTCAGCCGGTGGTGCATCTCGACCAGCTCGATGTCCCAGCCTTCGCCGAGGACGCGGGTGGCGCGCCGGACGAGGGCGTTGAGGAGGTTGACGCCGATGGAGTAGTTGCCTGCCCAGACGACGGGGATGGGGGCGACCGCCTTCCGGATGGCGACCTTCTCCGGCTCGGTGTGGCCGGTGGTGCCGATGACGAGGGGCTTGCCGTGGCGGGCGGCCAGGGCGGCGATGCCGGCGGTCGCGGCGTGGAACGAGAAGTCGACCACGACATCGACCTGGGGGACCAGGGGCGCCGGGTCGTCGCCTTGGTCGACGCCGACCACGGCGACGCCGGCCGCGGGGGCGGCGGCGGAGATGGCCTGGCCCATCCGGCCCTTGGCGCCGTGGAGGAGGATGCGAAGCGAGGTGCTCATCGGCGATTGGCGAGGAAGGCGTCGGCCGTGGCCTCCACCGCGGCGCGGTTGGCGGCTGACATCTCGCAGAGCGGCAGCCGGACCTCGGCGGAGCCGATGATGCCCGCGCGGGCGAGGAGGTGCTTCACGGGAACCGGGTTGGGCTCGACGAAGAGCACCCGGAACAGGTCGGCGAGGCGGATGTGCAGGTCGCGGGCCTCGGGCAGCTTGCCCTCGGCGCAGAGGTTGGCGAGGCGCGCGATCTCCGAGGGAATGAGGTTCGAGGCCACGGAAACGATGCCCCGGGCGCCGAACTCGGCGAAGGCCACGGTGAGGGCGTCGTCGCCGGAGAGGACGGCGAAGCCCGGGTCGAGCTCGCGGACGAGCCGGCCCGCCTTCTCGACCGAGCCTCCCGCCTCCTTGATGGCGACGATGTTCGGGTGGGCGGCCCGCAGCCGGACCACGGTCTCGACCGCGATCTCGACGCCGCAGCGGCCCGGGATGGAATAGAGCACGATGGGCCGCTCGGTTTCCCGGGCGATGGCTGAGAAGTGGCGGAAGAGGCCCTCCTGGCTGGGCTTGTTGTAGTAGGGGGCGACCTGAAGGTGGGATGTGGCGCCCGCGGCGTCGGCGCGGCGGACAAGGTCGATGGCCTCGGCGGTGGCATTGGAGCCGGTCCCTGCCATGACGGGAACGCGGCCGCGGGCGAACTCGACCGTGCGGCGCACGACCTCGATGTGCTCGTCGACGTCGAGGGTGGGCGATTCCCCCGTGGTGCCCACGGCGGCCAGGCCGTGGATGCCCCCCGCGACCTGGTGCTCAACCAGCCTGGCCAGGTCCTCCCAGGCCACCTGGCCGTCGCGAAAAGGGGTGACCAAGGCGGTGTGCGCCCCGGAAAAAGGGTTTGTCCCCCGGGCGGCTCCGGCGTTCCCTGACTGTGCTCCTGCGTTGGCCATGCGGTCCCTTTGGGTTGGCTAGCCAACCCTCGGCCTCAACGGGAGACAAACAAAAAGCCCATGCCCCCCATGCCCGACGTCATCCAGGCCCTGCTTCGCCTCGCGGTCGAGGCCGGGGCGAGCGACATCCACCTGCGTGTCGGTCGACCGGCCCTCTTCCGGGTCGACGGCTCCCTCGTCGCCGCCGAGATGGAGCCCCTGGCCGAGGCCCAGTTGTCCGCGTTTGTCGACGCCACCCTGCCGCCCGACTTCCGGCCGGGCTGGGAGCGCGATCACCAGGTCGACTACGCCCTCGATGCCGCCGCCGCCGGACGCTACCGCGTCAACGCCTACCGGCAGAGGGGCACCACCGGGGCCGTCCTCCGCCTCGTCCGGACCAACCCGCCCTCGCTGGCGGAGATCCACCTCGAGCCCTCGCTTGCGAGGCTCGCCGAGTTTCCCTCGGGCATCGTGCTCATCTGCGGGCCGACCGGCTCCGGCAAGAGCTCGACCCTGGCGGCCCTGCTCCGGCATCTCAACGAGACGGCCGACCGGCATGTCGTGACCCTCGAGGACCCCGTGGAGTATCTCTTCGCCGACCAGCGGTGCACCTTCAGCCAGCGCGAGGTGGGCATCGACGTCCCCGGTTTCGCCGAGGGCCTGCGCGCCGCGCTTCGCCAGGATCCGGACGTCATCCTCATCGGCGAGATGCGCGACCGGCAGACCTTCGAGACCGCCATCCAGGCGGCCGAGACGGGGCACCTCGTCCTGTCGACCCTGCACGCGGGCACCAGCCAGCAGGCCGTCCAGCGGCTCTTTGAGTTCTTCCGGCCGGAGGAGGTCGCGACCGCCCGGCGCAACATCGCCTCGACGCTCCGCGCCATCGTCGTCCAGACCCTCGCTCCCCGGGCCGACGGCCAGGGCGTCGTGCCCGCCTGCGAGATCCTGGTCGTCGACTCCCTGGCCAGCCGCGTCATCGCCGAGGGGCAGTTCGAGAAGATCCCCGACCTGGTCGAGGCCGGCAGGGACAGCGGCTCGCGCGGGATGAACGCCGACCTGCTGCGCCTCGTCCGCTCCGGCCAGGTCGACAAGGCCGAGGCGCTCGCCCGGTCCCCGGCTCCCCGCGCCCTCGAGATGCTCCTCGCCGGCATCCAGAACGCCTCCGGCCGAATCGTCCAGTGAGCCTGGACCTGGCCAGCCGCGAGCTGGGAGGCGAGGGGGCGGCCCTGGTTGTCGTCCTGCACGGGCTCCTCGGCTCCTCGCGCAACTGGCAATCCGCCGGCGCCGCCCTGGCCTCGCGCGGGCCGCGCGTCGTCGCGCTCGACCTTCGCAACCACGGCGAGTCGCCCTGGGACAACGACGGCTCCTTCGGCGCGATGGCCGACGACGTGGCCGCGTGGCTGCGCCGCGCCGGCGCGGGCCCCGTCCACCTCCTCGGGCACAGCCTCGGGGGCAAGGTCGCCATGCGGCTGGCCGCCGATCAGCCCGGGCTCGTCTCGAGGCTCACGGTGGTGGACATCGCCCCGCGGGCCTATCCCGGACGCCTGAGGGTGGAGTTCGAGGCGATGCGTCGGCTCGACCTCGGCGCGATCGCCTCGCGGCGCGACGCCGACACCGCCCTCGCCGGGCATGTGCCCGACTGGGCGCTCCGGCAGTTCATCCTCACGAACCTCGGGCAGGACGCCTCGGGCCGATGGTGCTGGAAGGTCAATCGCGCCGCCCTCGAGCGCGCCTTGCCCGAGCTCACCGGCGACCCGCTCCTGGCCGGCCAGTCGTTCGCAGGGCCCTGCCGCCTGATCCGCGGGGGGAGGTCGGACTATGTCCGGGACGAGGACCTGGCCGGCTTCGCGGCGCGCTTCCCGGCCCTCGACGTGGTCACGCTGCCGGACAGCGGGCACAACCCGCACTTCGACGCCCGCTCGGGCTTCGTCGACGCGGTGCTCGGCTAGCCTGGATCAGCGCTCCAGGGGCGCGTCCAGCTTGGGCTGGGAGGTCAGCTCATCGAGCAGGCCGACGCCGCCCCCGCCGATGGTCTGCCCGTTCGGCAGCGTGAAGCCGGGGTTGCCAAGGAGCGTTGTGCGCGCGTTCTGGCGGGCGACGTTGGCCATGGCGCTGCGGAAGGCCTCGGAGGCGGTGTCCACGGTCGCCACCTCGCGCTTGGTCGGGTTGAGGTAGACGAAGTCGCCTCCGGCCACGCGGATGGCCCCGGTCACCTTGCCCTCGCCCGCCTCGGCGAGCTCGGCGAGCGTGGACACGGTGGTCCCTCGGACGCTTTCCGGGATGTCGGCCGCGGCAAAGGGCGCGGGCGAGGCCAGGATCCCGAGCCCGGCCTCCTTGGCCGCCTCGGCGAAGGTCTTGCCCGCGGCGAGGCCCTTGGACAGGGCGGCTCCCGCCTCCTTGGCGCGGAGCAGGAGCAGGCGGGCGCGCTCGCTGGCTCGCCAATCGGCCAAGGCGGCGGCTTGGACCTCCTCGAACGAGGGAAGGCGAGACGGTGTCCGCTCGGCCACCGTCAGGACGACCGCCCCGGCGGAGGTTGGGTAGAACTCGGTGTGCCAGCCTGTGGACTCGGCGAGGGCGGAGGCGGCCCGGAGGGCGGACGCCGGGACGCCCGGCACGCTGGGCTCCTCCCCGACGGAGAAGGCGGGCAGATCGCGCGTCGCGCCTTTCTGCGAGGCGATCCAGGCGTCGATGTCCGCGGCGACCGGGGCTTGGTCGACCAGGGGGAACCGCTGGGCTAGCTGGTCGGAGAGGTTGGCGCAGTCCTCCTGCACGGCGTCGCGGGCGAGGATCCGGGCGGTGATCTCGTCCTTCCGGCGGGGCGCCTCCTCGGCCACCTTGCCCTCGGCGATGCCAAGCTCCCGGGCGAAGTTGTAGGCATGGGTCTGGACCTCCTCATCCGTCACCGTGCGCTTGCGCGGAGCCGAGGGCGGGAAGGTCGTCGCCTTCAGCCTGATCCGCGCGGGGATGCGGTGTCGCTCGACATTCGCGGCGAAGTGCGACTTGGCCTTCGCGAGGTCGTCGGGGAAGGCGGGGTTGAACGCGTCGGCGTCGAGCGCCGCGACCTGCACGGTCCAGCGCGTGCCCATTTCCTCGAGCACGCGGCGGACCTCCGCGGGGGAGGCGTGGCCGGGGCCGGCCAGCAGCTCGGAGGCGGTTTCCCAGCGGAGCTGGTCCTCCAGCACCGCCTCCAGTCTGGCCAGCGCCTCGGCGCGGTCGCATCCCAGCTCGACCTGGAGGCCGGAGACGAAGGCCTCCCATTGCTTGGGGTCGAGGTTGGTCCCGGCGCCGCGGGTGAGCAGCTCGCGGACCCTGGCTTGCACGGCCTCGGCCGAGGGCGTGGGAATCTCGAGGGAATCGGCGAGATGCCGGCGCGCGATGGCCAGGCAGACCTCGTAGGTCCGGCGCTCGCCGTCGACGCGGAAGCCGGAGAGCCGCAGGGCGTCGTCGAAGCGCTCGACCGCGCGGCGGTTGCCGAGGTCGACGCCGAGATACCTGGTCTCGCCCCGGAAGGTCGTCTGGCTGGGGCCGGTCCCGGTGTAGAAGACGAAGGAGACGGCGACCACGACCAGGAGGAATCCGAAGATCAGCCGGTGGTGCTTCTGGGTGTTGGCTTGGAGCCAGGTGATGACCATGGGAGCCCCACCCTTGGAAACCCGGCGGGGGCTGTCAAAGGCGAACCCGGGCGTCCGCTTGCCTTCCCGACCGCCCGTCGCAGGATTGGGCCATGAGCCCCAAGCCGATCCACTGCATCGTGGCCGTCGCGCCCGACGGCGCCATCGGGGCCTCGGGCCGCCTGGCCTGGGACATCCCGGAGGACACCCGCCAGTTCATCGCCCTGACCGAGGGTGGGGTCATGATCGAGGGTCCCCTCTGCTATGCCGAGCTCGGCAAGGCCCTTCCCGGTCGTGGCACGGTCGTGGTCTCGCGCGACCCCGCCAAGCGTTTTCCCGGAGCCGAGCGCGCCGCTAGCCTGGCCGAGGCGGTCGCGACCGCCCAGGCCATGCCGTGGCCGGGTCCGGTCTGGATCACCGGCGGCGAGCGCATCTACGCCGAGGGGCTGCCCCTCTGCTCCCGTCTCTACATCACCCGGGTGGGCATGGAAATCCGGGGCGACCGTTTCTTTCCCCGGGACTGGGAGGCTCGGTTTCCCCGCCTGCTGAGCTCCCGCCGCTCGAGCCAGAGGGGCGCTGCTCTTTCCTTCGAGGTTCGCGCTCCCTTGAACGGTGCTTGACCGTGGCTTGGGCGGGGGTTTGCTCCCAGCTCCCGCACGCTCCTGTATTTCAATGGATAGAATTCTGGCCTCCGAAGCCGGCGATCTGGGTTCGAGTCCCAGCGGGAGCACGCGGGGCGCGGCCTTCAGCGCCTGAAGTGGCTGAAGCCGCCCTTGGGCACGGGCTCGCCCCCGACGTCCGCGACGCCCGGGTCGGCGGTCACCTCGCCCAGCCGCGCGAGGCGAGTCGAGGGGAAGGTCCGGCGGAACCGGGCCTCGATCCAGTCGGCCTGGGCGGGCTCGGTCGCGAACAGCAGCTCGTGGTCCTCGCCGTCGCACCAGGCGTGCTCGAGAGCCGGGATGCCGTCCGACCTCGCGAGGCGGGCAGCGGCCTCGGCGACCGGCGTCGCGGCGAGGTCGACCCGCGCCCCGAGCGCCGGACCGAGCAGGCCGGGCAGGTCGGTCGCCAGGCCGTCGGACAGGTCGGTGCAGGCGTTGACGGCCGGCTGGCCGCAAAGCCACTCGCCCTCGGCGAGGCGGGCCTCGAAGCTGAGGTGGCGTCCGAGCCGCGAGCCGCCGAGCTCGCCCGTGACGAACAGGATGTCCCCCGGGCGCGCGCCCTGGCGGGCGAGCACGCGGTGGGCGAACCCGGTCGCCGAAAGGTGCGCGGCGACGTGCCCGTCCGGGCCTCGCGCGACGTCCCCGCCGACCACCTCGAGGCCGGCGCGACGGGCCGCCTCGCCGACGCCGCGGGCGAGCGCCTCGAGCCAGGCGAGGCTGACATCCCCGCCCGCCACCAGGGTGAGGAGGGCGTCGGACGGCGCGGCGCCGGCCGCGGCGAGGTCGCTTAGGTTGCGGTGGACCAGCTTGTGGCCGACCGCCTCGGCCGGCGCCATGGGGTCGAAGTGCCGGCCGAGAAGGACGCCGTCCGCGGTGACGACGCGGTACCGGCGCTCGCCCGCCGTCTCGAGCGCGGCGCAGTCGCTCCCGGGACCCCGCGGCGCCGGCGGGCAGGCGGCGCCCAGCGCGTCGACCAGGCGCGAGACAAGCGCGCGCTCGCCGATGCCGTCGGCCCGGTCTCCCGGTTGGCGCGCGAGGGGCCCCATCTCAGAGGTGGCGGGCCGCCTCGGGCGCGCGCAGCAGCCAGCAGAAGGTCCAGGCGTTGACGCCCATGTGCAGGAGCACGCAGGGCCACAGGCCGAAGCGGTCGCGCACCAGGCAGAGCCAGGCGCCGAGCATCGCGATGGGCAGCAGGGTCGCGAGGTTGCCGTGGATGATGGCGAAGAGGAAACCGGTGAGGGCCACCGCCCAGCCTCGCGGCAGGATCTCGCGCCAGGCCGGGTAGACCATGCCGCGGAACCCGATCTCCTCGACCAGGGGCGCGCCGACGATGACGAAGAGCCCGAGCACGACGAGCGGCCAGGCCAGGCCGTCGTGGTTCAGGATGAGGTCGACCATCACCTGGTTGTCCCTCGGCAAGTCCATGCCCTGGGCCTCGGCGAAGGTGGCGAAGCCCAGCCAAAAGAGGCTGGCGATCCACATCAGCGCGAAGCCCGCCGCCAGCAGGCCGCCCAGCCGGCGAGCCGAGGCGGCGTCGGGTGCCAGCCGCTCGGCGTCGGAACCGTCGGCCCGGATGCGCACCAGCGCCGGATCGACCCGGCCAAGGCCGAGGAGGATGGCGGCGGTCAGGAGCTGCCCGAGGAAGCCCGCGAGGATCATCTGCGACTGGAGGACCCCGCCCACGGCGGCCGGCTGGGGTTGTCCGGCCAGCGCGAGCAGGCCGCCGGCCAGCTTGACCAGGAACGGCGCGTGCTGGGTGAGCAGCCCGAAGAGCCCGAGGAAGAGCAGCACCGACAGCGGCGCCTGCAGCGAGGCGGGCAGGGCCCCGCGCGGCCCAGGCTCGACGTCCGGCGACGGGGTGGCGTCGCCGCGGGCTAGCCGGACCAGCCCGTTGCCGATCATCGCGGCGGAGAGCGCCAGGAACAGCCAGTCCCACCAGCCGAGCTGCGCCCAGGGAATCTCGCCGAGCCCGCCCATCGGTCAGGTGACCTTGCGGCCGCCGACGAAGGTTGCCTTGACCCGGCCGCGGAGTCGGCGGCCCTCCAAGGCGTGGTTGCCGGCGAGGGACGCGGAGTCCCTCGCGCGGAAGACCCAGCCCGCCTTGGGGTCCAGCAGGGCGATGTCGGCCGGCCGGCCCTCCGCCAGCGTGCCGGCCTCGATGCCGAGGATGCGGGCCGGCCCGGAGGTCAGCCTCGCCAGGAGGGTCGGCAGGTCGGCGACGCCCCCGAGCACAACCGCCTCGTGGGCGGCGGCGAAGGCGACCTCGAGCGTGGCGGCGCCGAAGGGGGCGAGGTCGAACTCGCGGTCCTTCTCGGTGGCGGTGCAGGGCGAGTGGTCGGACGCGATGGCCTCGATCACGCCCTCGGCCAGCCCGGCCAGCAGCGCCTGCCGGTCGCCCTCCTCGCGCAGCGGGGGGTTGAGCTTCAGGTTGGGGTCGTAGCCGGCCAGCGCCCGGTCGGTGAGCAGCAGGTGGAGGGGCGAGACCTCGGCGCTCACGCGCGCGCCCCGGGAGCGGGCCCGGCGGACGGCGTCGACCGTCCGCGCGGCGGAGAGGTGCTGGAGGTGGATGCGCGCGCCGGTGAGCTCGGCCAGGGCGCAGTCGCTCGCGGCGACGACCTCCTCGGCCGCCGAGGGGAAGCCGCGCAGGCCGAGGCGGAGGGAGACGGCGCCCTCGTGCATCTGCGCGCCCTCCGTCATGCTGCTGTCCTGGCAATGGTCGAGGACGACCAGCCCGAACATCGCGGCGTACTCGAGCGCCCGGCGCATGATCTCGTTGTTCTCCACGCCGCCGACGGTGTCGGTCACGGCCACCACGCCCGCCTTGGCCAGGGAGCCGATGGGGGCGAGGGCCTTGCCCGCCAGGCCCTTGGTCAGGGCGCCGGCCGGGAGCACGCGGACGGCGGCGTCGGTCTCGCAGATGTCGTGGATCAGCTGGAGCGTGCCGGGATGGTCGACGCAGGGCAGGGTGTCCGGCATCGCCAGCAGGGTGGTGAACCCGCCGGCGGCCGCGGCGCGGGTGCCGGTCGCGATGCTCTCGCGGGCGGAGCGCCCGGGCTGGCCGAGGCGGCAGTTGAGGTCGACGAAGCCGGGCGCGGCGACCAGGCCGCGGGCGTCGACCTTGCGGGCCTTGGCGAGCTGGGCCGGGGTGAGGCGCGCCACGAGGCGGCCGTCGACCGCGAAGAGGTCGCCCTTGGCCTCGTCGCGCCCGGAGGCGGGGTCGATGACGCGGGCGCCCTTGATCCAGAGGGGCGTGGGGTCGGGGGCGTTCATCGGCGGGAGGCTCCCATGCAGAGGTTGAGGACGGCCATGCGCACGGCGACCCCGTGGCTGACCTGGTCGAGGATGACGGAGCGGGGGCCGTCGGCCAGGTCGCTCTCGACCTCGACGCCGCGGTTGATCGGCCCGGGGTGCATGATGACGGCCCCAGGCTTGAGCCAGGCGGCACGCGCCGCGTTGAGGCCGAACTGGGAGGTGTATTCCCCGAGCGAGGGGAAGTGCGTGGTGGTCTGGCGCTCGTGCTGGATGCGCAGGAGCATCACGGCGTCGGCCCGGGCGAGCGCCTTGCGCAGGTCGCGCTCGATGCGCACCCCGGGGAAGGCCTCCGCGAGGCGCTCCGGCACGAGGGTGGCCGGACCCGCCACCGTCACCTCGGCCCCGAGCTTGCCGAGGCAGAGGATGTTGGAGCGGGCGACGCGGCTGAAGAGGATGTCGCCCAGGATGGTGACCTTGAGCCCGGCCACCTTGCCGAAGCGACGGCGCAGGGTGTAGGCGTCGAGCAGCGCCTGCGTGGGGTGCTCGTGGGCGCCGTCGCCGGCGTTGATCACCGAGATGCCGACCTGGCGGGCGAGGTAGGCCGCCGCGCCCGCCGAGCTGTGGCGAAGCACGATGGCGTCGGCCTTGAGCGCCTCGATGTTGAGGGCGGTGTCGCGCAGGGTCTCGCCCTTGACGAGGGAGGAGGCGGAGGTGTCGATCGAGACCACCTCGGCCCCGAGGCGCTTCGCCGAGATGTCGAAGGCCGTGCGCGTGCGCGTGCTCGGCTCGAGGAAGAGGTTGACGACCGTGTGGCCCTTGAGGAGCGAGAGCCCGCCGGCCCGGGACAGGGCGGGCAGGAACCTGTCCGCCTCCCGGAAGACCATCCCGATGTCGTCCTCGCCGAGCGGGTCGATTCCGATCAGGTCCTTGGATTTCCAGCGGGTTGTCGGGGCCATGCGGTGATTCCGTGCGGCCCCGGCGAGTCGGGACCGCGGTGAGCGTGGAAACCGACCCCCTCGTGGCAAGGCAAAACCCGGCTACCCGCTCAGGGACGGCGTTCCAGCCCCGCGGCCAGCTCGCGGACCTTCGCGCCGACGGCCTCCGCGGCCTTGCCCGGCGAGGCGCGGTTGGCCGCCACGACGTTGACCAGGGCGCTCCCCACGACGACGCCGTCGGCCACCTCGCCGACCGCCCTCACCTGCGCGGGGGTTGAGATGCCGAAGCCGACGCAGACGGGCAGGGCGGTGTGGCGGCGGATCTCGGCGACGCCCGCCGCGAGGTCGGCGGCCAGGTCGGACCGCTCGCCGGTGACGCCGGCGCGGGACACGTAGTAGATGAAGCCCGAGGCGACCTTGGCGATGGCGGCGATGCGCGCGGGGGGCGTGGTCGGCGCCACGATGAAGATGGCCTGCAGCTTGTGCTTGGCGCAGGCGGCCAGCAGGTCGCCCGCCTCCTCGGGCGGGCAGTCGAGCGTCAGGAGCGCGTCGGCCCCGGCGGCCTTGAGCGCGGCGCACGAGGCTTCGAGCCCGCGGGCGAACAGGAGGTTGTAATAGGTGTAGAGAACGAGGGGCTTGTCCGTCCCGGCCCGGACCTTGCGAAGAACCTCGAGCAGGCCCTCGTGCGTCATGCCGCCCTCGAGGGCGCGCTGGGCGGCCAGCTGGTTGGTCAGGCCATCGGCCAGCGGGTCGGAGAAGGGCACCCCGACCTCGAGGATGTCCGCGCCACCCCTGGCGAGGGCCAGGAGGATGTCGGCCGACGTCGGCCCGTCGGGGTCGCCGGCGCAGACATAGCTGACGAAGGCCGAGCGGCCCTCGGCCTTGCAGCGCGCAAACGTGTCCTCGATGCGACCCATGGCGGCGATGGAAACGCCCCCGGCTGGGGGAGGGAAGGACAAAGGTGGGTTTGCGGGTCAGCGGGGACAGCGGCGTCCGCGGGGTCAGCGGGCGAGGACTCGCTGGCGCTCGTCGCCTCGGCTAGGGCGGTTTCTCCGAAACCGCTTCATCTCTCCATGCCTCTCCCCTCCTAATGGAGGATCCCGCTTAGCAGCTAACCAGCTGATCAGCTAGTCAGCTATAGCCGCTATTCAGCTAGAGAGCTAGTGAGCCATGGGGCTAGAGAGCTAATTCCCCCGAGCCCCTGTGTCCCCCTATTCAGCATTTCCATCCCAGGGGATTCGCCTACGCTACCCCCATGCGCCGTCTCCTGCCCGCCTTCCTCGTCGCCGCCGCCCTTCGCGCCGACCCGCCTCGGCCGGCCGATTTCGGCGATGGTTGGAAGCTCGAGGCCGACGCCCGCCTGTCCTCCGGCACGGGCGACCTTGGTCGCAAGGAATCCTCCTCCTCGGCGCGCATCGAGGCGATGAGCCACCTGACCAACGTCGGGGACTGGCGCCTCTCGCTCACCGGTTCCGCCGCGGCCGAGGCCCATGACTGGAAGGGCGCCGCGTTGCCCGCTCCCTACGAGTTCGTTCGCGAGCTCGACCTGGGTCTCGCCGCCGCCCAGCGGCCCGGACCCCAGGGCGGGCCCTCGCGCTTCCTCGCCCTCGAGCTTGGGACGCGCACGGCCGATGAGATTCCCATCGAGAAGGATCTCACCGTCTCGTTCGTCGGGGGCTCGTCCTGGAAGATGTCCGAGACCCTCGACCTCGGCTTCCTCGTCATCGCCGAGACCCGCCGCGTCGAGAACGACCTCCTCATTCTCGTCCCCACGTTCCGCTGGTCGTTCGCGCCCGACTGGAGCCTCGCCACCGGCCGCAAGGCCCTCGTCCTCGGTCGACGTCTATCTCCCGACAGCCAGGCCACGCTCAGCATCGGGTACACCGGCGAGGAGACCCGCGTCGAGCCCGTCGGCGGCGCCGCCGCCCGCGTGCTCGACGAGCGCCTTGTCGCCGCCGCCGGCTACGCCTGGGAATGGCAGGGCTGGCAGGTCAGCGCCCGGCTCGGCTGGGAACTCGACGCCGAGCTGCGCTTCCGCATCGACGGCGACCCCGAGGTCCGGGTCGACCCCGGCCAGGGCCTTCACCTCGGCCTCTCCGCCCGTATCCGGATGTAAGCGGGTAGGGTCATGGCTACGTCCATGACCTCCTTCGGGAGTCCCCGCGCCTCTTGGGTTGCCTTGTCAACCTGTCCGCGAACACTCGACACCCTCACCGGCCCCGGTGGTGGAATGGCAGACACACGGGACTTAAAATCCCTTGCCCAAAAGGCGTGCAGGTTCGAGCCCTGCCCGGGGCACCTAGGGGAACGCCGCCTGGCTTCCCGCCAGTTTCGCGGCGACACCGAGCACGACCAAGATTGCGGCCAAGGCCAGGCTGGACCCAACCTTGCGAAGCGTGGAGTGGGGCGGGCTCAGTTGCCCGGCTCGGCGGCCAATCTCCAATCCCAGCGTCGCATCCATGAGGGCGCCGGCCAGCGCGAAGGACAGCCAGTCGGGCGCCTCGCCGCTCGGTGAGGCGATCAGGCCGAGGATGGCGCAGGTCAGCGCGAGGATGAATGCCGAGATGCCGAGCGCCAGCGCGACGATGCCAAGTCCGGGACGCGGGGTGGGCCTCATGCGGGAGTCCAGCAGGCTCAGGCCGCCCAGCGGGTGATCAGAGGGTCGCACAGGCGGTAGCAGCCGGCGGTCAGGAGACAGGAGAGGAGCAGCGAGGCCCAGAAGCCGAGGCCGAGGCGCAGGCCGAGGGGCAGGAGCAGGAAGAAGGGCAGGGAGGGGAGGGTGTAGGCCAGGATGGAATGGCTGAGCGTGGTGACGCGCGCCGCGTCCGGTCCCTCGATCCAGATCCAGGAAAAGGTCAGGATGGAGGTCAGGGGAAGCGAGATGATGATGGCCGCCAGGGTCGGGCTGCGTTTGGCGATCTCGGAGGCGCCCGCGATGATGCCGGCCGAGAGCATGAGCTTGAGGAGGGGGAGCATGGAGGGAGGCTGGGGGCGGACGGGGTCGGGGGCAAGCGGTGGAAAACGCGTATCGGGTTGTCAAACAGCCGTTTCACCCTCCTGTTTGCGACATGTCCCGGCGCGCCCCCCTTTCCCTCGGAGCCCTTGCCCTCTGCCTCGCCGGCTGCGGCGAGCCTCCGGCCGCCCCTCCCCAGGGCCCCGTCCAGGTCAGCGTCATGACCGTCGCGCTCGGCGAGCTCGGCCAGTCGGCGCTCGCCCCCGGGCAGGTCGAGGGGGTCCGCGAGGTCGAGGTCCGGGCCCGCGTCACCGGCATCCTGCAGGCCGTCGATTACCGCGAGGGCGGCAGGGTCAAGGCGGGCGACATCCTTTTCCGCATCGATCCCGCGCCCTACGAGGCCGCCCTCGCCCTCGCCAAGGCCCAGCTGCGCCAGGAGGAGGCCCGCTCCACCCAGGCCCGCGCCGAGGCCGCCCGCCTCGAGCGCCTGCTCGCCGCCAAGGCGGCCGGCAGGAAGGAGGCCGAGGACGCGCTTGCGGCCGCGCTCGCGGCCGAGGCCTCGCGCGACGCCGCCGCGGCGCGGGTGCGGATGGCCGAGCTCGACCTTGGTTACTGCGAGCTCCGCTCCCCCATCGACGGCGTGGCGGGTCGCCGCCTCCGCACCGAGGGCGCGCTGGTGACTCCGGGCGGGCCCGACGGCCTCCTCACCACCGTCGTGCAATCGGACGAGGTCTGGGTGCGATTCGGCCTCTCCGAGGCCGAGTTCGCCCGCCTTTACAAGGGCGCCGCCTCGGCCGCGGGAGCCGAGGTCCGGGTGCTCGGCGCCGACGGCGCTCCGGTTGGCGCGGCCGGCAAGGTCGACTTTGTCGCCCCCGGGGTCGACACCCGGCTGGGCAACATCCAGATCCGCGCCCGCTTCGCCAACGCCGGCGGCGCCCTCCTCCCCGGTCAGTTCGTCCGCGTGCGCGCCGAGGGCCTCAAGGCCCCGGGCGCCTGCCGCATCCCGGAGGTCGCCCTCGTGCAGACCCCCGCCGGGCGCTCGGTCCTCGTCGCCAACGCCGAGGGCAAGGCCGAGGCCCGTGTCGTGACCGTCGGCGGCGCCTCCGGCGGTCAGGCCGACATCCTGGCCGGCCTGCGCGACGGCGACCGCGTCATCCTCGACCAGCTCCAGCGCCTTCGACCTGGCGCCGCCGTCGCCCCCCGCGCCCCGGCCGCCAAGTAAGCGACCATGCGCTGGGAATTCTTCATCCGCCGGCCGGTCCTCTCGATCGTCCTCTCGGTCATCCTCGTCCTCGTCGGCGGGCTGGCCCTGACCAAGCTGCCCCTCTCGCAGTACCCCGAGATCGCCCCGCCGTCCGTCACCGTCGTCGCCAGCTATCCCGGCGCCTCCCCCGAGGCGGTCATCCGCACCGTGGCCGCTCCCCTCGAGGAGGAGATCAACGGCATCGAGGGCCTGCTCTACTACAGCTCCAACGCCTCCTCCAACGGCACGCTGACCATCACGGTCACGTTCGAGAACGGCACCGACCCCGACATGGCGGCGGTGCTCCTCTCCAACCGCGTGCGCATCGCCGAGCCCCGGCTCCCCGAGGAGGTGCGCCGCCTCGGCGTGATCACCAAGAAGCGCTCCAACGACATCCTGCTCTCCGTCTCCATCCTCTCGCCCAAGGGCACGCGCGACACCGTCTTCCTCAGCAACCTCGCCTCGACCGTCGTGGTGGAGGAGATCAAGCGCATCCCCGGGGTGGGCGACGCGGCTGTCTTCGCCTCGCGCGACTACGCCATGCGGGTCTGGCTCCGCCCCGACCGGATGTCCGCGCTCGGCGTGGCCCCGGGGGACGTCGTCCGGGCCATCCGCGCGACCAACACCCAGTACGCCGTGGGGCGCCTCGGCCAGGAGCCCTCGGCCGACGCCTCGTTCGTCATCCCCGTCGTCACCCGCGGCCGCCTGTCGACCGTCGAGGCGTTCGGCGACATCGTCGTGCGCTCCGACGGGCCCGCCGGCACCCTCCGCCTCCGCGACGTCGCCCGGGTCGAGCTCGGCTCGCAGAGCTATGAGCAGCTGGGCGCCCTCGACAACCAGCCCTGCGTCGGGACCCGCATCTTCCTCCAGACCGGCGCCAACGCGCTGTCCACCGCCAACGCCATCTACGACCGGATCGCGGTGCTGCGCAAAACCTTCCCTCCCGACGTCGAGGCCGTCATCCCCTTCGACACCACCCGCTTCGTCCGCGCCGCCCTCGGCGAGGTCCGCACCACCCTGCTCGAGGCCGCCCTGCTCGTCGCCCTCGTCGTCTTCCTCTTCCTCGGCAGCGCCCGCGCCACCCTCATCCCCATGGTCGCCGTGCCGGTCTCCCTTGTCGGCGCCTGCGCCGGACTCTGGCTGATGGGCTTCGGGCTCAACATCCTCACCCTCTTCGCCATGGTCATCGCCATCGGCATCGTGGTGGACGACGCCATCATCGTGCTCGAGAACACCGAGCGCCTGATGCGCGAGAAGGGCCTCCCGCCCCTCGAGGCCGCCGCGGCGTCCATCCGCGAGGTCTCGGGCGCCGTCATCGCCATCGTCTGCGTCCTCGTCTGCGTCTTCCTCCCCGTGGCCTTCCTCGGCGGCATCTCCGGCGCCCTCTACCGCCAGTTCGCCGTCACCCTCTCGCTCTGCGTCATCCTCTCCGGCTTCGTCGCGCTCACCCTCACCCCGACGCTCTGCGCCCTCTTCCTCAGGCCCCACGAGGCCCCCGCCGGCCCGGCCGGCCCCGTCGGGCGCCTCCTCGGCGCCTTCGGCCGCGGCTTCGCCGCCCTCGCCGCCTGGCACGGGCGCGCCGTCCGCTGGCTGCTCGACCACCCGGTCAAGGCGAGCCTCGCCTTCCTCGCGGTCTGCGCCCTCAACCTGCTGCTCCTGTTCTCCATCCCCCGCGCCTTCCTTCCCTCCGAGGACCAGGGCTACCTCATCGGCATGGTCAACCTGCCCGACGGGGCCAGCGTCGGCCGGACCAAGGCGTTCATGGACCGCATCACGCCCCAGTTCCGCGCCCTGCCCGAGGGCAAGCCCGCCGTGCGGCACACCTTCGCCATCAGCGGCTTCGACCTCATCGGCGGCGGCGAGAAATCCAGCGCCGGCACCATCTTCCTCCCGCTGAGGGATTACGGCGACCGGGACATCTCCGGGCAGGACCTGGCCAAGCGCCTCCTCGGCATCGGGATGTCGCAGCCCGACGGCATGTGCCTCGTTGTCAACCCGCCCGCGATCCGCGGCATCGGCTCCGCCGGCGGCTTCGAGCTCTACCTCCAGGCCCGGCAGGACGACGACCCGGCCAGGCTCGCCGCCCAGACCGAGCGGCTCGCCGCCGCCCTGCGCGCCCGTCCCGAGCTGACGGGCATCAACACCTTCCTCCGCCCCGGCGTGCCCCAGCTGCGCGCCGAGGTCGACGAGGCCCGCGCCGCCGCCCTCGGGGTGCCGCTCGACGACCTCCACCAATCGCTCCAGGCCACCGTCGGCGCCCTCTATGTGAACGACTTCAACCTGGCCGGCCGCACCTACCGCGTGCTCATGCAGGCCGAGCCCGGCGAGCGCGTCGGCGCGGCCGACGCCGGCCGCGTGCCGGTGCGGGCCTCGGACGGCTCCCTGCTGCCCGTCTCCACCTTCGTCACCTTCGCGCCCGCCTCCGGGCCCGAGCAGCTCGAGCGCTACCTGGGCTTCCTCGCCTCCCGCCTCATCGGCTCCGCCGCCCCGGGCACCAGCTCGGCCGAGGCCCTGGCGATCGTCGAGCAGGTCGCGGCCCAGACCCTTGATCCGGGCTACGCCATCGAGTGGACCTCCCAGGCCCTGCAGGAGAAGCGGGCGGCCACCTCGGCCCTGCCCGCCTTCGTCCTGGCCCTGCTCATGGTGTTCCTCATCCTCGCCGCGCTCTACGAGGACTTCCGCCTGCCCGTCGGCGTCCTCCTCACCGTGCCCTTCGCCTCGCTCGGCGCCCTCCTCGCCCTGCTCGCGCGCGGCATGCCGAACGACATCTATTTCCAGATCGGCCTCGTCACCCTCATCGGCCTCGCCGCCAAGAACGCCATCCTCATCGTCGAGTTCGCCGAGTCCGCCCGCCGCGCCGGGATGGACGCCGCCGAGGCCGCGGTCGAGGCGGCGCGGCTCCGCCTGCGCCCGCTCGTCATGACCTCGATGGCGTTCATCCTCGGCGTGCTCCCGCTCGTCTTCGCCTTCGGCGCCGGCTCCGCCGCCCGCCGCTCGATGGGCACCGGCATCATCGGCGGCATGCTCCTCGACACCTTCGTGGCCACGCTCTTCATCCCCTGGTTCTTCCACCTGCTATCCGGACGCCGCAAGGCCGCCGCGCCGACGACGGAGGTGACCCCGTGAGCCGCCTCGCCGTCGCCGCCCTGGTGCTCTCCGGCTGCGCCGCCGGGCCCGACTACGTCCGCCCCGGGCAACCCTTCCCCGAGACCCACGGCGCCCTGGCCCGCGACGGCGCGGAGCTCGGCGCCGCGTGGTGGAAGGCCCTCGGCGACCCGGTGCTCGACGACCTGGTCGACCGCGCGCTCGCCGGCAACCGCGACATCCTCGCGGCCTCCGCCCGCGTCGACCGCGCCCTCGCCATCCTCGGCGAGGTCGAGGCCGCCGGGCTTCCCTCGCTCGCCGCCAGCGCCGCCTACGAGCGCCGCCGCGCCAGCGTCGACCTCGCCACCAATTTCCCCGCGGGCACGCCGCGCATCCGGCCCGTCGCCGAGGTCGGCGTCTCGCTCAACTATGAGATCGACCTCTGGGGACGCGCCCGCCGCGCCCGGGAGTCGTCCCGCGCCCTGCTCGAGGCCGGGCGCGAGTCGCTGCGCGCGGCCGAGCTCTCCGTCGCCGCCCTGGTCGCCCGCACCTATGTCGGCCTCCGCTCCGCCGAGACCGAGCTCGACGCCATGGCCGGCGCGCTCGCCGCGCGCGACGAGGCCCTCCGCGTCGCCCGCGAGCGCGAGGCCGCCGGCGCCGCCGCTCCCGACGAGGTCTCCCGGGCGGAGGTCGCCCGCTCCGACGCCCACACCCGCCTCGCCATGGCCCGCCGCCAGCGCGCCGCGCTCGCCCATCTCCTCGGCAGCCTGACCGGCGAGCCCTCGCTCGAGATCGCCCCCGCGACCGCCAAGCTGAGCGTGCCCCCGCCTCCCGCCTCCGGCCTGCCCTCCGCGCTCCTCGAGCGCCGCCCCGACGTCCGCGAGGCCGAGCAGCTGGCCGTCTCGGCCAACGCCCAGGTCGGGGTCGCCAAGGGCTCCGCCTTCCCCCGCCTCTCCCTCACCGGAGCCGTCGGCAGCGCCAGCCGCGAGCTCAGCGGGCTTTTCGCCTCGCCCGCCGCCACCGCCGCGCTCGGCGGCGCGATCCAGTACGACCTCCTCGACTGGGGAGCCTCGCGCCGAGCCACCGAGGCCGCCAAGGCCGCCGCCAACGAGGCGGCCGCGAGCTACTCGCGGGTCGCCCTCGAGGCCCTGCGCGAGACCCGCGACGCCTTGGTCGACCTTGGGGAGGCCATCGAGCTCGCCGAGTCGACCGAGCGCCGCGCCGCCGCGTCCGCCGCCCTGCTCGACCTGGCCCGTCGCCGCTTCGAGGCGGGCGAGATCGGGCCGCTCGAGTGGGCCGAGGCCCGCGTGGCCCACGCCGACGCCGTGGCGGTCGCCGCCGCGGCCCGCCGCGACCGCATCGTCGCCCACCTGCAGGTGGTCAAGGCCCTCGGCGGCGGCTTCTGAGCGCCTGGGGGATCTGCGCCGGCAATCGGCCGGCCGAGCGGACAGTCTTGGTTGCAATCATGCCTTGCTCCGCCAACTAGGATGCCATGGCCTCCAACCAGACCCTTTGGCAGGAGCTGAGCGCAGCCGCCTCGGCCGACCCTTTCCTGGTTGTCGCCTCGCTGATCTTCCTGCTGGCGATCATCCACACCTTCCTGACGCCGGTCTTCAACCGCATGGCCCATCGCCTCGCCGAGGCCCACGCCGAGAAGGTCCGCCAGGGCAGGGCGCCGGTCGGGCCCGACGGCAAGTCGGCCGACTTCCGGGCCTCCCTGTTCCATTTCCTCGGTGAGATCGAGGCGGTGTTCGGCATCTGGGCCTTCGTCCTTTTCTACACCTTCGTCTTCTGGCCCGGCAAGGGCTGGGCCTTCGCCACCGCCTACATGGAGACGGCCGACTACGCCCTGGCGACCAAGCTCGCCGCCGGGCAGGCGGGGCAGGGTGTCCGGATCCTCGCCTCCCCCAAGTACCTCGAGCCCCTCTTCGTCTTCGTCATCATGGCGATCGCCTCGTCCCGGCCGATCTTCAGCACGGCCTCCGGCCTGCTCAACGCCATCGCCCGCCGGCTCGGCGGCACGCCGCTGATGCGCTGGGCGGTGGTGCTGACCGTCGCCCCCCTGCTCGGCTCGCTCATCACGGAGCCGGCCGCCATGACCATCGCGGCCCTGATGCTCTCGGCGCAGTTCCATGAGCTGAAGCCCTCGGGCCGCCTGCGTTACGCGACGCTCGGCCTGCTCTTCGTCAACGTCTCCATCGGCGGCACCCTCACCCATTTCGCCGCCCCGCCCGTGGTGATGGTCGCCGGCGTGTGGGGCTGGACCACGCCCCATATGTTCCTCCATTTCGGCCTCAAGGCGCTGCTGTCCATCCTCCTGTCGACGCTGGCCTACGGCCTCCTCTTCCGCCGGGAGTTCGCCGACCTCGCCAGGCGGGCCGACCCGCCCCTGCGCCCGGAGTCCGAGGCCCGCGTCCCCGCCTGGGTCGTCGGCTTCCACCTCGTCTGCATGGCGTGGACCGTGCTCATGCTCGTCGGCCACCATGGCGCGCTCCTCATGGCCGGGCTCCTCGTCTTCCTCGCCTTCACCGTGGCCACGCCCCAGTGGCAGTCGCCCATCCAACTGCGCGGCCCCCTGCTCGTCGCCTTCTTCCTCGCCTCGTTGGTTCTGCATGGCGGCCTCCAATCATGGTGGATCTCGCCCATCCTGACCCGGCTGGGCGAGCTGGAGCTCTTCGCCGGCGCCACCGTCCTGACGGCTTTCAACGACAACGCCGCCATCACCTACCTCGCCGCCCAGGTTCCCGCGCTGAGCGACGGCTCGGAGGCCGCCCGCGCCATGCAGTTCGCGGTGCTGGCCGGGGCGGTGACCGGCGGTGGGCTGACCGTCATCGCCAACGCGCCCAACCCGGCCGGTCTCTCCATACTCTCGCGGCACTTCGGCGACGGCGTGTCGCCGGTCCGGCTTTTCCTCTGGGCCCTGGGACCCACCCTGATCGCCTCGGCCTGCTTCCTTCTTTTGCCGCGTTGAAGTTGCCTGCGCCCGTCTCCAAGGGGCGCGGGGGATTGCCGCCCATGGACGCGACTGCGTCGGGCAAGGCCCCCGCCGGGGCCTTTTTTGCGGCTTTCCTTCCCCGAAGGCCGCCCCCATACTTGGGGAAAGGGTTTCCCGACCCCTGATTCCCCTTCCATGCGACCGACCCCCCGTCCCGGTTTCACCCTGATCGAGTTGCTGACCGTCGTGGCCATCATCGGTGTCCTTGCCGCCATCCTCATCCCGGCCGCCATGGGTGTCCAGAAGCGCGCCAAGATCGCCAATTCCCAGACCTCGCTCGGGGGTTGGGCGTCCGGTCTCGTGCGTTACAAGCAGGCCTATGGTTTCTACCCCAACCTCGCCGGGGGCACCTATCCCTCCGCCGACACCTGCTTCAAGCTCGAGGAGGGGACCGGCGCGGCCAACCGCGGCGCCACGCTCGTGATGTGCCTCGCGGGGCGCAATCCCAACGGGGCGGCGCTCTCCGCCGGCGGCTCCGGCAACCGCATCAAGTGGAACCGCAACGCCGAGACCTTCGTCGAGTTCTCCCGGGAGGACTACGAGGACTTCACCAAGCTCCCCGCCGCGACCGACACCACCGGCTCCATCGGCACGGGGAACTACCTCGTCGACCGGCTGGGCAACCGCAACATCCGCGTGGTGATCGACTTCAACGGCAACGGCAACATCGCCTCGGCCTCCGGCGCCCCCTCGCCCAGCACCGCCATTCCCGGGGACGTCCGCAACCTTTCCGCCTCCTCGGGCGTGCCCGCCCGCGTCATCGTCTACACCTCGGCCACGGATGTCACCTCGCTCGACGTCCCCTCGGCGTCCGTCGGCACCAAGCGCGACGACTACGCCGACGTCGTCTCCGTCCAGTGATGCCCCCCTCGCCCCAGAGCCGGCCCCGCGCCCGCCGCGGCTTCACGCTCGTGGAGCTGATGATCGTCATCTCGGTCATCCTCATCCTGGCCAGCATGATGCTCGCCATCCAGCCCACCAACCCCGAGGGGCTGGCCAACGGCCAGCGCATGCTCGCCTCGACCCTCCGCTCGGCCCGCGCCCAGGCCATGGCCAACCGGGCGGCGCTGCCCAAGCCCGCCGGCCTCTCCCTGAACTGGGCCCCGTCCGACTTCCGCTACCGGGTCCTGATCAAGAACGACCCCACCGACCCCGACCGCCATCTCCGCGAGGTTGTCATCGCCATCGGCGTCCGCGGGCTCGGCGCCTCGACCACCGCCGCCAAGTACGCGTGGTTCTCGCCCGATCCCTCGATCATGCTGCCGCCGGGCGTCTACTTCGTGCCTCCCGTCGTCGACGCCGCCCCCGCCACCGGCTTCACCAATCCCGCCGTGACCATGCCCGCCGGGGTCAACCTCGCCGGCACCTCCTCCGCCACCCGCCTCAGCCGCATCTCCGCCCTGGCGGATCCCACCGGCTTGACCGCCGGGACCTACGACCAGCCCAGCCCCACGGGCAGCCAGGCGCCGATGATGCTCTACCGCCCCGTCTTCGCGCCCAACATCTCGACCACCGTCGTGACCTTCGACAACACCTCGGTGCACGCCGCGGCCCAGGGGGCCAAGCAGTGGTTCTACGTGGAGCTCGGCGCCGACGGCACGAGCAACCACGCCGGCCGCGTCGTCCTGGTCGTCGCCGAGGGCGCCAACACCGGCGGCCAGGTGCTCCTCACCTCGCCCGACAAGTTCGGCGCCATCGTCCTCCGGCGCAGCGGCGACCTCTCCCTGACCACCGACTCCAGCGAGTTCGAGCTCACCTCCGTCAAATGACCCCCGACGTCCCCGCTCCCCGCCCGCGCCGCCGCGGCTTCACCCTGGTCGAGGTCATCCTCGCGGTGGGCGTGATCGGCATCGCCATCGCCTCGCTCATCGGGATCCTCGCCACCACCTTCCAGCAGGTCGACGACATCATGCAGACCAACCGGGCGCTCACCGCCGCCCAGGGCCTCGTCACCGGCCTCGACAACCCGCGCTCCGTCCTCCGCGAGCTCACCGTGACGAGCGGCCTCAGCCACAACAACACCGCCAGCTTCTACCTTCCCAGCCGGACGGGGATCGACAATGCCACGGGCGACGCCCCCAATTTCGACCTCGCCTACAACCTGCTCAAGGGGGCGACAACCCTCGACAACGCCGTCTGGGTCTACGTCTACGAGCGCAAGATGGTCACCGCCATCGCGGAGACCGTCGTCTCCGGCTCCGCCGCCAACTACAACCTCAACGCCAACCCCGCCCTGCTCGAGGTCGTCTCCATGGCCGACGAGACCTTCCCGCCCGACCTGGCCCAGGCCCGCAACGTCATCGGCGCCCCGATGCGCGTCCGGCTAACCGTCTCCCGCCTCCTCGTCGGCCAGCGCGTCACCCTCGACGCCGCCACCGGCGAGCCCACCGCGGCCACCTGGGCCGTCGGGACCGCCCTCCCCGCCTCGCCGGACGGCTACGCCCTCGCCTATCTGCCGGTGGTGGCTGAGTTCTTCCCCCACGACTACACCCCTCCCGCGACCTTCAAGGCCCGCGAGGAGACGCCCGTCCTCACCCAGACCATCGTCATCAACCGATGAGCCAGCCCGCCGCCGCCCGCCGCGCCTTCACCCTGGTCGAGCTCCTGGTGGCCTCGGCCATCATGGTCATGATCGTCCTCGTTGTCGTGAAGGTCGCGGTCGACACCATGACCGCCTACGACCGCGTCGTGGCCGACCTCTCCGCCCAGTCGGAGGCCCGCGCCGTGCTCGACAACCTCGAGCGCGACATGAACACGGCTGTCATCCGCCCCGACGGACGCTGCTGGATGGAGATCATCGCCCCCGGCGCCCCCGGCGCCCCGACCGGCTTCGCCAACGGCGTCCCCAACGTCCCCCCGGACCTGCAGCCGATCCTGATGTTCTTCGCCTCGCCGGCGGATCGGCCCAAGTTCGTCCCCGGGTCGACCACCATCCCCCGCGAGCCCATCCGCGGCGACCTCTGCGCCGTCGCCTACCGCATGGGCCTGCGCTCGCCCTTCGACATGCCGGGCCAGCTCATCCAGCAGGTTTACTGCATCCAGCGCACGCTGATCGACCCCCAGAGCACCTTCCAGGAGGCGCTCCCCCACCTCACCGTCCCCACCGTGGCGCTCAGCGCCGTCGTCACCGGCGTGCCCTCCACCTATTGGCACGGCACCCCCCGCCGCTATCCCAGCTACAACAGCCCGTCGGCCGGCTGGGTCACCGGCAACCTGATGGACGGCACCGCCAACGGAGGATGGACCATGGACGAGTCCAATTTCTGCGCCCAGAACACCGTCGCCCTCAATGTCACCCTCTGGTGCGCCTCGAGCGAGACCAAGGCGCAGGACTTCGCCCGGGTCGGGGCTCGTCCCGCCGGCGCCAACGTCGCCAACGGACTCCCGCCTGACGCGCTGCGCCCCGTCACCCTTTATCCGAAATCCACCGAGACCACCTATCGCGCCGGCAATTCCGGCACCACCTACGGACAGCAGCATGCCTATTGGGGGCTGATGCCCTCGGGTCACACCACCTCGGCCTCGACCAGCACCTCGCAGGCCGACAAATACATCTACCGCGCTCGCGTCTACGCCGATCGCATCCAGCTCGACGCCCGCACGGCGCCCTTGCCCTACGCCCTCCGCCAGGTCGAGTTCTCCGTCACCGTCCTCACCCCCGAGGGCGCCCGCGAGCTCCGCGCACTCCAGGCCGCGACCGGCAGCGCCACCTTCGCCGAGACCAACCAGAGCACCTTCCGCCGCATCGTCGCCCAGCACGGCCGCCCTTACTCCCGCCGCGTGCTTGTGCTCGGCAACGGTGGCTGATTGGAAGGCGCGAGGAGCGGTGCGCGGGAGCGAGGTCTAATCTGGCCTCCCCCGGTCCTCATTTATCGTGTTTTTGGGCGTTATTCGGATAAATTGCCCCCTGTTTGTAGCCTTTATTTTTAGCCCTCCCCACCTAAGTTGATTTTACGGGACCCCGCTCCCCGCTCCTCCCTCTCCATGACCACGGTCGCCAAGCCTCGCTTCACCCTTGAGTTCGAGAAGCCCATCCGGGAACTCGAGGACCAGATCGCCCAGATTCGCGCGTCCTCCGAGGGGGCGGGCATCGACGCCTCCAAGGAGCTCGCCTCGCTCGAGGACAAGCTCGAGAAGACCCGCCGCGAGATCTACGGCAACCTCACCCCCTGGCAGCGCGTCCAGCTCGCCCGCCATCCCCGCCGCCCCTACTCGCTCGACTACATCCAGCTGCTCTTTGACGACTTCCAGGAGCTGCACGGCGACCGGCTGTTCATGGACGACGAGTCGACCGTCGGGGGCACCGCCATCTTCGAGGGCAACCCCGTGGTGGTCATCGGCCAGCAGAAGGGCCGGGACACCAAGGAGAACCTCCGCCGCAACTTCGGCTGCCCCAACCCCGAGGGGTACCGCAAGGCCCTCCGCCTGATGCGCCTCGCCGAGCGCTTCGGCCTGCCCATCGTCACCCTGGTCGACACCCCTGGCGCCTTCCCCGGCATCGGCTCCGAGGAGCGCCACGTGGCCGAGGCCATCGCGGTCAACCTCCGCGAGATGAGCCAGCTGCGCGTCCCCATCGTGACCTTCGTCATCGGCGAGGGCGGCTCGGGCGGCGCCCTCGGCATCGCCGTCTCGGACCGCGTCTACATCCTCGAGAACGCCTATTATTCCGTCATCTCGCCCGAGGGCTGCGCCGCCATCCTCTTCAAGGACCGCGCCCACGCCCCCAAGGCCGCCGAGGCGCTCAAGCTCGACTCCGCCAACCTGGTCAGGCTCGGCGTGGTCGACGGCGTCGTGCGCGAGCCGCTTGGCGGCGCGCAGGAGGATCCCGCCGCCACCGCCTCGGGCATCCGCAAGACCCTGCGCGGCGCCCTCGCCGAGCTCGGCAAACTCAAGCCCGAGAAGCTCCTCGCGGGGCGTTACGCCAAGTTCCGCGGGATGGGCGTCTACGCCTCCTGAGCGGGCAGCGGGCTCGGCCTTGCCTCGCCGCTCGGGTAGCGGAAGGGCCGGTCCTCGTAGTTCCGCAGCTGCACCCAGCCCTCGCGCACGGCCTCGACGTACTCGGGGTTGACGGGAATCTTCCCGCCGCCGCCGGGGGCGTCGATGACGTACTGGGGCACGGCGAAGCCGGTGGTGTGGCCGCGGAGGGAGCGGATGAGGTCGACGCCGCGGGCCACGGGCACCCGGAGGTGGCCCGACCCCTCGATGAGGTCGCAGGCGTAGAGGTAGTAGGGTCGGACGCGCATGCGGAGCAGCCGGTGCGTGAGCGAGCGGAGCGTCTCGGCGTCGTCGTTGACCCCCTGGAGCAGCACGGATTGGTTGCCGAGGGGGACGCCGGCGAGGGCGAGGCGCTCGCAGGCCGCGGCCAGCTCGGCCGTGCACTCGCGGGGGTGGTTCGTGTGGATGTTGACCCAGACCGGGCCGTGGCGGCGCAGGATGTCGGCCAGGGCGGGGGTGACGCGCTGGGGCAGGAACACCGGGATGCGCGAGCCGATGCGGATGACCTCCAGGTGGGGGATGGCCCTGAGGCGCCCGAGGAGCTTGTCCAGCTTCTCATCCGAGAGGAGGAGGGGGTCGCCGCCCGAGATCAGCACGTCGCGGACCCCGGGATGGGCGGCGATGTAGCCCAGGCCCGCCTCGAGGTCGGGATGGAAGTCGTACTGCTGGGCGTTGGACACCAGCCGGCTCCGCGTGCAGTAGCGGCAGTACGCGGCGCAGCGGTCGGTGACCAGGAAGAGGACGCGGTCCGGGTAGCGATGGACGATCCCCGGGACCGGCGAGTCGCCGTCCTCCCCGACCGGGTCGGGGGTCTCGCCGGGCGAGAGAACCGATTCCTCGATGCGGGGGATGACCTGGCGTCGGATGGGGCAGGCGGGGTCGTCCCGGTCGATCAGGTTGAAGAAGTGCGGGGTGACGGCCAGGGCGAGCTTGCCGGGCGCGAAGAGGCAGCCAGCCCGCTCCTCGGGGGTGAGGGTCATCCTCGCCTCGAGGTCCTTGAGGGACGTCAGGCGGTTGCGCAGCTGCCAATGCCAGTCGTTCCAGCTCTCCGCGGGGATATCCGACCAGAGGCCTTGGCCGGAATGCCAGCGGTCGGGTAGGTCTTGGGGGAACATCGGTCGTTCCCCATCCTATCCGACGGCGGTCCTGCAGGCAAACGCCAACCCCGCTTCCTCAGCGGGGAAGATGCCAGATATTGCGGAATTCGATGGGGTCGCCGTGGAACTGCAGGGCCAGGGGGGCCGTCGGCGGGTGCTTGGCGTAGGTGGCGACGCGCTTGTGGGTGCTGATGCCCATCAGTTCCTGTCGGTCATGGACGGTGATCCCGTTGTGGACGACCGTGACCACGGCGGGCTTGATCAGCTTGCCGTCCTCCGCGAAGACCGGAGCCTCGAAGTCGATGTCATAGCTCTGCCACTCCCCCTGGGGCAGGGACGCGTTGCTGGCCGGGGGATATTGGCCGTAGAGCGCGGCGGCTTGGCCGTCGGCGTAGGTGACATTGTCAAACGACTCGAGGATCTGCACCTCGTAACGCTCGAGGAGGAAGAACCCGCTGTTGCCGCCGCTCTGGCCGCTGACCTTGCGGCCGGCGGGGATGCGCCACTCCACGTGGTAGCGTCCGGAGCCGAAGGCGTCCTTTGTCTTGATGTCGTTGGCCGTCGCGACCATCACGCCGTCCTTCACCGGCCAGACCTGGGGCTTCTTGCCGCCGCGCGGCACCCAGGCGTCGGTCCCCTTGCCGTCGAGGAGAACCACCGCCCCCTTGGGCGCGGGCGAGGCCTGGCAGCTCGCCTTGCCCGCCTCGACCTTGGCGGGCTTGGGACGGTTCATGTCGTGCACCTGCCAGTTCGTCCCGGGTATGATGGGATTGGGCTTGGCCGGCTCGGCGCCGAAGGCCAGCGGACAGACGAGGAGGGGGAGGAGGCGTCGCATGGGGTGGGGTTGGAAATCTAGACCTCCTGTGGGGCGGGTGAGTTCCCGGTCGTGACGGGGTAATCCAGGGGTGGGAGCGTCAAAAGGACCGCATCCGGGGATGCGGTCCTTCGAAAGTGGCGGGCCCGTAGGGATTCGAACCCCAAACGTCTGATCCGTAGTCAGAAGTGATATCCATTTCACCACGGGCCCGTTGACTGACAGGTTTCCATCAAGAAACGCGCCCCCCTTCCGGGCAAGCCAAAACCTCCCAAGCCCCGTTCCGACTAGGCTTCCGCCTCGTGCAGGGCCACGGTCCCGAAGAGGAGCTTGCGATGTCGCACCTGGGAGAAGCCCGCCGCAAGGAGCTCCTGCTCGAGCCCCTTGGCGTCGGGGAAGCCGGCGATGCTGAACGCCAGGTAGCGGTAGGCGGAGATATCCCCCGTGAACAGCGCGGCCAGCACGGGGGCCACCAGCCTGACCTGGACGAAATGCAGGGGGCGGAACCAAGGGTCGGGCTGGCTGAACTCGAGGATGAGCGCGGCCCCTCCCGGACGGAGGATGCGCCGGAGCTCGCGGAGCCCGCTTGGCCTGTCCTCGAGATTCCTGATGCCGTAGGCGATGGTGGCGACATCCACCGAGGCGTCGGGCAAGGGCAGGGCGAGGCAGTCGCCTGGCCGGAAGCGGATGCCCGCGGTGCCCTCCTTGGCGGCCCGGGCGCGGGCCAGCTCGAGCAGGGGTTCGCAGAAGTCGTAGCCCGCGACCTCGGAGGTGGGCGGCAGGATCGCCCGGAGGGCGAAGGCGACGTCCCCGCTGCCCGTCGCGAGGTCGGCCACGGACCGGGGTTGGCGGGCGGCGGCGGCCCGGACGAGGGCGTTGCGCCAGCCGACGCACATCCCGGCGGAGAGGATGCGGTTGACCAGGTCGTAGCGCCAGGCGATGCGGCCGAACATGGCGCGCACCTCCTTGGCCCGCGGGACGCCGTCGCTCATCGCAGCACGCCCCCTCCCAGCAGGCTGTCGTTGTCGTACAGCGCCACCACCTGGCCCGGGGCGAGGCCCCGCTGGGTGGCGGAGAACCTGATCTCGGCGGCGCCGCCGCCGAGCGGCGTGAGGCGCGCGGGGAGGGCCGGGTCGCGGTGCCGGACGCGCGCGAGGAGCTCGCGCTCGCCATCGACCGGGTGCCGGATCCAGCTGAGGTGGTCGACCGTCGCGCGGTCGGCGTAAAGGCCGGGCAGGCCGGGGCGGTCGAAGGCGACCCTCAGGGTGCGCGTGGCGAAGTCCTTCGCCACCACGACGAAGTGCTCGTGGTCGGTGTTGGAGGGCAGGCCGATGCCCTTGCGCTGGCCGAGGGTGAATCGGTGGAGCCCGCGGTGCTCGCCGAGCACCGTGCCGGCGAGGTCGACGATGGGCCCGGGAGCGTCGGGGATGTGTCGCTCGAGGAAGTCCTGGATGCGGACCTGGCCGAGGAAACAGATGCCCTGGCTGTCCTTGCGGTCGGCGTTGGGCAGGCCGGCCTCGGTCGCGAGCCGCCGCACCTCGGCCTTGCGCAGCCCGCCAACGGGGAAGCGCGCGGCCCGCATCTGGTCCTGGCGGTTGAGCGCGAGGAAGTAGGTCTGGTCCTTGTCCCGGTCGGCGCCCATCCGGATGTCCACCGTGCCGTCGTCCATCTCGACGCGCCGGACGTAATGGCCCGTGCCCACGGCCTCGAACCCGTCGGCCTGCGCCACCCGGAGGAAGGCCCCGAACTTCATCTCGCGGTTGCAGACGATGTCGGGGTTGGGGGTCAGCCCGCGGGCGTAGCCCTCGACGAGGTAATCGACCACGGCCCTGCGGTACGGGTCGACGAGGTCGACGGAGCGGAAGGGGATGCCGAGCGTCCGCGCCACCGCCTCGGCGTCGCGCTGGTCGGTTTCCCAGGGGCACTCGCCGGGGAAGGGCAGGCCCTCCTCGTTGCGCCAGGTCCGGATATGGGCCCCGTGCACGTCGTGCCCCTCGCGCTTCAGGAGAAGCGCGGCCACGGCGCTGTCGACGCCGCCGGAGAGACCGACGAGGATCCTGGCCACGGACACCATCCAACCCCGCCCGGCGGGGGTCGGAAGCCTAAAGCGGGCTCACCGGTCGCCGAAGCCGGCGGGGTGGGCGAGGTGCCAGCGCACGGCCGTGGCCACGATGGGGTCGATGGTGGCGTGCCTGGGCTCCCAGCCAAGCTCCCGGCGTGCCTTGGAGGCGTCGGCGTAGAGCGCGGGCGGGTCGCCCTCGCGGCGGGGACCGAAGGTGTGCGGGACGGCCTTGCCCGTGGCGCAATCGACGGCCAGGAGGATGTCCCTCACCGAGGTGGGCACGCCGGTGCCGAGGTTGTAGAAGAGGGCGGCGCCCGGGGCCTCGAGCTTGGGGAAGACGGCGATGTGGGCGCGCGCGAGGTCGTCCACGTGCACGTAGTCGCGCAGGCAGGTGCCGTCGGGCGTCGGGTAGTCGGCGCCGAAGACCTCGAGCGGCGGGCGGCGTCCCAGCGCGGCCGCGATGGCCAGGGGGATGAGGTGCGTCTCCGGCGCGTGATCCTCGCCGATGGCGCCGTCCTCGGCCGCGCCGGCGGCGTTGAAGTAGCGGAAGGCGGCGAAGCGCATGCGGCCCTCGGCGGCGAGCCCGCGCAGGGCGTTCTCCACGTCGAGCTTGTTTTGGCCGTACGGGTTGATGGGGCGCTGGGGGAGGTCCTCGGACATCGGCATGCGCTCCGGGACGCCATAGGTGGCGCAGGTCGACGAGAAGACCAGCCGCCGCACGTCCTCGGCCTCCATGGCGGCGAGGAGCCCCAGGGTGGCGACAACGTTGTTGCGGTGATAGCGCTCGGGCTGGCGGACGGACTCGCCGACGTTGATCAGGGCGGCGAAGTGCATGACGAGGCCGATCCGCTCCTCGCGCAGGACGCGCCGGACCAGCGCTTGGTCGTCCATCTCGCCGACCACCAACCGAACTCCCGCCGGAACCGCCGCGCGGTGGCCTTGGGAGAGGTTGTCCAGGACCACGGGGCGGTGTCCCGCCGCCAGCAGCTGGCGCACGCAGTGGCTGCCGATGTAGCCGGCCCCGCCCACGACAAGGACGTCCATGGGGTGATGGTGGGGATTGGGAGACCGGGGGACAAGGAACAAGAAGCCGGTGCACAGGGGCACAGGGGCACAGGGGCACGGGAGGTTGAACTCGCTGGCGCTCGTTGATTGCCGAGGAGCGAGGAGCGGGGAGCGAGTTTGGCCTGGCCGATACGCCAGCCGGCCACCTACGAATCCAATCTTAAAGCTAGCCCGCAGGGTTGTCCCTCCCGTGCCCCCGTGCCCCTGTACCGCCGTGCCCTCCCATGCGGCGCTGCGCGCCGCCCGTGCCCCCGTGCCCCTGATTCCCGTGCACTGGGGCGGCGCCAGCCGTCAGCGGCCTTGCCGCCGCCTACCCCTCGTTCTTGAGGATCTTGATGAAGGCCTCCTGGGGGATGGAGACCTTGCCGACCTGCTTCATGCGCTTCTTGCCCTCCTTCTGCTTCTCGAGGAGCTTGCGCTTGCGGGTGATGTCGCCCCCGTAGCACTTGGCGGTGACGTCCTTGCCGACCGAGCCGATGGTCTCGCGGGCGATGACCTTGGAGCCGATGGCGGCCTGGATGGCGACCTTGAAGAGCTGGCGCGGGAGGAGATCCTTGAGCTTCTCGCAGAGCTGGCGGCCGCGGCCCTCGGCCTTGCTTTGGTGGACGATGCTGGAGAAGGCGTCGACGGGGTCCTGGTTGACCAGGATGTCCATCTTGACGAGGTCCGACTGGACGTAGGGGCCCATCTCGTAGTCGAGCGAGCCGTAGCCGCGGGTGATGGACTTCAGGCGGTCGTTGAAGTCGACCAGGATCTCGTTGAGGGGCAGGGTGCAGACGAGCACGACCCGCTGGTCGTCGATGGTCGCGGTGCGGTCGCAGGTGCCGCGCTTCTCCTGGACGAGGGCGAGCATGTCGCCGATGGAGGTCCCCGGGATGTGGATGCGGGCGAGGATGGTCGGCTCCTCGATATGGGAGATCGAGGAGGGGTCGGGCATCAGCACGGGGTTGTCGACGATGTGCAGCTGGCCGTCGGCGGTGTGCACCTTGTAGACGACCGAGGGGTAGGTGGAGATGATGTCGAGGTCGTACTCGCGCCGGAGGCGCTCCTGGACGATCTCCATGTGGAGGAGGCCGAGGAAGCCGCAGCGGAAGCCGAAGCCGAGGGCCACGGAGGACTCCGCGGTGTAGGTCAGGGCGGCGTCGTTCATCGCCAGCTTGGCGAGGGAGACCTTGAGCTTCTCGTAGTCGGCGGTGTCGAGCGGGTAGATGCCGCTGAAGACCATGGGGACGACCTCCTTGAAGCCGGGGACGGGCTCCTTGGCGGGGGCCTCGGAGAAGGTGAGGGTGTCGCCGATCTTGACGTCGTGCACGTCGCGGATGTTGGTGACGATGTAGCCGACGGAGCCCGGGCCGAGCTCGCCCGCGGGCACCATCTTGGGGCTGAAGCGGCCGACCTCCTTGATGACGGTCCTCACGCCGTTGGCGAGGAGCTGGATGGATTGGCCGGCCTTGAAGGTGCCGGAGAAGACGCGGACGTAGGTGATGACGCCCTTGTAGGAGTCGAACACCGAGTCGAAGATGAGGGCGCGGGCCTGGGGGTAGTCCGACCAGCGGGGCGGGGGCACGCGCCGGATGACGGCCTCGAGGATGTCCCCGATGCCGATGCCGGCCTTGCCCGAGGCGAGCACGGCGTCGTCCGCGGGGATGGCGAGGACGTCCTCGACCTGGCGGCGCGACTCCTCGACGCGGGCCGAGGGCAGGTCGACCTTGTTGATGACGGGGACGATCTCGAGGTTCTGCTGCTGGGCCAGGGTGGCGTTGGCCACGGTCTGGGCCTCGACCCCCTGGGAGGCGTCGATCAGGAGCACGGCGCCCTCGCAGGCGGCGAGGGAGCGCGAGACCTCGTAGGAGAAGTCGACGTGCCCCGGCGTGTCGATGAGGTTGAGCTGGTAGGTCTTCCCGTCGGCCGCGGTGTAGGCCATTGTCACGGGGTGGCACTTGATGGTGATGCCCTTCTCGCGCTCGAGGTCCATCGCGTCGAGGTGCTGGTCCTTCATCTGCCGCATCTCGATCGTCTTCGTGTGCTCAAGCAGGCGGTCCGAGAGGGTCGTCTTCCCATGGTCGACATGGGCGATGATGCAGAAGTTGCGGATAAGGGGCTCGGACACGGAAAAAGACGCCCCTAGAGGAAGGGGGAGGGTGGCAAAGGTCAAGGGGAAGGGGAGGAGCGAGGTGCGAGGAGCGAGGTGCGAGGAGCGAGGAGCGGGGAGTGAGGTGCGGGGAGTGAGGTGCGAGAGGGGGCGGAAGACAGGATGGGGAGGAGGGGGAGAGATGCTGGTCACCTGTCATCGGTTACCGATGTGTTTATCCGAGCCCCCGAGCCCCTGTGCGCTCCCCCGCGGCGCTCCGCGCCGCCCGCCGTTTATCCTTTAGCGCGGGCATGGGCGGGGTAAGGTGAGGGGACCATGCCGCGCGCCGTTTTCCGCAACCCGAACGCCCTCTGGGGCGCGGTCGTCGCGCGCACGCTCCAGAAACTGGGCCTGCGCCATGCGGTGGTCTCGCCCGGCTCGCGCTCGACCCCTTTGGCCGCCGCCTTGGTGTCGGAGGACGACCTGCAGGTGACGGTTGCCCTCGATGAGCGCTCGGCGGGTTTCCACGCCCTGGGCCTCGCGAAGGCCTCGCGGCGTCCCGTGGTGCTCCTGTGCACCTCGGGGACGGCCGCCGCCAACTACCTTCCCGCCGTGGTCGAGGCCCGGATGTCGGGAGTCCCCCTCCTGGTCCTCACCGCGGACCGTCCGCCCGAGCTGCGGGAATGTCGCTCCGGCCAGACCATCCGCCAGGATGGAATCTTCTCCTCCTACCCGGTCTGGAGCGCGGAGACCGCGGTGCCGGACGGCGACCTGGGGCGTCTCCGCCACGCGCGCCAGACAGTTGTCGACGCTTGGCAGCGCGCCCAGGGTCCCCTCGCCGGGCCCGTCCACCTCAACCTCCCTTTCCGCGATCCCCTTCCTCCGGAGGTCGCCCAGCCCGGCTTCAGGCTCCCCAAGGGTTTCGACTTGGACAAGTTCTGCGATGTGCCGGTTGCGCGCCCCATCCAGCCCTCGGTGCGTCCGTCCGACCTTCTCCCGCTCCCTGGCTCGGGCGCGCGCGGCGTGATCGTGGTCGGCCCCCATGCCCCGGCCGACCGCGACGCCTTCGCCTTGGCTGTCCGCGAGCTGGCGGGCCTGACCGGCTGGCCGGTGTTGGCGGATGCCGCCGGGACGCTGCGCGGCGATCTGGCAGGGCTGCCCTGCCTGGTGACGGCCTACGACCGCATCCTGCGTGATTCCGCCCAAGCCAGGCGCCTCCGGCCCGTCTCGGTCATTCGCGTGGGCGACCTCCCGGTCAGCAAGGTTCTGCGCCAATGGCTGGCCGAGGCCGACGCGCCGACGGTCCTGCTCGGCAACCCCGGCGAGAACACCGATCCTTGCCACTCGCGCTGGACGCGGGTCGACGCGTCGCTGGCGCCCGGAGGGGTCGGCGCCGCGGTCGCCTCCTCGCCCTGGCAGAAACTCTGGGCCGCGGCCGAGGCCCGTGCGGCACGGCAGCTCGACCGCGCGGCGGCCGTCGACTGGCCCTTCGAGGGTCGGGTGGTGCCGCTGCTCGAGGAGGCGCTGGGATCGGACGACCGCCTGGTGGTCGCGAGCTCGATGCCCATCCGCGACCTGGAGTCCTTCTGGCGCCCCTCCGGCCCGGGGCCCGAGATCCTCTGCAACCGCGGCGCCAACGGCATCGACGGCACGGTGTCGACCGCCCTGGGCGTGGCCGCGGAGGGGCGTCGCACCGCGCTGCTCTGCGGCGACCTCGCCTTCCTGCACGACGGCAACGCGCTCCTCCTTGCGGCCGGCTTCCGCGGCCGCCTCACCGTGGTCGTGGTCAACAACGCCGGCGGCGGCATCTTCAACCACCTGCCGGTGGCCGCCTCGCCGCATTTCGAGAGGCTCTGGGGCACGGAGCAGCGCGCGGACATCGGCAAGCTCTGCGGGGCCTTCGCCGTGCCCCATGTCGCCATCCGCGACTGGGCCCACCTGCGCCGCGAGCTCGCCCTCGACCGCCCCGGCGTGCGCGTCCTCGAGGTCCGCTGCGACCGCGCCAGGGACAGCGCCCACCGCCTCCGCTCCTTCCGCAGGTGAGCCTGGCGCGGCGCGACTTCATCCGCATGACCGGCGCGACCGGCCTTGCGTGGTCCCTTCCCCTGCGCGGCCAGGAGACCCCCGCCAGCCTGCGGCTCGGCGTGGGCGCGGACCTCCACCAGGATGTCGTTCCCGACGCCCCCGCGCGCCTGGCCGCCCTCCAGCAGGCCGCGCGCGAGTTCAAGGCCGACGCCGTCGTGCAGCTCGGCGACTTCTGCAAGCCCGTCGCGGCCAACCTCGCCCTGCTCAGGCAGTGGAGGGATGGGCCCAGGCCCCAGATCGACGTGCTGGGCAACCATGACATGGACGGCGGCTTCACGCCGGACAGGACCGTGGCCTGGATGGGCATGCCGGGCCGCCATCACGCGTCGGTCGTGGCCGGCCACCGCATCATCGTCCTGGACGGCAATGAGAAGCGGGCGGACCGCCCGGTGAGGGGCTATCCGCGCGCGATTGGCGACGCCCAGCTGGCTTGGCTGGAAAAGACCCTCGGGCTCGACGACCTGCCGGTCGTGGTGTGCTGCCACCAAGGCCTCGACGGCATGGAGCTGGGCGTGGTCAATTCCGCCGATGTCCGGGCGATCCTCGAGAAGGCCAACGCCAAGGCCGGCCGACCGCGCATCCGGCTCGTCCTCACCGGCCACCACCATCTCGACTACCTTGCTCAGGTGAAGGGCATCCCCTACTTGCAGGTGAACAGCTTCAGCTATTATTGGACGGACAGGAAGACGCCCGGCGGGCGTTTCCCCGCCGACGTCGAGGCGCGTTACCCCTACCTCAAGCAGGTGCTCGTCTACGACCGGCCCCTGTTCGCCCTGGTGGAGCTCACCCCGAAGGGAGGTCGGGTCCTGGGCCGGGCCGCCGCGTATGTCGGCGGCCACGGCCCCGCCCAGGCGGGCATCGCCCCCTCGGTCCATGGCCATCCCATCGCGCCTACGGTCACCGACCGAAGCCTGTAGGCGAAACCACCCACGGGCGCCGCTCTCTCCGTACACCCCGATGCGACTCCCCCTCCTGCTGGCTGGCCTGGCCCAAGCCTCCCTCCTTGCGGCGCCTCCCTTGGACGAGCCGAAGGCCCTGGACGAGGCCAACAACCTGCTCGCCTGGGAGCTTCACCGTGCGGTCTCGGGTCGGGAGGGCAACGGCTTCCTCTCGCCCCTCAGCATCGGGTCCGCCATGGGCATGGTGGCTCAGGGAGCCAAGGGGGCCACGCTCGACGAGATACGCCGGGTGCTGCGCCAGCCGCTGCCGCCCGAGCGGCAGCACGCCGCCTTCGGCGAGCACGCGCGCTCCCTGGTTCGCCGCTCCCATGTCGACGGCCAGGAGCTGGCCGTGGCCAACGCGGTGTTCCAGGTCGGGTTCGAGCTGGCGCCGGCCTATCGCTCGGACATCGCCCGCGACTACGGCGCGGAGATCTTCACGGGCGACCTCGGCGCCATCAACCGCTGGGTGGACGGCAGGACGCGCGGGATGATCCCCAAGCTCGTCGACCAGCTGCCCGCGGAGACGGCGGCGGTTGTGCTCAACGCCGTCTATTTCAAGGGCACCTGGGCGTCGTCCTTCGCCAAGGAGGCCACGCAGCCGGGCGACTTCCTCCTGTCGTCCTGCGAGAGGCGCCGGGTGCCGATGATGCGCAAGACAGGGCGCCTCGCCCACCTGGCCCGCGGCGATTTCCGCCGGCTCACCCTGCCTTACGGCGGGGGCGACTTGGCGATGCACCTGCTGTTGCCCGCCGAGGGCCGCAAGTTGGCGGAGGCCGAGACGGCGCTGGATGCCGCGGGGTTCGCCGCCCTGATCTCCGATCCCGGCAAGCCGACCCAGGTGGATGTGGCCCTGCCGCGCTTCCGCCTTGCCACGGAGTATCGGCTGAAGGCCCCGTTCGCGCGCATGGGGATGTCGGAGCCATTCTCACGGTCGACCGCCGACCTGAGCGGGATGGGTGGGCGCAAGGGCGACCTCTGGATCGACGATGTCATCCACAAGGCCGTGGTGGAGGTCGACGAGGTCGGTACCAAGGCCGCGGCGGTCACGGGGGTGGTGATCCGCGCCACCGCCTTCAGGCCCGACGACGAGCCGGTCGTCTTCCACTGCGACCAGCCCTTCCTGTTCGCGATCACCTCGGGCCGGACGGTGCTCTTCCTCGGTCGGGTTGCGGACCCGGGCAACTGAGGCCGTTTCGCCTCAGCGCGCCAGGCCCCAGCGGTGGGTGAAGGGGTAGAGGATGAAGAGGGCGGGGCCGACGGCGTCGCGCCGGGGCACCTCGCCCCAGCCGCGCGAGTCGTAGCTGTTGGAGGAGTTGTCGCCCATGGCGTAGTAGCCTTGGTCGGAGAGGGTGCGGGGGGTGTCGAGCGGCATGGCGTCGGACCCCGTGCAGCGGGGGAGGTAGCCGAAGTAGTTTAGGTCGGCGGCCTGTCGGCTGTTGAGGTCGATCGGCGTGCCGGGCTCGCCAGCGGGCTTGCCGTTGCGCTCGAGGCGCCCGTCGGCCACCCGGAGGGTGTCGCCCGGCAGGCCGACCAGGCGCTTGATGTAGTACTGGTCGCCCGCGCGGCTGAGCTCCGGGATGTTGCCGGTGGTGAAGACGAAGGGGTCGCCGACCGAGGGATTGACGAAATGGTAGCGCATCTTGTCCACGAAGAGCATGTCGCCCGTGAGGATGTCGAAGTTGACCAAGGGCTGACCCGCCTTGGCCTGAAGGCCGGTGCGCACGAAGGCCTGCGCGCCGTCCTGCACGATGCGACCCTCGGCCTCGGCGCGCCTCATGGCCAGCTGCCAGCGGGCGGCCTCGGCGTGGGGCAGGGCGGCCTCGCGCGGGAAGAAGGTGCGGAGGTAGACGGAGCGGATGGTGAACTCGTCGGGCGTGCGAATCTGGGCCATGCCGCGGTCGCCGATGCGGACGGCGTGGAGGCGGTCGATGCCGCGCAGGACGCCGGTGCCGAGGATGCCGCCGTCCGGCACCTGCTGGCCGGGCACGGGCTCGTAGCCGACGACGGTGTTCTGGACGGGAATGAGAACCTCGCCCGACGATGGGGCGAGGGGGGCGACGGTCTTGGTCCACTGGGTGAGCTTGCCCCAGGCCTGCTCGGGCGCCGACGGAACGGGGTCGGACGGCGCGCGCACCTCGGCGGTCATGCCGTGGTAGGTGGGCCACATGGAGTTGGTCGGGATCTTGAAGGGCTGGAGGAAGAAGCTGCGGATGGCGCCGGCGACGATGGCGGCGAGGACGAACATCTCGGTCCAGTCGGAGGCGACGGTGACGGGGTAGACCTTGCCGCCGTTGCGAACCATGGCGTTGTGGAGGCGCTGGGCGGCGGCGTTGACCGCCTCGGGGTCGAGGGGCTTGGCCTTCCTGGCGGCGTCGAGCCCGGCGTGGGCGGAACGCTGCTCGGCGAGGTCGTCGGGCGGGAGGATGTCCTGGCGGAGCGACTGCACCTTGGACGAGAGGTCGAGCAGGTTCTTGGCCTGCTTGCGCAGCTTCCGGTTGCCGTACCAGGTGAGGAGCATGGGGTCTTACTAGCGGGGTGAGCCGAGGGGGGACAGTGAAATTTAGGTGGTGAGTGATTGGGAATAGGTGAGCAGCGGGGAAACGGTCTCAGCGGGGTCAGCGGGCGAGTTCTGACCCGCCGACACCGCGGACGCCGCTAACCCCGCAGTCCCCGCAGACTTAAGTCCACCTCAGCTTCGACCGCAGCACGTCGAAGTGGCTGAGGCCGGCGGGGCGGAGGATGCCGAGGCGGACCTTGGCGGTGCGGACGGTGAGGGGGAGGCGGCCGGCGGCGTCGAGCGTCCCGCGCCCGTCGACGGAAAGGCCGAGGGGGACGGCGTCGAGGCTGTCGACCTGGATCTCGGACTCGGCCGAGAAGACGAGGGGCTGGTTGGAGAGGGTGTGGGCGCAGAGCGGGGTGAGCGCGATGACGGACGCCGCGGGGTCGATGAGGGGTCCGCCGGCGGCGAGGCTGTAGGCGGAGGATCCGGTGGGGGTGGCGATGATCAGGCCGTCGGCCCGGTAGGTGTTGACGGGGTGGCCGTCGGCCTTGACCGCGAGGCGGGCCATGCGGAAGACATCGCGGGTCTTGATGACCAAGTCGTTGAGGGCCAGGGCGAAGTCGCCGTCGGCGAAGCGCACCTCGAGCAGGGCGCGGTCCTCGCGGCGGCAGTTGCCGGCGATGATGGATCGGAGGCTGGCGGCGACGTCCTCGGCGGGGTAGGCGGCGAGGAAGCCGAGCTTGCCGCGGTTGATGCCGAAGAGGGGGACGCCCTCCTTGGCCGCGGCCTCGGCCACGCCGAGGAAGGTGCCGTCGCCGCCGACGACGCAGCAGGCGTCGGCCCCGCGCAGGTTGGCCTGCGCGATGGGCCACTCGACCGGGACGACCGTCACGCCGGTCTCGCGGGCGACCTGGCCGATCTCGGCGACGATGGCCTCCGCGCCGGGCTTGGCGCGGTTGACGACCAGGGCGAGCTTGCGAATGGCCACGGTCACAGGCTGTCGGGCGGCCGGGCGGGGGCGAGCCGGAAAAGGCCGCCCTTAGCCGCGGCGGGCGGCGAGGACGGACTCCAGGCGGTCGGTCGCGGGGGCGCCGCCCATGGCGGCCTCGGGCTTGCCGCCGCCCTTCCCGCCGAGCTGGCCGCAGATCTCGGAGACGATCTTGCCCGCGGCCTGGCCGGCCTTGACGGCGTCGGCGCCGCAGTTGGCGACCACGGAGGCCTTGCCGTCGATGGCGGCGCCGAGGACGACCACGGCGGCGGGGCCGACCTTGCCGGCGACCTTGGCGCCGAGCTCGCGGAGCGAGGCGGCGTCCTCGGCCGGGACGAGGGCGGTGACGAGGCGGAGGCCGCCCTGTTCCTTGGCGGCGGCGGCGAGGGATTGTGCGAGGGCGTCGGCCTCGCGGTCGCGGAAGGCCTTGAGCCGGCGCTCGAGCTCGCGGGTCTGCTCGAGGAGCTGCTCGACGCGCCTGAGCACGTCGTGCACGGGCGCCTGGGTGACCCCGGCGAGGGCCTTGAGGAGCTCGGCCTCCTCGCGCGCCTTGCCGTAGGCGGCGAGGCCGGCGACGGCCTCGATGCGGCGGACGCCGGCGGCGATGGCGTTCTCGCCCGTGATGCGGAGGAGGCCGATCTCGCCGGTGTGGCGGACGTGGGTGCCCGCGCAGAGCTCCATGGAGTAGCCGTCGAGGCCGGTGGGGGCGCCGCCGACCTGGACGACGCGGACCCACTCGCCGTACTTGTCGCCGAAGAACTGCATGACATCGGGACGGTCCTTGACGTGGCTGTGCTTGACCTCGGTCCAGGAGACGGGGGCGTTGTCGAGGATGCGCTCGTTGACGAGGCGCTCGATGTCGCCCACCTGCCCGGGCGTCAGCGCGGCGCTGTTGAAGTCGAAGGTCAGCTTGTCCGGCGCCACGGCCGAGCCCTTCTGCGAGGCCTCCTTGCTGACGACCTCGTGGAGGGCCCAGTGGATGAGGTGGGTGGCGGTGTGGTGGCGGGAGATGGCGGCGCGGCGGGCGCCGTCGACCGCGAGGGTGGCGGGCTTGCCGGCCTCGGGCAGGTCGGCGCCCTCGAGGAGGTGGATCCAGGTGGCGCCGGACTTCTGGGTGTCGGCCACGCGCCAGCTGCGGCCGCCCTGGGTGAGGGTGCCGCTGTCGCCGACCTGGCCGCCCATCTCGGCGTAGAAGGGCGACTGCTCGGTGATGACGGCGCCGCGGCCCTTGAGGCTGAGGACCTGGGCGACCTTGGTCTCGGCGGCGAGGCTGTCATAGCCGGTGAAGGCGGTCGGGTGGTCGGCCCCGACCTCGGAGAGGGTGATGACCTCCTTCTTCTGGGCGGCGCGGGCCCGGGCGCGCTGCTCCTCCATGCGGGCCTCGAAGCCGGCGGTGTCGACGGTCAGGCCGCGCTCGCGGGCCATCAGCTGGGTGAGGTCGAGGGGGAAGCCCTGCTCGTCGTAGAGGCGGAAGGCGAAGGCGCCGTCGAGCTGGCCGCCCTTGGGGGCCTTGGCGGCGGCCTCCTCGAAGAGGGCGATGCCCTTGTCGAGGGTGCGGATGAAGGATTCCTCCTCGGTGCGGATGACCTCGGCGACGTGGGCCTTGCGGGCGCGGATCTCGGGGAAGCTGTCGCCCATGGTGTCGGCCAGGACGTCGACCAGGGTGTGGAAGAAGGGCTTGGTCAGGCCGAGGGTGCGGCCGTAGCGGACGGCGCGGCGGAGGATGCGGCGCAGGACGTAGTTGCGGTCGGTGTTGCCGGGCTGGATGCCGTCGGCGATGGCGAAGGAGAGGGTGCGGGCGTGGTCGGCGATGACGCGGAAGGCGACGTCGGCGCGCTCCTGCTCGGTGTCGCCCTGGCTGCCGGCCTTGGGCAGGGTGGAGCCGTACTTCCTGCCGCTGAGGGCCTCGAGCTTGCGGAAGAGGGGCGCGAAGATGTCGGTCTCGTAGTTGGAGATGACGCCCGAGAAGTCCTTGAAGCCCTTGGTGCACTGGAGGATGCCCGAGACGCGCTCGAAGCCCATGCCCGTGTCGACATGCTTGGCGGGCAGGGGGGAGAAGGTGCCGTCGGGGTTGGCGTTGAACTGGATGAAGACGAGGTTCCAGATCTCCATGCAGCGGGCGTCGCTGCCGTTGACGAGCTTGCCCTGGGTGTCGCCCTCGGGGGTCAGGTCGACGTGCAGCTCGGTGCAGGGGCCGCAGGGGCCGGTCTCGCCCATCATCCAGAAGTTGTCCTTCTTGTTGCCGTTGACGATGTGGACGGCGGGGTCGAGGCCGGCGGCGCGGAACTTCTCGGCCCAGACGTCCCAGGCTTCCTGGTCGAATTCGGACGGGTCACCCTTGGACTTGTCCGGCTTATAGACCGTGGCATAAAGGCGGTGCTTGGGGAACTTCCAGACCTCGGTGATGAGCTCCCAGGCGAAGTCGATGGCCTCGCGCTTGAAGTAGTCGCCGAAGGACCAGTTGCCCAGCATCTCGAAGAAGGTGTGGTGGTAGGTGTCCAGGCC
>JAURJZ010000086.1 GCA_030831965.1 Verrucomicrobiota bacterium
CTGGCGCATGCCGCCGGAGAGCTCGTGGGGGCGGGCCTTCTCCTTGTCGGCGAGGCCCACGATCTCGAGGTAGTGGCGGGCGAGCTCGAGGCGCTCGGCATCGCGGAGGTTGGGCTTGAGGCGGAGGCCGAAGAGGACGTTCTCCAGGACGTTGAGCCAGGGGAAGAGGGCGTCCTGCTGGAACATGACCATGCGGTCGCGGCCGGGGGTGCGGACGGGCTCGCCGTCGAGCAGGATGGAGCCCTCGTCGGCCTGGTCGAGGCCGGCGACGAGGTTGAGCAGGGTGGACTTGCCGCAGCCGGAGGGGCCGACGAGGCAGATGAACTCGCCGTGGCGGACATCGAGGTCGATGTCCTGCACGGCCGTGACGAGGCCGGCGCTTCCCGCGAAGCGCTTGGTCACCCCCTTGATGGAGAGGTGGACGGCGGGGGCTTCAGCGGGGGGAGGGGTCATCGACAAGGTCCTCGAGCAGGGAATCAACCGGGAGGACATCGCGGAGGATGCCCGCCGACCGGGCGTCGCGCAAGGAATGGGTGAGGTGCTCGGCGAGGTCGCGCCGGCGGGCGGCGGCGTCGGCGGCGGGCGCGGCGAGGCGGATGCGGCCGAGGGACTCGCGCAGGGCGGCCTCGGGAGGCGGTTCGGAGCGCAGCTCGGCGGCGAGGGCGGCGCGCACAAGCCGCAGCTTGAGGGCGGGATCGGCCTCGAGGCGGTCGCGAAGGGCGAGGAAGGCGGCGGCGACCTTGAGCAGGGCGTCCTTGCGGGCGGAGCGCTCGAGGGAACGGGAGGAGGCGGCGAAGACGGTGATGAGGGCGTCGTCGCGCCGATGGACGATGGCGCCGCCGAACTCCGAGGTGAGGCGGGTGACCCAGGGCTCGACGGTCCAGACGGCGTCGATCTTGCCCTGGGCGAAGAGCTGGAGCAGCTCGGGGTTGGCCATCGGCAGCACGTGGGCGTCGCCGCCGCGGAGCGTGACCTTGAGCCCGCCGGAGGCGAGCCAGGCGCGGGTATCGACATCCTGGGTGTTGCCGAGCTGCGGGGTGCCGATGCGGCGCCCCTTGAAATCGGCCGGGACATTGGGCGCAAAGCCCGGGCGGGCGACAAGGGCGTTGCCGCCGTAGGCGATGGGGAGCAGCAACCTGAGGCCCTTGCCCTGGGTGCGGACGTGGCCGGACAGGAGGGGGGAGGGACCGATGAAGGTGGCGTCGATCGAGCCGGCGAACAGGGCCTCGACGGCGGAGGGGCCGGCGTTGTAGGCGAACCACTCGACCTTGGAGCCCTCGGGCAGGCGACCTCCCGTCCAGTCCTGGCCCTCGCGCTCAAGTTGACGCGCCGCCAAGGCGGTCACGTGGGTGAGGTTGGGGAAATAGCCCAGGCGCAGGCTGACCGGCTCCGCGGCGGAGGCGGAGAGGGCGGCGAGCAGGGACGCACAGAGCCTCAGCATGGTCGGACAGGGTGGATAGGGGTGGGAGAATGGAAATCAAGATAAATATGATATCATTGGTTATGATATAATGTTAAGGACTTTAAGGGTGCCCTTTGGGTCGAATGAGCGATGATGGGGCTATGTCACGCCACCTGACGCACGCCCTGTTTTTCGTCCTGGCCTCCCTACCCTGCCTGGGAGCCGAGTTCGCCGAGAGCCTGCCGGATGGGACCCGAGTCTGGCAACGCGTCGAGGGCGGGGTGGCCGAGGGCGGGGCTGAAAGGGGCGATTGGCGATTGGTGGAGAAGCTTGCGGATGGGTCGTTGGCGCTTTTTCGGAAATCGGGGGAGGGCTTTGGAACGGAGGACGTGGGCGCGAGGGAGCCCGGCAAGGTGGCGGAGCTGCGCGGGAGGCTGGAGGCTTGGCGACGGACCCAATCGGCGAGGGTCCCTGCCCTGCCGGCCGATGGGAGGATCCGGCTTGAGGCGCGCGAGGCGCGGGTGAGCGGGAGCAAGCTGCAGCGCGAGAGCCAGCCGCACAAGGACACGCTGGGCTTCTGGGTGAGCGCGTCGGACACGGCGAGCTGGACGTTCAAGGTGGCGGAGGCGGGGGTTTACCGGGTGACGGTGCTGCAGGGTTGCGGCAAGGGAAGCGGCGGCTCGAGGGTCGCGCTTGAGGGCGGCAAGGGCCGGGTCGAGTTCACGGTCGAGGAGACCGGGCATTTCCAGCGCTTCGTGGCGCGGGAGGTGGGCGAGCTGGCCATGGACGCGGGTGAGAACACCCTGACGGTGCGTCCGGTGGCGAAGAAAGGCGCGGCGGTGATGGACCTGCGCCGGGTGATCCTCGAGCGGGCGCGCTGAGCCCGGCTCAGGCGCGGTGCCGGAAGATGAGGACGGAGAGGCCCGGCAGGTGGGCCTCGACGGAATGGGCCTGGCCGTGCGAGGGACGGGGCTCGCTGGCGAGGCCGCCGAGGTTGCCGGCGCCGGAGCCGGCGTAGTGGGTCGAGTCGGTGTTGAGGATCTCCTCCCAGGCCCCGGGCCGGGTGACCCCGAGGCGGTAGGTGCGGGGGACGGGGGTGAGGTTGGCGACGACGAGCCAGCGCTCGTCGCCGGCCTCGCGGCGGAAGGCGAGGACGGAGGCCGCGGCGTCGTCGGGCTCGACCCAGGCGAAGGCGGCGGGATCGAAGTCGGCCGCGGCGAGGGCGGGATGGGCGAGGAGGACGCGGTTGAGGTCGGCGACAAGGCGGCGGAGGCCGGCGTGCTCGGCGACGGCGAGGAGGTGCCAGTCGAGGGAGCGCTCGTGGGACCACTCGGCGGGCTGGCCGAACTCGCAGCCCATGAAGAGGGTCTTCTTGCCTGGCCAGGCCCACTGGAGGGCGAGGAGGGCGCGAAGGTTGGCGGCCCGGCCGCGGAGGTCGGGGGCGCCCATCTTGTTGAGCAGGGAGCCCTTGCCGTGGACGACCTCGTCGTGGGAGAGGGCCTGGGTGAAGCGCTCCGACCAATGGTAGAGCATGCCGAACGTGAGCTTGCCGTGGTGCCAGCGGCGGTGGATGGGGTCCTCGCGGAAGTAGGCGAGGGTGTCGTGCATCCAGCCCATGTTCCACTTGAGGTCGAAGCCGAGGCCGCCCTCGGCGACCGGGCGGGTGACGCCGGGGAAGGCGGTGGACTCCTCGGCGAGGGTGAGGGCGCCGGGCGCGACATGGTGGACGAGGGCGTTGAGCTGGCGGAGGAAGGCGATGGCGTCGAGGTTCTCGCGGCCGCCGCGGGGGTTGGGGATCCACTCGCCGTCCTTGCGCGAGTAGTCGAGGTAGAGCATGGAGGCGACGGCGTCGACGCGGAAGCCGTCGACATGGAAGCGGTCGAGCCAGGAGAGGGCGGCGCCGACGAGGAAGTTGCGGACCTCGTGGCGGCCGAAGTTGAAGACGAGGGTGCCCCAGTCGGGATGCTCGCCCTGGCGGGGATCCGCGTGCTCGTAGAGCGCGGTGCCGTCGAAGCGCGCGAGGGCGAAGGCGTCCTTGGGGAAGTGGGCGGGGACGAGGTCGACGATGACGCCGACGCCGGCCTGGTGGAGGGTGTCGACCATCGCCATGAAGTCGGCCGCCTCGCCGAAGCGGCGGGTGGGCGCGTAGTAGCCGGTGACCTGGTAGCCCCAGGAGCCGTCGAAGGGATGCTCGGCGGGCGGCAGGAGCTCGACGTGGGTGAAGCCCATCTCGCGGCAGTAGGCGGCGAGCTGCTCGCCGAGCTCGCGGTAACCGAGGGGTCGGTTGTCCTCGGCGGGGACGCGGCGCCAGGAGCCGAGGTGGACCTCGTAGATGCTGACGGGCTCGCGGAGGGGATCGCGGCCGGCGCGGCGGGCCATCCAATCGCCGTCGCCCCAGCGGTGGAGGCCGAGGTCGGCGACGATGGCGGCGTGGTTGGGCGAGGGCTCGAAGGCGACGGCGCAGGGGTCGGTCTTGAGGAAGGGGGTGGGGTCGGCGGGGCCGACAAGCTCGTACTTGTAGCGCACCCCCGGGGCGAGGCCGGGCAGGAAGAGCTCCCAGACGCCGCTGGCGCCGAGGAGGCGCATGGGATGGGCGCGCCCGTCCCAGCGGTTGAAATCGCCGACGACCGAGACGCGGCGGGCATGGGGAGCCCAGACGGCGAAGGCGACGCCGTCGACGCCGTCGAGCCGGCGGGGATGGCCGCCGAGACGCTCGTGGACGCGGTGATGGTCGCCGATGGCGAGGAAGTGGAGGTCCTGGGAGCCGAGGGAGGGCGGGAACCGGTAGGGATCCTCGAGCTCGCGGGCGGCGCCGCCGCGGGTCTCGCGGAACCGGTGGCGGAAGGCGGGGGTGGCGGGAAGCGCGAGCTCGAAAAGGCCCTCGGGATGCACGCGCTCCATGGCGCGGGCGAGGCCCGTGGCGGCGTCGACCAGCTCGCAGGCGTCGGCCCCGGGCAGGAGGGCGCGGGCGACGCAGCCCTGCCCGACGGGATGGAGGCCGAGGAGGTCGTGGGGAGAGCCGTGGCGGGCCCCGGCGAGGGCGGCGATCTCGTCGGGCCGGAGGCGCATGCGGAAGCCTCTCGCAAGGGGGCGGGGGGCGGCAAGCGGAATGCCGGAAAAACCTTGTCCGCAAGGGCATCCGGGCAAGTGTCGGGTGCGATGCCCGGACGCCGCCTCTGGTTCCTCGCCGCCGCCCTGGCCTCGCCCTTGGCCGCGGCCGCCGAGGCGTCGGGCCCCGCGGGCGCCGAGGCGGTTCCGGCGCGCCCGACCCTGCCGACCGGGCTCGAGGGCGAGAGCTTCTCGACGGAGAAGGGGGGCCGCGTCATCGTGGCGCGCAAGGCGCGGTTCGTGAGCGGCGACGCCGAGCTGGGCGCGGACAGCATCCGGATGGACCTCGAGGCGGGCACGCTGGTGGCGGAGGGCAATGTGACCTACTCCGCGCCGCGCCTGCGCATCTTCGGCGAGAAGGCCACGGTCGACACCCGGGCGGGCACGCTGGTGGCGGAGCGCGTGCGGGTGGGGCGGCTGCCCACGTACTTCTTCGCGGAACGCTTCGTCCTCAGCAAGGGCGACTACCGGATGGAGGAGGTGTCGATGTGGCGCAACGAGCCCAGCGAGTCGGGCATCTCGCTCCGGGCGGGCTCCGCGACCTACACCAAGCGCGACGAGCGCATCGTGCTGAAGGACACGCAGCCCCGGGTCGGCGGCGTCCCCTTCCTGCACCTGCCCCACTACTCGCAGCGGGGCTACCGGGACTTCCCGGCCGACCTCTACCTGCGCTTCCGCGACAGCTCGCCCCAGGGCGCCTACATCCGCACGATGACAACGGTGAGGCGGAGCGAGACGACCTGGAACGGCCTCCTGCTCGACCTCCACAGCAAGGCCGGCGTGCTGGTCGGCCCGTCGTTGCGCTACGACAACTGGAACCTGCCCGACGCGGGCATGCGCTGGCGGACAAACCTCGTGGGCGGCTTCATCCGGGACGAGTCGGACCTGGCGGCGCGGCCCGACGCCTTCGGGCGGGTGGCCGACCGGGACCGGTTCTTCGTCCTGGCCCAGGCCAACGGGCGCGCGCCCGGGGGGTTCGAGGTGGCGGCGCAGGCGCAGGGGCTGAGCGACCCGGATGTGGTGCGCGACTACCGGGGCAAGTTCGCGGGCGACTCCCAGCTGCCCCAGAGCTTTGTCGAGCTGAGCCAAGCGCTCGGCCCGGCCTACGCGTCGCTGCTGGCGTCGGCGCGCACGGACGACTTCCAGGACGTGGTGCAGCGGCTGCCGGAGGTCCGGCTCGAGCTGCCCGAGACGGCGCTGGCGGGCTCGGGCGCGACGGCGCGCGGCTGGGTCTCCGCCGCCCGGCTGGTGGAGCGGTCGAGCGAGCAGCTCGGCGGCCTCGAGTTCCTCGACGCGACGGGCTTCGCCGACCGGGCGGAGGTGACGCGGGTCGACGGGTATCTCGGCGTGGGCAAGTCGATCCGCCACTCCGACTGGCTCGCGTTCCGCCCGGTGCTCGGGATCAGGTCGACCTGGTGGGACGACGGCACCTCGGGCGTGCCGGTCGCCCGCCTGCTCGGCCAGGCGGGGTTCGACCTCGAGATGACCGCCTCGGCGACCTGGGACGCGGCCTCGCCGCACTGGGCGATCGACGGGCTTCGCCACACGGTGCGACCCTTCCTGGGTTGGCGCGCCCTCCCCGAGCTCGATGCCGGAGGCGGGCAGCCGAGGCTCGACCGCGGGACGCTGGGCGGGTTGAACCTGCCCGTGCTGGACCTCGCGGACCGGCGCGACGGCGACACCCTCGGCGAGCGGCAGGTCGCCCAGCTGGGCGTGCGCAACACGCTCGAGACGCGCGACCCGGCCAAGGGCACCCGGGAAATCCTGCGGGCCGACCTCTTCGTCGACTGGCGCGACCCGCGCGGGGCGGGCGAGACCGAGACGGCGGCCCACGCCCACCTGGCCTGGACGGCCGCGGACTGGCTGTCGGTCCACACGCTGGCCCGGCACCCGACGGACGGCGGAGGCTCCGGCCTGGCGGGATGGGCCGATGTGCGCTCGGGCGACCTTTGGCAGGCGAGCCTCGGCTACACCGAGCTGGACGACCCGGAATCGGTGCGGCAGGCCTTCCTCTCCTGGACGTTCCGGCTCAACTCGGCCTTCCGGCTCAGGCTGGCCCACATCCACGACCTGGAGGGCGGGCGGACCCTGGAGACGAGCGCGGTGCTGGTGCAGCGCATCGGCGACTCCTGGGAGCTGGAATACGGCGTCAACGAGCGAACCAGCCGCTACGACGACGGCTCATTGGGCTTCACCGTCCGCGTCCGAGTCTTCAAGTTCTGACCGTGGACAACGCCAGCCCCGAGCCCGCCCTGCCCGCCGACGGCCTCCTGCCGCCGCCCGACCACCCGATCCGGCTGGACGTCTTCGAGGGGCCGCTCGACCTGCTGCTCTTCCTCATCCGCCGGAACGAGGTCGACATCTACGACATCCCCATCGAGACGGTGACCCGGCAGTACCTCGAGGTGCTGCGCAACCAGGAGAGGGGCAACCTCGAGCTCGCGGGGGACTTCTTCGTGATGGCGGCGACGCTGATGGTCATCAAGAGCCGGATGCTGCTGCCCGCGGCCGAGCGCAAGGACGAGGAGCCGGTGGCGGACGACAGCGGCCACGACCCGCGCTGGGCGCTGGTGCAGCAGCTGATCCAGTACAAGCGCGTGAAGGAGACCGCGGCCATCCTGCGCGGGCTGATCGACGAGCGCCAGGGCCTGCTGCCCCGGGAGGTCAGCGCCCCGAACCCGGAGGACCTGCCGGCCCGGCCGGTCGCGCCGACCGACCGCATCGAGCTGTGGAACACCTTCAACCTGATCCTGCGGCGGCTGGCGGAGCGCATCCAGCCGGGCGACATCGGGGCGGAGACCGTGACGGTGTCGGACCGGATGGAGCTGATCCTCGCGCGACTGGGGTCGGAGGCGGAGTTCACGTTCACGTCGCTGCTCCCGGAGCGCCCGACGATCCCCCTCCTGGTGTCGACCTTCCTCGCCTGCCTGGAGCTCGCCCGCCTCGGGACCCTCACCTTGGACCAGGACGACCAGTTCGGCGAGATTCTCTGCCGGAAGGCGTCCGCCCCTGCGGCCGCCGCGGCCGGTTCCGAGTTCGACGACCCGCCCGCGAGCGAGGGCGAATGACTTGAAAGCGGCGGGGTTTCCGCCAGAGTGTCCCGTGATGGCCAACCGCCGCGCCAAGAACCGCCAGGCTCCGCGCCTGCTTGGACTGGGACTCGACAACCCGGATGGGCACAAGCGCGTGACCCAGGGGGAGGGCTTCCTGCTGGCGGGAGGCTCGGAGGAGACCCACGAGCGCATGACCGGGACGGTCATCCGCACGGTCGAGGATCTGGGCCGAAAGGGCCGGACCCTGGCCGAGGCCGAGGCCCGGGAGGTCATCGACCTGCTTCGCAAGAACGCGGAGAAGGCCTGAATCCACGGATGCATTGACTTCCCATCCGTCCGGGACACCGTCGAATCCAACGCTCATGAGCACCGAGGTACCCCCTCCTCCTCCCCCTTCCGATAGCACGGGCGGGGCTCCCCAGCCCCCGAAGCTTAAGCTCCAACCCCGAGCCGGCGTTCCCACGCCTCCTCCCGCCGCGCCGCTGCCGCCTCCCCCGGCGGCCGGGGCCATTCCCCGTCCTCCCGCGGTCTCGGCCCCCAAGCCCGCCTCCCTTTCGCCCACCACGGGCGTCGCCCAGCCCGCCGATGCCGGCTGGGTGGTCGCCCTGGATGTCCTCGCCGCCCTCGGTTCCGTGGGCTGCGCGGTCTTCCTCGCGCTGGAGCTCTTCTCCAAGACCCAAGCCTGATTCATGGCCTCCCCCAAGATCCTCGAGCTCGAGGCGTCGTCCTACGACGCCGCCGTGAGCGCCCCCGGAAAAGTCATCCTGGTCGATTTCTGGGCCAGCTGGTGCGGCCCGTGCCGAGCCCTCGCCCCGGTGCTGGACCA